>NZ_BAAFHE010000007.1:55000-261811 GCF_054665075.1 Acidisoma sp. 7E03
CGTAAGCCTGCGAAGGGAGATGGGGTGACCCCTCCTGGAGGTATCGGAAGTGAGAATGCTGACATGAGTAGCGACAAACAGTGCGAGAAACACTGTCGCCGAAAGTCCAAGGGTTCCTGCGCAAGGTTAATCCGCGCAGGGTTAGCCGGCCCCTAAGGCGAGGGCGAAAGCCGTAGTCGATGGGAATCAGGTGAATATTCCTGAGCCTGCTGGAAGTGACGAATGCGAGATGTTGTCAGGGCTTATTGGATTGTCCTGGCTTTTTGAGCATTCCGGGAAATAGCTCCAGCGTATAGACCGTACCCGAAACCGACACAGGTGGACTGGTAGAGCATACCAAGGCGCTTGAGAGAACCATATCGAAGGAACTAGGCAAATTGCTCGCGTAACTTCGGGATAAGCGAGACCCGTTTGTGGGCAACCATGGGCGGGTGGCACAGAGCAGGGGGTAGCGACTGTTTAGTAAAAACACAGGGCTCTGCGAAATCGAGAGATGACGTATAGGGTCTGACGCCTGCCCGGTGCCGGAAGGTTAAGAGGAGGTGTGCAAGCACTGAATTGAAGCCCCGGTAAACGGCGGCCGTAACTATAACGGTCCTAAGGTAGCGAAATTCCTTGTCGGGTAAGTTCCGACCTGCACGAATGGCGTAACGACTTCCCCACTGTCTCCGGTATGGGCTCAGCGAAATTGAATTCCCCGTGAAGATGCGGGGTACCCGCGGTCAGACGGAAAGACCCTATGAACCTTTACTGCAGCTTTGCAGTGGTATCAGGGGAGCACTGTGTAGGATAGGTGGGAGGCTTTGAAGCCGGGGCGCTAGCTTCGGTGGAGCCATCCTTGAAATACCACCCTGGGCGCTTCTGATATCTAACCGAGACCAGTTATCCTGGTCCGGGACCCTGCATGGTGGGCAGTTTGACTGGGGCGGTCGCCTCCCAAAGTGTAACGGAGGCGCGCGATGGTGGGCTCAGGCCGGTCGGACATCGGCTGCTGAGTGCAATGGCATAAGCCCGCCTGACTGTGAGAGCGACAGCTCGATCAGAGACGAAAGTCGGCCATAGTGATCCGGTGGTCCCGCGTGGAAGGGCCATCGCTCAACGGATAAAAGGTACTCTAGGGATAACAGGCTGATCTCCCCCAAGAGTCCACATCGACGGGGAGGTTTGGCACCTCGATGTCGGCTCATCACATCCTGGGGCTGGAGCAGGTCCCAAGGGTTCGGCTGTTCGCCGATTAAAGTGGTACGTGAGCTGGGTTTAGAACGTCGTGAGACAGTTCGGTCCCTATCTGCCGTGGGTGTTGGAGACTTGAGAGGATTTGTCCCTAGTACGAGAGGACCGGGATGAACAGACCTCTGGTGTACCGGTTGTCGCGCCAGCGGCACAGCCGGGTAGCTAAGTCTGGACGGGATAACCGCTGAAAGCATCTAAGCGGGAAACCCACCTCAAAACCAGGTCTCCCTGAGGGTCGTGGTAGACCACCACGTCGATAGGCCGGGTGTGAAAGCGCAGCAATGCGTTCAGCTGACCGGTCCTAATCACCCGATAGGCTCACACAAACTACACACCACCTCGCACAGCAATCATCCAATCAAAAACACCAAAGCACATACCGATCTCTCTCATCCAAACCCTCGTTCACCACACCCAAAGGGTGGGTTGGACGACCTGGTGGCCATAGCGGGGACCCTACACCCGATCCCATCCCGAACTCGGCCGTGAAATGCCCCAGCGCCCATGGTACTGCGTCTTAAGGCGCGGGAGAGTAGGTCGCCGCCAGGTCTTCCAACCCACCCTTTACACGTATCTCCACGCAAGGCGACCACGCCGGGACACCACAAACCCAGCACCCCTCGCCCTTCACACCATCACCCCCGCGGGGTGGAGCAGCCCGGTAGCTCGTCAGGCTCATAACCTGAAGGTCACAGGTTCAAATCCTGTCCCCGCAACCAAATCTCCGTCAGATCGAGACCTCGACCAACCCCTCCAGCCTCAAGGCCGGAGGGGTTGCCGCGTTCAATCCGCGTGGCCCTGGCCGCGCCAGACAGCCTGATCCGTCAGCGCGCTCTCCGATACCGCCCGAAGCCGGATGGTCAGCACCAACAACCCGGCCAGCAGCAGAGCCCCGGCAAAAAGCATCGCAGTCGCCGCGAAGCTGCCCGTCCGGTCCTGCAGATAGCCACCCAGGAACGGTCCGAAATAGCCGCCGAGATTGCCGAGCGCGTTGATCAGACCCATCGCGCCACCGGCAAGGGCGACCGGCAGCACGCGTGAGGCGCCCGCCCAGAAAGGCCCGTCATAGGCAAGCGCCCCGCCGATCGCGAGGCAGATGAAGGCAACCGCCAGAACGACGCTGGTGGAAGCGACGAAGACCGAGAGCACGAGCGCGACGGCGGCCGTCGTGGTCGCCAGGAACACGTGGAACGGATAGCGGCGGGTGCGATCCGCCATCCAGCCATTGGCATAGAGCAGCACGATCGCCAGCAGATAGGGCAGGGCCGCGATCAGCCCGACGGTGCCGAATCCTTGCTTGGTCAGCGCCTTGAGCACCGTCGGCAACCACATGTTGAGGCCATAGAAGCCGACCTGGATGAGAAAATAGACGCCGACGAACTTCCAGATGGTCGGATTGCGGAAGATGTCGCCAAAGCCGCCATGCGGCAGGTCATGGGCGTGGTCAGCCGCGAGCGACCGCTCGATGTAGTCGCGCTCGCTCGGCGAGCACCACGCGGCGTCGCGCGGCCGATCCTTGATGAAGGCGAGCCAGAGCGGCAGGGCGATGATAAAGGGCAGCGCTCCCTCTACGATGAACAGCGTCCGCCAGTCCGAAATCGACACGATCCAGCCTGACAGCGGCTGGGTGATGATCGAGGAGATGGCGAGGTTGGCCATCCAGAAGCCATAGGCGCGCGCCCGCTCCTGCACCGGGAACCAATGACTGATCAGCACCAGGATCGCGGGCCAGATGCCGCCTTCGGCGACCCCCAGGAAGAAGCGCACGACGATGAGCTGGGTGAAGTTGTGGACAAAACCGCACAGCAGCGCCATCGCGCCCCAGAAGACGATCATGATGGCAACGAACTTCCGCGCGGACCAGTGCTCGGCGAGCCAGCCCCCCGGAATCTGCAGCAAGACGTAGCCGATGAAGAAGATGCCCGCTGCCAGACCCTGATCCGCCTTGCCGATGTGGAAGTCATGACCGATCCCCGAGAAGGCGTAGGAGATGTTCGTGCGGTCCATGAATGAAATGATGTAGACGATCATCGCGACGGGAATGAGACGCGCCCATCGCTGGTTGCCGACGCCACGTGCGTCAAACATCGGTTCCGGTGGCATTGTTTTCCTCCCCGAGGCCCCGTTCTGTGCGGGGTCCTCCTAGACATGATCGAAAAGCGACGAGGCAGGCTCCCGCAGGAAGCCTGCCTCGTCAATCATCCGATCATCAGCGACCGAGGCCGCCGAGCGCAATATATTTGATCTCGATGTAGTCCTCGATACCGTATTTGCTGCCTTCACGGCCAAGACCGGAGGATTTCACACCGCCGAAGGGCGCCACTTCCGTGCTGATGATTCCTTCGTTGACACCCACCATGCCGTATTCGAGCGCGCTTGCGACACGGAAGATGCGGCCGACGTCCCGCGCATAGAAATAGGAGGCGAGACCGAACTCGGTGTCGTTGGCGAGCTGGATCGCCTCCTCCTCCGTCTTGAAGCGGAAGAGCGGCGCGACCGGCCCGAAGGTTTCCTCGGCAAAGATCTTCGCCTCGTGCGGCACGTCGGCGAGCACCGTCGGTTCGAAGAAATTGCCGCCCAAGGCGTGCGGCTTGCCGCCGGTGACGATGCGCGCGCCGCGTGCCACCGCATCCGCGATGTGCTCCTCCACCTTCTCGACCGCCGCCTTGTTGATGAGGGGACCCTGGGTCGCGCCCTCCTCCATGCCGTTCGCGACCTTCAGCGCCTCGACGGCGGCCTTCAGCTTCTCGGCGAAGGCGTCGAAGACCCCATCCTGCACCAGGAAGCGATTCGTGCAGACGCAGGTCTGCCCGGTATTGCGGTATTTGGAGATGACGGCGCCCTGCACTGCGGCATCGAGATCGGCATCGTCGAAGACGATGAAGGGCGCATTGCCGCCAAGCTCCATGCTCGTCTTCTTGATGGTCGGGGCACATTGCGCGAGCAGCTGGGCGCCAACCTCCGTGCTGCCTGTGAAAGTGAGTTTCCGGACCTTCGGGTTGGAGGTGAGTTCCGCGCCCATGACGCGGCCAGGGCCTGTCAGCACGTTGCAGATGCCGGGCGGCAGGCCCGCGCGTTCGGCGAGCACGCCCAAGGCCAGCGCCGAAAAGGGCGTCTCGGTCGCCGGGCGGATGACGCCGGCGCAGCCCGCGGCCCAGCCGGGACCGGCCTTGCGGGTGATCATGGCGGCGGGGAAGTTCCAGGGCGTGATGGCGGCGAAGACGCCGATCGGCTCCTTCGTCACCAGAATGCGGCGACCTCCCATGGGCTCGGGGATGACGTCGCCATAGAGCCGCTTGGCCTCTTCCGCGAACCATTCGATGAAGCTCGCGGCATAGGCGATCTCACCGCGGCTTTCGGCGAGCGGCTTGCCCTGCTCGGCCGTCATGATGATGGCGAGATCTTCCTGGTTCTCCATCATCAGATTAAAGAGCGTGCGGAGGATGGCGCTGCGTTCCTTGGCGAGCTTCCCGGCCCAGGCCTTCTGGGCGCGGAAGGCGGCATCGATGGCACGCCGCGTCTCAGCCTGGCCCATGGCCGGCACATGGCCGATCACCGCGCCGGTCGCCGGATTGGTGACGGCGGTGGTCTTGCCGTCATCCGCCTGGATCCATTGCCCGTCCAGCAGATTGGCCTGGCGGAACAGCGAGGCATCCTTGAGGGGAAGGCTTGTCACCGTATCGAGCATGGGGTTTCTCCCGCAGAATGTTGGAACTGCCGTAGCCTCAGGCCTTGGCGGTCTTGGGCTGGTCACGATGGCCGCTCATTTCGGCGCCGGCGCTCGGCGGAAGCTTGGCGCAGAGCGGGCCGCAAAGCAAAGAGGCGCTGCTCACAACGAGGAAAGCGACGCGGAAATCCGCGAGGTCCGGTGTGTGGCGGCCGAAGAGATGGGCTGAGGCCGCCAGCGCCCCTGCCGCCACGCAGATTCCCATGGACAACATGAGCTGCTGGAACACCGTGTAGAAGCTGGTGGCGGCGCTCATCCGGTCTGCGCGGAGATCGGCATAGGCAATGGTGTTGTACGCGGTGAACTGCAGCGACTGGAAGAAGCCACCGGCCAGCAGCACGGCAAAGATCGCGAGCCGCGGCCAGCCCGGGGTGAAGCTGGCGCAGGCCAGGATGCAGAGCGTGGCAAGCAGCTGATTCCAGATGAGCACCCGGCGGAAGCCGAAGCGCCGCAGAATGGGCGCGGCACAGAGCTTCATTAGCATCGCCCCCGCGGCGCTCATGAAGGTGATGGCGCCGGAAGCGGCCGCCGTCATGCCGAAGCCGAGCTGCATCATCATCGGCAACAGGAAGGGCACCGCGCCCCAGGTGATGCGCGACAACGAGCCTGCGAGGGTAGAGACGCGAAAGGTCTGCACCCGCATCAGCCTCAGGTCGAGGATCGCGTTCGTCCGTCGCCGGGCATAGAGGACATAGGCGATGCCCGCCAGGCTGCCGACGAGCAGAAGCAACAGAGCATCCACATTCTGCGAACCCCGGCTGGCCAGCGTGAAGCCGAAGGTGAGGCACGAAAGGGCAAGGCCCGAGAGCCCGAACCCGGGCCAGTCGAAGGGTGTGCGATGGGTGGCGCGGATGTCCGGGATGAGCAGGCTCGCCAGCACGCCGCCGAGCAGGCCCACGGGAATGTTGATGAAGAAGATCCAGCGCCAGGAGAGGTAGGTGGTGATGAAGCCGCCCACCGGCGGCCCCAGCACCGGCCCGATCAGGGCTGGCACCAAAAACCAGGCCATGGCCGAGACCAGCTCCGATTTCGGCACGCTACGCAGAAGGATGATGCGACCGACGGGGACCATCATGGCGCCGCCGAGACCCTGGATCAGCCGGGCCGCGACCAGAAGGGGTAGGCTCGTCGTCTGCGAACAGAGGATGGAGCCGAGGGTGAAGAGGGCGATCGCCATGTTGAAGACGCGTTTCGTGCCGAAACGATCGGCCATCACTCCGCTTGCGGGGATGAAGACGGCAAGGCTGAGGAGGTAGGAGGTGAGGGCGATGCTCATATGGAGCGGGCGAACGCCGAAGCTCCGTGCCATGCTGGGCAGCGCCGTCGCGAGCACCGTGCCGTCGAGCTGCTCCATGAAGAGGGCGGTCGCGACGATGAGCGCGATGGTGCGGACGCGCCGGGGTGAGGGCAAAGCGGGATCAGGCGTCGGCATGGCATCCGGGGCAGAAGGGGATGGCGCGGCGAGCATGCGCCCCACCCTGCTGCCAGGGCCAGAGAGCAGAGGCTTTTTTCGGTGCGATTCGGTGCAATGCAGCAATCCGTGCGGCCCGTGAGCACAGGAGATGCCGGAACTCATTGGAGAAAATCATGAATAGCCGGGGCGGTACGGCTGGTTCCCGTACCGAGGTTACGAATTTGCCATTCGCCTGCCGCTTTTCCATGGGTATAAGAGCACGGCTGTGAAACACGCTGCCAAGAATTGTGATGAGTTCCGGCGGACGGAACAGTATCGTCCCATCGTGCTTCCCGAGGACCCGCGGGGAGTTTTCGCCTCATGGGCGCGGTCGCGACAGTCCCGTGGCACGGAGCGTGCCACATCGGGCAAGGGAGGTTGAATGAGCGCCGTTCCTGATCGCCTGCAGCTTCTGCGCCATCCCCCACTCGAAGAGATGCAGGGGACGGCTCGCCGTATCTGGCGCGGCCGCAGAATGCCCTCTGCCGGCGCCCTCAAGCGCCGCCGCCGCCTGGTGAGCTGGCTGAAGCGCCTGCTGCCGCTGGCGGCCCTGATGCTGCTCAGCCTGGTCATGCTTTGGCCCGAGCTCGTGAGCCAGCACAACCCTGCGCGCGTGTCCTATCACCTCGCCACGGGGGGAAGCGGGACGGACCAGGGCAGCATGCTCAAGGCCCATTACGAAGGGATCGACGATACCGGCCGGCCCTATACCATGACGGCGGCCAAGGCGGTTCAGACAGATGCCGACACGGTGGTGCTGACCCAGCCTGCCGGAGACATGACGCTGAAGAACGGCACCTGGCTGATGGTTCAGTCGCGTGACGGCCTCTATCACGCCAAGGCGCAGCACCTCGATCTGAGCAATCACGTCGTTCTCTATCGCGACGACGGCACCACGGTGCGCACCTCCAAGGCGGCGATCAACCTCAAGCAGGCGACGGCGTCGGGGCAAGAGAAGGTCAATGCCGAAGGGCCGTTCGGCACCCTGGATGCACAGGGTTTCTCGATCACCGACCATGGCAGCCGCCTGCACTTCACGGGTCCGGCCAAGCTTGTGCTAGACGGGAGTCCATGAGTGACTCCGCGCCCTTCACGTCCCAGGTAGAACAGGCTGACCGGCTGATGACGAGCAAGGCTGCGCGGCGCCGCCGCGCCGTGATTCCCTGGGGCTGCGCTCTGCTCAGCCTGGCGGTGCTCGGCTTCGGGCGGCCGGCTCCGGCGGCGGCGCAAGCGATCGACCTCAGCCATGGCGGCCCCGTGACGGTGACGTCCGACGGCGGCATCGAGTGGCGCCAGAAAAGCCAGGAGGTCATCGCCGACCAGAATGCGAAGGCGGTGCGGGGGGACGTGACGGTCACGGCCAATCAGCTCATCGCCCATTATCGCAAAAAGGCTGGTGCGGCGGACGCGACCACCACCAACACTCAGGACAAGAGCGGAGGCGCCGACCAGTCCGGCGGGCTCGACGGCAACAACCAGATCTACCTGCTCGACGCGCTCGGCAACGTCCATATCTTCACGCCCACGGATCAGGCCTGGGGCGACCACGGCGCCTATGACATGGACCAGGGCGTTCTGGTGCTCACGGGCCACGCTCTCAAGCTGACGACGCCCCGTTACGTCGTGACGGCGCGGGATTCTCTCGAATACTGGTCGAACCAGCACATGGCCGTCGCGCGCGGCAACGCCGTGCTGGTGACGGATACCGGCCGGCGCATCGCCGCGGACGTGCTGGTCGCCTATACCGACGCCGACAACAAGACCCAGCCCGCAACCGCCACTCAAGTGTCGCAGAAAACCGGGCCCTCGAACGATCCCGACACCGATGCCTCCGGCAAGCTGAAGCGCGTCGACGCGATCGGCCATGTCGTCATCATGACGGCGACGGAGATCGTCCAGGGCGATCGCGCCGTTTATGACCCGGGCCTCAGCATCGCCCGTATCGCGGGCCATGTGCGGATCACGCGTGGCCAGAACGTACTGGCGGGCGACGAGGCGCTGGTGAACATGAAGACGGGCATCGCACGGCTGCTGTCGCAGGGCGATGCGCAGGTGAAGGGCCTGATCATCCCGAACCAGGCGGACCCTGGTGCGGCACCCGCCGCAAAGCCTGCGGCTCCGGCTGCGAAGCCCGCGACGCAGTGAGGTCCCGATGACGCAAACGACGGAGATGCCGAGCCCGATGACGGAGACTGTGCGGGCGCAGCCCAAGGCAGGCAGCGGCGGCCTCGTCGCGCGCGGCTTGGGCAAGACCTTCAAGCAGCGTCCCGTGGTGCGCGGCGTCTCGATCACCGTCAAACGTGGCGAGGCCGTCGGGCTGCTCGGCCCGAACGGTGCCGGCAAGACGACGACCTTCTACATGATCATGGGCCTCGTCCGCCCTGACAGCGGCGAGATCACGCTCGACGGCAATCCCATCACCGCGCTGCCCATGTATCGCCGCGCCCGCCTCGGCATCGGCTATCTGCCGCAGGAAGCGAGCATCTTTCGCGGCCTCAACGTCGAGCAGAACATCAAGTCGGTGATCGAGATCACCGAGACCGACCCCGACAAGCAGCAGGTCATGCTGGACGGGCTGTTGCAGGAATTCGGCATTTCCCATCTTCGCCGCACGCCCTCGCTCGCCCTCTCGGGTGGCGAGCGGCGCCGGCTCGAAATCGCGCGCGCCCTGGCGAGCCGCCCCGGTTACATCCTGCTCGACGAACCGCTGGCGGGCATCGACCCCATCGCCGTCGGCGAGATCCGCGATCTCGTCTCCCACCTCAAGCATCGCGGCATCGGCGTGCTGATCACCGATCACAATGTGCGCGAGACGCTGGAGATCATCGACCGCGCCTATATCCTGCACGACGGCCAGGTGCTGATGGAGGGGCGCCCCTCCGAAGTGGTAAGCCATGAGGGCGTGCGGCGGGTCTATTTGGGCGACCGTTTCAGCCTCTAGCCACTTTTGCTGCGGCGCAATGCTGCTAAGCTAGCGCCGATGTCCATCGGAGCAAAAATCGGGCCACGACTGGTTTTGCGCCAGTCACAATCCCTGGTGATGACCCCGCAGCTGCGGCAGGCCATCAAGCTCCTGCATTACTCCAACCTCGAGCTCGCCAGCTTCGTGCAGGAGGAACTCGACCGCAATCCGCTTCTGGAGCGGGACGAGCGGCCAGAGGTGCCCCTGGTGGAAGCCCCGGCGCAAGACCAGCGTCCGGTTGCCCCGACGGCCGAAGACAGCCATGCCCAGGTCACCTCCGACAGTCTGCCGAGCACGGCGGAGGCGCCGCTCGACGCCGATTTTTCCAATGCCTATGACGCCGGCGGCATTGCTGACGGGGCCTATGCGGGCGGCCTTTCCTCCGGTCTCGGCCGTATCGGTGGTGGCCACGTCTTCGAGGGGGACGGGCCCGGGATCGACGACCTCGCCGAAAACCCGACCAGCCTGCGGGACCATCTCGCTCAGCAGCTGCGGCTCGGCTTCGCCGATCCGACGGATCGCCTGATCGGTGCCCATCTCATTGCGCTGTTGGATGGGGCCGGGCGGATTACGGCCGAGCCGGAGGCGATCGCCGCGGCACTCGGCATCTCCCTCGATCGTGTGGAAGCCGTTCGGCGACGGATGATGCGCTTCGATCCGGTCGGGATCTTCGCGCGCGATCTGCGCGAATGTCTCGGGGCGCAGCTTGCCGAGCAGAATCGCCTCGACCCCGCGATGGCGATCCTGCTCGACAATCTCGAACTTCTGGCGCGGCGGGACTTCAAGCGCCTCTCCGCGCTTTGCGGCGTCGATCTCGAGGATCTGAGCGACATGGCGGCCGAGATCCGCCGGCTCGACCCGAAACCCGGCGCGCACCATGACAGTGGGCCGGTGCAACCTCTGGTGCCAGACGTGCTGCTGCGCGGCTTGCCGGATGGCACCTGGCATCTGGAGCTGAACAACGAGACGCTGCCGCGCCTTCTGGTGAACCAGGTTTTCCACGCCCGGGTTGCGGGCAGTGCCTCGCGCCAGGATCGCGTCTTCCTCTCGGAGCAGTTCCAGGCCGCGAACTGGCTCGTGAAGTCGCTGCGGCAGCGCGCGCAGACCATCCTCAAGGTGACGGCGGAGGTCGTCCGGCAGCAGGAAGGCTTTCTGCGTCACGGCGTCGCCCATCTACGGCCGCTGACGCTGCGCGACGTCGCCGATGCGGTGGAGATGCACGAGAGCACGATCAGCCGCGTCACCGCCAACAAATCGATCGCGACGCCACGCGGCGTCTACGAACTTAAATTCTTTTTCACGACTGCGATTGCAGGAACGGGAGGTGCGACGTTCAGTGCAGAGGCCATTCGCCACCGAATCCGTGCGATGATCGGCGCGGAAAGCCCGGACGACATTCTGTCAGACGATGCCATCGTGGCGGCTTTGCGAAAGGAGGGCGTGGACATCGCCCGGCGAACCGTGGCCAAATATAGAGAGACGCTGCAAATTCCGAGTTCCATGCAGCGCAAGAAGGAGAAGGCGGCGGCCTGACCGGCTGGCATTGACAGGCTGTGTGACGGGCCCAGTCTTCAGAAGGCGGCCCCTGGTCCGCAAGCCCGCGGATCCGCCTCCTGCAGGGGAAACATCTGGAGGTAAGATGCAAATAACGGTCTCCGGTAAGCAACTCGATCTCTCCGACGCGCTGCGACATCGCGTCTCGTCGATGCTTGAGACCATCGCCCGAAAGTATTTCGGGGACGCTCTCGAAGCGAACGTCACCTTCAGCCGAGCGCGAAGCTTTTTTACTTGCGACATCAACATGCATGCGGGCCGCGGTCTTACGCTGCGTGGCGAAGGCGAGGCGGCGGACGCCAATGCCGCCTTTGACGACGCGGCCGAGCACATCGCCAAGCGGCTGCGCCGCTACCGTCGCCGGGTGAACGAGCATGCGCGGGACATGGCGCAGCGCGACACGCCGGAAAGCTTCGAACCTGCGCAGCACTATATCCTGCGCGAGCGTGATGAAGAGGAGGCGACGGCCGACGCGCCCGAAGTGGCCGAGGCGCCGCCGGCCGCCAACGGCGGCATCCCCGGCCACTTCGCGACGGTGGTCGCGGAGAACCCGGCGGTCATCGCCCGGCTGACGGTCGGAGAGGCCGTGATGCGCATGGACCTCGCCGACCAGTCGGTCGTCATGTTCCGCAATGCCGTGACCGGGCAGTTCAACGTCGTCTACCGCCGTCCGGACGGGCATATCGGCTGGATCGATCCCGCTGCCGACTGACCGGCTGCCGATCAGCTCAAAGACGAGGAAGCCTCACCCCAGCGGGTGAGGCTTTTTTCGTGGGTGAGGACGAATGAGCGGTTATTCCCCAGTTTTCGCATAGGAAAAGCAAAGCCATGCATTCTGCGAAAGTCGCATTTTGAGCGCTAAAATTTTTCTCTGTGCTGCTTAGGAAGATGAATTTCGCTTTCTTTTGGCCCCATATTGCGGTCTGGAGAAAAATCCTCTTCTTAAGGCCCTAGCTCCTGCTGAAGGGCTTTGACCGAGATGACTCCGACGACCGCCTCCATCCTTCCCGCCGAAGACGCGGCCCTCCGCCTCTGTGCCGACCTGCAGTCCCGGATCGACGATCCGATGGATGCTTCCGCGGTGCTGCGCCTGGCGATGACCGAGGCTTTCCCGGGCGGTATTGCCCTCGTCTCCTCCTTCGGCACGGAATCTGCGCTGCTGTTGCAGATGGCGGCGGAGATCGACCCTTCCGTCCCGGTCATCTTCCTGGACACGGAAAAGCTTTTTCCCGAAACCCTGGAATATCGCGACCAATTGGTGTCGCTTCTGGGTCTGACTGACGTGCGCATCGTCAAGCCCGTCGCCACCCAGGTGGCACGCCATGATTCGGACGGCAGCCTGTGGCGGGAGAATGCCGACCGCTGCTGCAATCTGCGCAAGACTCTGCCGCTGCAGACGGCACTCGAAGGCTTCGATGCCTGGATCACCGGCCGGAAGCGCTTCCAGTCCGCGACCCGACGGGGCGTCGGCCTCTTCGAAGCCGAAGCCAATGGCCGGATCAAGGTCAATCCGTTGGCCTTCTGGTCGTCTCAGCAGATCGCTTCCGAGTTTGAGGCGAGGGATCTGCCGCACCATCCGCTCGAAGCCTACGGCTTCCTGTCGGTTGGCTGCACCACCTGCACGGCGCCGGTCGCACCAGGCGAGGATCGGCGGGCCGGCCGCTGGCGCGGCCAGGCGAAGACCGAATGTGGCATCCATCTGCCGGGTACTGTTTTCGCCTGAGCGCGAGACGATATCTCACAAAGGAACGGCCGGTCCCGCAGGACCGGCCGTTTTCGTTTGAGGGCGCTGCCTGAGGTCTCAGGCGGCTTCGCCGGTCCGCAGCTCCATGGTGCGCACCTCTTCAAGATGCAGGTCATGCGCCATGGCCGAAAGGCACAGCCGCATGCCCCGGTCGGCCGCCGTGGCATCGCGCTTGCGGATCGCCTCCACCACTTCGCGATGGGCGGAATAGGCGACGTCGTAGGAATGGGCTGCGCCGGTCGACAAACGGAAGGCCGCGAGCAGGATGGAGGAGACGGCCAGCCCCCATTGCGCGAGGAAGAGATTCGCGCTCGCGCGCAAGATGGCGACGTGGAAATCGAGATCCGCCTCGACCCGCTCGTCGAGCGAATCGGACTCCGCCATGCGCTCCAAGGCCGCTTCGATTTCGGCAAGCTGGGCCGGCGTCGCGCGCTGTGCGGCAAGGGCGGCCGCGCCCGGCTCGATCAAGTGCCGACATTCGAGCAGATGGCGGACGAGATCCTCGTCGAGCGCCGGACCGCACCAGCTCAACAGCTCCGGGTCCATTAGGTTCCAGCTCGTGCGCGGCAGGACGCGTGTCCCGGTCCGCGGGCGGACTTCGAGCAAGCCTTTGGCCGTCAGTACTTTGATGGCTTCACGGAGGGCGGAGCGGCTGACACCAAGTTCCGCGCTCAAGTCGTGCGTATTGGGCAGGCTCTCCCCGGCGGGAATCGCGCCTGAAAGGATTCGTCTGGCTAGTGTCTCAACCACGTCCCGATGCACGCGGGGCCGGGAGGAAGCGGTATGTTCGACCAAGGACTCGTCCGGATTTCTTCGGCAGGCAGCATCATCATACCTCGGAACGGCGTCGGAAATAGGGCAGACTGCGCATGCCCGAGCTTCGCCGCCGATTAAGCCGGCTGAAGGGTGGCCCTGGCGTCCGGCAGCCGCTACTCCTCTCGGCGCTTTCAGAAAGGACGCTCAGATGCGCGCTTCCGAACGGGCCGCCGATGCCCTGCGCCCCATCTCCATCACCACCGGTTTCGCCCGCCACGCCGAGGGTTCGGCCCTCATCCGCATGGGCCAGACCGAGGTCCTGTGCACCGCGAGCGTCGAGGGGCGGGTGCCGCCCTTCCTGCGCGGCCAGGGCCAGGGGTGGGTTACGGCGGAATACGGCATGCTTCCACGCGCGACGCACAAGCGCGGCGAGCGTGAGGCGGCGCGCGGCAAGCAGTCCGGCCGCACGCAGGAGATCCAGCGCCTCATCGGCCGATCACTGCGCGCCGTGGTGGATCGCCGCGCGATGGGCGAGATGACGATCACTCTCGACTGCGACGTGCTGAACGCCGATGGCGGGACGCGCTGTGCGGCCATCACCGGCGCCTATGTCGCGTTGGCCTTGGCATTCCGCCATCTCGTGGCGCATCGGGTTCTGCCGGCTGTCCCACTCATTGGCCAGGTGGCGGCCGTCTCCTGCGGCATCGTCGCCGGCGAGCCGCTGCTGGATCTGGACTATGCGGAGGATTCCGGCGCGGAGGCCGACGGCAATTTCGTGCTCACCGCGGATGGCGGTATCGTCGAGATTCAGGCGACTGCAGAGCAGAAGCCCTTCACGGAGACGGAGTATCTCGCCCTCATGACCCTTGCTCGAGCCGGCACGCGCGGCCTCTTCGTCGCGCAGAACATCGCCATCGAAGCCGCCGACACGAGGGCCGGCTGATGGCCCGCCCGCTCGATCCCGGCTGCCGCCTGGTGCTGGCCAGTCACAATGCCGGCAAGCTTGTGGAAATCCGCAAGCTGCTCGAACCCTGGGACATCCACGTCCTGCTGGCGAGCGAGCTTGGCCTGCCGGAGCCCGAGGAAACCGAGAGGACCTTCGCCGGCAATGCCCGTCTCAAGGCGCAGGCGGCGGCGGAAGCCTCTCAACTGCCTTCGCTTTCGGATGACAGCGGGTTCTGCGTCGATGCGCTGCACGGCGCGCCGGGCGTCTATTCGGCGCGCTGGGCCGGGCCCGCGAAGGATTTTCGCGCCGCGATGGAGCGGGTGCATGCCGAAGCCGGTGATGCCGCCCCCCGAGGCGCACACTTCATCTCCGTCCTCTGCCTCGCCTGGCCGGATGGGCATTACGAGCTGTTCGAAGGCAAGGTGGAAGGCGAATGGGTGTGGCCACCGCGGGGTGACCGTGGCTTCGGCTATGACCCCATGTTCCGGCCCCATGGCGAGACCGAGACCTACGGTGAGATGGACCAGCGGCGAAAGACCGCCACCAGCCACCGCGCCCGCGCCTTCGGCGCGCTGGTGCGTGGCTCGCTGGGGACGCCCCCGAAAGCCGATCCGGACGCTTAGCCGGTGCCGGCGATCAGCATGTAGGGACCGGTTGTCGCATTGACGCCATAGGCGATGGCCAGCCTCCCGTCCGAAAGATCGGCGGTCGTATAGCCGTCCAGGGTGAGGGAGGCCGAGGTACCGTTCACCGTCGTCGCGTGCAGGGTGAGGCCGGTATAGCCGGGCGCGCCTTGGCTGTTTGCCCAGGCGAGAGAGGTCGCAACATAGGGGGCCACGCCCCAGAGCGTTGCGAAGTCGCCCTGGTGGAAATGCACGACCGTGCTCCAGATATCCTGGTTCGGTTGCGTCGCGTTGACGAAGAAGGTGTCGTGCCCGGTGCCGCCCGTCAGGAAGTTGGAGCCAGCGCCGCCGTCGATCACGTTATTGCCGCTGGTCACCGTGATCGCGTCATTGCCCGAGCCGGTGGCGATGAACCAGTTCGGCGTGGTGGCGACGATGTTGAGCCCATCGGGCGTGATGTTGGCATAGGTGTTCTGGAGCCCCGCCACCGGCCCGACATAGGGCACGCCGCTCGCGGCGACGCTACTCTGGCTTGTCGTGTCATAGACGGTGATGGGCGCCAATGGCGCTTCTAGCTGGCTCGCCCAAGCGTTGATCTGCGAAACAGCTTGATCCGTCAGCTGAACGTCGAAACCGGTGACGGCATTTCCCGCCGTGACGAGGCCATAGACCGTCGGTGTGCCGTTGGCGATGGTCCAGACCGGCCCGCCGCTCGCGCCCGGGCCAAGCGGCTGACCTTGCAGGACGCTGAAACCCGGCACCTGATTGAGGCTTTGCAGGGATGAGACGAGACCCCCATTCGCCACGGCCGGATAGCCGGTGACATAGGCGAGGCCGCTCGTGAAATTCGAGCCGAGCGCAAAGTTCGTTGCCCCAGTTATTGGCGTGGCGAGTTTGATCAGCGCGTAGTCGCTTTGAGCGGTGTAGAGGGTTTCTTCATCCCCGAAATCGGCGATCTGGTTGTAGTCGTAGTTCAGGGCATAGGCTTGGCCATAGGGCGCGGCACCCTGGTTGTAGCCCGCCGAAACGGTGATGTTGGTTGCCGCCCCGACGCCCGCCTGCCAGACGACGTGGGAGGCGGTGAGCACGAGATCGGGGGCGATGAGCACCCCCGATGCCTGATATCGGCCGGAGCCGATCGTATCGGTGATGTAGACGATGCCGTTGAGTGGCGCGGAATTGTAGCCCGACATCGCCGAGACGCTCCGAATGATCCGTGGTTGTAATTGCTACCTATGGTTAAGGATTCTTACAACCGTTCGGTGTCACGGCGCGCGTTTTTCCAGCGGGCGTGTTGTCACGTCACGCCCGCTTTCGTCCTGCAGGACATCGACGACGTAGAGTTCCGAGACTAGGACGAGCCCAGCGGCGGCAAGCGGCGTCGCCATGATGATGCCCATCGGCCCGAAAAGCGTGCCGAGCAGCGTCATCGACAGGATCAGGAGCGCCGGGGGCAGGCGCACCATGCGGTCCTGCACCAGGGGCGACACCACATAGCCCTCGATGATGTGGCAGACGGTGAAGACCACGAGGGTGAGGAAGGCCATGTGGAGATCCTGGCCGAGCGCGATGGCAAGCGCCGGGATGGCGGCCAGGATGGCGCCGAAATAGGGCACGAAGGTGAGGATGCCGGCGATGACGCCGAGGGCGAGCGCCATGGGCATGCCGATGAGGGCGAGGCCCACCATGGTGAAGACACCGACCACCGCCATGTCGATCATCTGGCCCAGGAACCACCAGCGCAGCACGTGGCCGACCTTGTCGAGCACTTCCCGCGTGCGTGGCCGGCGCTCCGGCGGCAGCAGGGTGACGACGCCGTTGAGGTAGAGCTCGGGGTTCGCTGCAAAGTAGATCATGGTGACGATCAGCACGAAGATCGCGAGCAGCCCGGAAAAGGTGGAACTCGCCGCCGTGAGCATGGGGGCGGCCAGGCTCTGCGCGGTTTGCGCTCCGGCGCTCTTGATCTTCTCCAGGATCTGGCTGCCCCATTGCGTATGGCCGTAGCGGGCGGTGAGATCCTGGCCTTCCTGGATTAACGCGTTGACGAGATCCGTTCCCTGTTGAACCAGGCGCGGCCCGACCCAAAAGCAGAAGCCCAAGATCGCCGCCGCCATGAGGATGACGATCAGGGTCATAGCCAAGCGCCGGCTGAGCGGCGTATGCGCGGCGACCCGATCGGCCGCGCCGCGGAGCGACGCGGCCAGCAGTACGGCGAGGAAGATGAGCAGCAGTTCGTTGTGCAGCAGCCAGATCAGCAGAAGGCCGAGGCCGAGACCGGCCAGGCCGATCAGCACGCGCGCCACCTCCGCATCGCTCCCCGGCTTCGCACTCCTCCCCAATCCGAACATGGCATCATCCGTTCAAGCGATCCGTGCCCAGAGATGGGGTGTGTCCCCGCCTTGTCGATTGGCACGGGCGGTCTCCGCCTCTAAAGCACGGGCATGACCCCCGCGACCCTCCGAGGCTCCGGCGCGGCAAGCATCGAGCCGCTTGCCCTCTACGTTCATTGGCCCTTCTGCCTCGCGAAATGCCCGTATTGCGATTTCAACAGTCATGTGCGGGAGGTGGTGCCGGAGGCACGATTCCGCGCGGCGCTGCTGCGTGAACTGGAATGGGAGGCCGGGCGTCTCGGTCCCCGTCCGCTCGGCTCCATCTTCTTCGGGGGCGGCACGCCCAGCCTGATGGCGCCCGAAACGGTGGCGGCCCTCATTGACCGGGCGTGCGCGCTATTCGCCCCGGTGCCTGATCTCGAGATCACGCTCGAAGCCAATCCCACCAGCATCGAAGCCGGCCGCTTCCGCGGCTATCGGGACGCCGGCGTCAATCGGATTTCCATCGGCGTTCAGAGCCTGCATGCCGAAGACCTGCGCAGGCTCGGGCGCCAGCATTCGGCGCCGCAGGCGATCGCGGCGCTGGAACTCGGCCGCGGCCTTTTCCCCCGCCTCTCCTTCGACCTGATCTATGCGCGCCCCGGTCAGAGCGAAGCCACGTGGCGCACGGAACTGGGCCAGGCGCTGGATCTCGCGGCCGATCATCTCTCCCTCTACCAGCTCACCATCGAGCCCGGGACGGTCTATGAGGGGATGCATCGCCGAGGCGAGATCGTGTTGCCGGATGAGGAGACGGCGGCCCGGCTCTATGCGGTGACGGTCGAGGAAGCGGCGCGCTACGGTCTCGCGCCCTACGAGGTGTCGAATTATGCGAAGCCGGGATCGGAGAGCCGCCACAACCTCGCCTATTGGCGCTATGGCGACTATGCCGGCATCGGCCCGGGCGCCCATGGCAGGCTGACCTTGCCTCACGGTCGAGTTGCGACGCGCCGCCATCGCGCGCCCGAAATCTGGGCCGAACGGGTCGAGGCGCAAGGCCACGGCTCGACGCCGGAGAGCGTGGTGACGCAGGCCGAGCAGGCGCAGGAAATGCTGCTCATGGGGTTGCGCCTGTCGGAAGGCCTCTCCGCCGCGCGTTTCGAGGCGCGCACAGGCATGACCCTGGCGGCGGCGCTGGACCCGGTAATCCGCGCCGCCGCCATCGAAGAAGGCTATCTCGTGGAGGAGGGCGACCGCCTGCGCGCAACGGCCGAAGGCCGCATGCGGCTGGACGCTCTGCTCGCCGCCCTGCTCCGTTAGGGGACGACGGCGAAGAAGAGGAAGACCGCGAAGACCGCGAGATGGATCGCGCCCTGGAGGATCGAGGTGCGGCCGGTCGCGACCGTCAGTGTGCTGAGCAGCAGGGTGAGCGCCAGCAGGACGGTTTCCTTCTGATCGAGGCCCAGGGTGAGCGGCTGGCCGAGCAGGATGGAGACCACGGCGACCACCGGGATGGTGAGGCCGATGCTGGCGATGGCGGACCCGAAGGCCAGGTTGAAGCTCGTCTGCAACTGGTCGCGCCGCGCGGCGCGACCGGCCGCAAGACTTTCGGGCAGCAGCACGAAGGCCGCAATGACCACGCCCACGACGGATTCCGGCGCGCCGGAACGCGCGACCACCGCTTCGATCGTTGGGGACAGACCCTTGGCCATGCCGACGACGGCGACGAGCGCGAGAACGAGGAGACCGAGCGCGACGAGGGTGGCGGTGCCCGACGGCGGCGGTGCCGCATGCTCCTGTGCCCCGGCCTGTTCCGGCAAGAAGTAGGAACGGTGCCGCACCGTCTGCACGAAGACGAAGACGCCATAGAGCACCAGCGAGGTGATGCCGACGAATTTGAGCTGGGCAATGGTGAAGGTCGGCCCGGGCGACGAGGTGTAATTCGGCAGCACCATCGTCAACACGGAGAGCGCGGCGAGCACGGCCAGCGCACCATTGGCGCCCTGAATGCGGAATTCCTGCTCACCATGCCGCCAGGCGCCGATGAGGGCGCAGAGGCCGACGACGCCGGTGCAGACGATCATGACGGCCGAAAACACGGTGTCGCGGGCGAGAGCCGCCTTGTCCGCGCCGCCGCTCAGCATGACGGAGACGATCAGTGCGACTTCGATGATGGTGACAGCAACGGCCAGCACCAGCGTGCCGAAGGGCTCACCGACCTTGTGGGCGACCACCTCGGCGAAATGAACGGCGGCGAAGACGGCGCCGCCGAGCGCCAGGATGAAGAGCGGCAGCAGGGCGTCATGAACGGGCATGACCGTCTTGAGGCCGATCAGCAGCCAAGCCAGGAGGGGAAACGCCCAGCTCCACCAGGGAATGATCTTCACGTCGCCACGCTCCACCAACTCGTGCCGTCCTGGAAACGCGAAGCCGGCGCCGGCGTCAATCGCGCGCGTCGGAGATGGGGGTCAGAGAGGCGACACGCCGGTCAATCGGCGGCGGCTGGAATCGGGACAGCGACCGCATGGTCCCGCAGGAAGAGGGCGACGGCGGCCTCGATGCGCGCGGCGATCTCGGGTTCCGTGGGTGGCGTGCCAACCCCTGCCAGCAGGCGCCAATGGAAATCCCCGATCGCATAGGCGAGCAGCAGGCTCGCCGCTTCCGGCACGTTGCCGATTTGAAACCGTCCCTGATCCACGCCATCCTGCAGCCAGCTCTCCAGGAGGGTGTGGACGCTGAGGCAATGCGCTTCGAAGACGCCGCGGATCTCGGGCAGCATAGGAAGGCTGCCGAGGATGAGCCGGCGCAGCGCGAGCGTCTCGGGTGCCAGCACCTGCTGGGCGATATGCTGCAACAACCGGGTGAGGGCGGTCTCAGGCAGGAGCGTGTCGATGCCGGGCGGTGCCGGGGGCGTCGTGAGCCGCAGACGCAAGAGGGCCAGGAACAGCTCCGTCTTCGACTCGAAGACCTGATAGATCGTCTTCTTCGACATGCCGGCGGAACGGGCGACGTCGGACATCGTCGTTGCGACGAAGCCGCGGGCGAGAAACAGCTCCTCGGCAGCGCTCAGCAACAGGCCACGGCGGACATCCTCCGGAATGGCGCGATGGTAGCGGGCGCGCGGATCCGGCGTCACGGCCAGCATCGGACGTTCCGCGTGAGCCTCTAACCAATCCATCGCACCGCACCTCACTGAGAATGGTGTGGTGATCATGTGATCAGAACACGAATTTGTGTCCGACCTTTTTTGGTTCTTCTAGCTTTTCTTGAACTGCTGGCGCGGGCTGGTCGCCTCCAAAAGCGGCCGGGCGCCGCGCATCTCGCCGAGCACGACCATGGCGCCGCTGAGAAGAATGAGGCCGGCGCCGAAGAAGACGCCGAGGGCCGGAACGTCTCCGAAGAGGCAATAGCCGAAGACGAAGCTCCAAAGCAGCCCGCTGAACTCCATGGGGGCGACGGCGCTGGCCTGGGCGAAGCGCACGCTGCGGATCAGCAGGAGTTGGGCCGTGGTGGAGACGAAGCCGAGACCCAGCATCAGGAGTAGGGTGGGCAGGCTCGGTGTCTTCCACAGGAAGGGCAGCGTGATCCCGCACCCGACGAGGAAGAGCAGGGCGATGACGAAGACCTGATCCCAGCCCCGCAATTCGGCGGAGATCTGCCGCATCAGGATCATCGCATAGGCCCAGATGACGGCGGCGAAGCCGACGCAGAGGGCGGGCAGCACGGGATCGCCGCCATGCGGCCGGGCGGCGAGCAGCACGCCCACGAAGCCGATGCCAAGCGCAGCCCAGCGCACCGTGGTCACCCGCTCCCCCAACATCGGACCTGCAAGCACGGCGATGAGCAGCGGGCTCGCAAAATAGATGGTGATCATCTCGGCGAGGCCGAGATAGCGGGCCGAGGAGTAGTAGAGCAGCCAGGCGACGAAGGTGAGGACGGCGCGCAGCAGCAGCTTGCCCCGCATCGGCGAGAAGAGACCGCGGGTGACGACGCCCCGCCCCCCGAGGCTCAGACACAGCACGATGACCGTGAGGCTGCGCATGAAGAGAATCTCGGGCGCCGCGATGTGCGCCACCAGCAGCTTCACCAGCGCATCATGCAGGGAGAACAGGAGATAGGCGATGAGCGCCAACAGCAGGCCAGCGGCGGTCGGACGGCGCTCCAGGGCGGTCTGCGCTCTTACCCAGACGTCACCCAGCCACCCCGCTCGCGCCCATTGCCGCATTCTGGCTCCCCCGCCAGCAATGATTGACATGACGGGGTCGGTACGCAGCACTCTTCTTGCTGCATGGCAGGGCGGCTGACACCGGCGCAGACCCGCGATCTGGTTTGACCAGCCGCCACGCCAGGCCCTAAGCTTCGAGCGACCGATGGACACTTCCGGCCGTACTTTCTCGCTTCATTCGCCGCCCGTGCTGCCCCAGGGTCTGGACAGCCGGTCCGCGGCCGTACTCCGCGAAATCGTCGAGCAGTATGTGGAAACGGGGGAGCCCGTCGGGAGCCGTACGCTCTCCCGCCGGCTGCCCGTGACCCTTTCGCCTGCGACCATCCGCAACGTCATGGCGGACCTCACCGAGGCCGGCCTGCTCTACGCGCCGCACACCTCCGCGGGTCGGCTGCCCACCGACCGGGGTCTGCGGCTCTTCGTCGACGGGTTGCTGCAATTCGGCGATCTCGCCGAGGAGGAGCGGGACGCGATCGACGCCGCCCTCGCGAGCCACGGCCGCAGCCTGCAGGACACGCTGGCCGAAGCCTCCACCTTGCTGTCCGGCCTTTCCTCGGCCGCCGGGCTCGTGCTGGCGCCGAAGGCGGAAGGCAACATCAAGCACATCGAATTCGTCCCCCTGGCTTCGGGGCGCGCTCTGGTCGTCCTCGTCTCCTCCGAAGGGCAGGTCGAGAACCGCGTCATCGACATCCCCGTGGGCGTTCCCCCCTCCGCGCTGCAGGAGGCGAGCAACTATCTGAACGCTCGGCTTCAGGGTCAGACGCTCGCGGATTTCCGCAGCAAGATGGCGGCCGAGATCGCGCGCGACCGCAATACGCTGGACGAGCTGGCTGCCGGCATCATCGAAGCCGGTCTTGCGACATGGGGCGGCGAGGGGCGCGGTGGCAATCTGATCGTGCGCGGCCAGGGCCGGCTGCTCGCCGACGTCACGCAGATCGAGAAGCTCGCCTCCATCCAGACCTTGTTCGAGCGGCTGGAGGCGCAGGAAACCATGTTGCGCCTGCTTGAACTGGCAGAAACCTCCGACGGGGTGCGGATCTTCATTGGCGCGGAAAGCGGTCTCTTCGGGTCGGCGGGCGTCTCGATGATCGTGGCGCCGACGCGCGGCGCCAATAATCGCATCGTGGGGGCCATCGGCGTGATTGGCCCGACGCGCATCAATTACGGGCGGGTGATCCCCGTTGTGGATTACACGGCACGGGTGCTGGGTCGCCTCTTAGGCTGAGGCCAAGCCGGCGCTTCCCGCTATTCGTTTTGGAAAACCCGTGCTATGTTACCGTTCTGTTAGAATTCTACTTCCAGTTCGGTGATTTCTTGGGGTTCCAGCTTCGCCGCCCGCACCCACTCCGCCATGTCCGGCCAGGCCATGATATCCTGGCAGTATTGGGCCGCGCGTGGGCTCACCGCGACGTCGTAGGTTAGGAAGCGGGTGACCACCGGCGCATATATGGCATCGGCGACACTGAGGCGGTCGCCGAACAGGTATGGGCCCTTCCACGTATCGAAGCAGTCCTGCCAGATCGCGAGGATCCGCTCGATGTCCGCGCGTGCTGCGGACCAAATGGTGAAGCCCGGCCGGAAGGCGTGCAGGTTCATCGGCAGGGAGGAGCGGAGAGCGGCAAAGCCCGAATGCATCTCCCCGCTGATCGCTCGGCATCGCGCACGCGCATGCCTGTCCTTCGGTAGCATCTGGGCCTCAGGCCGCAACTCGTTCAGATATTCTGCAATGGCGAGGGTGTCCCATATGGTGATGCCATCGTGCACCAGCGAGGGGACGAGGATGGAGGACGACCGGAGCAGCAGTTCCGCACGCGCCGCCGGATCCTCGGGATCGACGAAGACTTCCCGGAAGGGCAAGCCTGACAGGCGGGTGATCAGCCACCCCCTGAGAGACCAGGAGGAATAGTTCTTGCTGCTGATGAGAAGCGTGGCCTCTGCCATGAACGGCGTCCTGTCCCCCAAAGCCGACGATCCTCTGTATCAGAGCCTCGGATTGGAGCGGAACCGGATGGCGGGCGGCAAGGAAAAAAACAGCCAATCCGTCTTCTACGAGATGGCCCGGCCCGTCGCCGGCCTGCCCTTCACGGATTATCTCGCCGCCTTCGGCACGCCGATGCTCTATCAGCTCTACCAGGCGCAGACCGACATGATGGAGCCGGCGCGTCGTTTCGCCCGCTTTACGACCGGATTGCTCAATCAGCTTGATCTCGCTGCGCCCGCGTCACTCGGCCTGCGCGGTATGGCCGCGGCGACTGAAACCTTTTGGCGCACCGCCATCACCCATGAACGCCCGGCCTATGGCATCCACTCCGTCGTGATCGGCGACCGTCCGGTTGCCATCACAGAGGAGGTGGTGATGGAGACGCCCTTCTGCTCGCTCTTGCATTTCCGCAAGGAAAGTCCCGTGCGTCAGCCGCGGGTGCTGGTGGTGGCGCCGATGTCCGGCCATTTCGCGACCCTGCTGCGTAACACGGTGCAAACCCTGGTCGCGGACCACGACGTCTACATCACCGACTGGAAGAACGCGCGGGACGTGCCGCTTTCGGCAGGCACCTTCGGCTTCGAGGATTATACGGACCACGTCATCCAGCAGTTGGAGGCGATGGGCCCCGGCGGGCACGTGCTGGCCGTGTGCCAGCCCGCGGTGCCGGTGCTGGCCGCGGTTGCCGTGATGGCGCGTCAGGGCAATATCGCGACGCCGCGCAGCATGACGCTGATGGCGGGACCGATCGACACGCGCGTTGCCGAGACGAAGGTGAACCTGCTGGCCCAGGAAAAGCCCATCGAGTGGTTCAATGACAATGTGATCGGTATCGTACCCTGGCGCTTCAAGGGTGCGAACCGCCGCGTCTACCCTGGCTTCATGCAGCTGAGCGCCTTCGTCGCCATGAATTTCGACCGTCATCTGCGCGCCGAAATTTTGCAATGCCGCGCCATTACCGGCGGCGACGAGATCCGCGCCGACGTCCATCGCAAATTCTACGACGAATACCGCGCGGTGATGGACCTGCCGGCCGAATTCTTCCTCGAAACCGTCAAGCGCATCTTCCAGGATCACGATCTGCCGCTCGGCCGCCTGATGCATCGCGGCGAGCGGGTGGACCCTGGCGCGATCCGCCGCACCATGGTGCTGACGGTGGAAGGTGAGCGCGATGACATCTGCGGCATCGGCCAGACCATGTCGGCGCTCGATCTCTGCACCGGACTGCCGACGACGATGAAGCAACATCATCTGCAGACCAATGTCGGGCATTATGGCGTCTTCAGCGGCAGCCACTGGGCGCGTGAAATCTATCCGAAGGTGCGCGCCGTCATCGAGATGAGCAATTAGGTCCCGGCCTCAGCTGGTGTGATAGACGACCGTCAAGGGATCGGCGCTCGACCCCGCGGCCTGGAAGCCGAAGCTGACCGAGGAATGCGCCGCGATGGTGCCGTTGTAGCTGGCATTGCCGAGCAGGTAGCTGCTGCCGCTGTGTGACAGCGTGACCGCGTTCCACAGATTGGTGACGGCGGCCGGGCTGGTCATCTCCACCTCCCATTGCGACAGCGCCTGATCGCTATTGTTGGTGATGGTGACGTTTTCGAGGAAGCCGCCGCTCCAGCTCTGGGTTAGGCTCGGCGTTACCGTGATGTCCGGGCTCGTGCTGCCGGAACTGCCCGTCGCCGTACTGCCGCTGCTGGCGCCGCTGCCGACGGAGGCTGGGATAAGCGTCGCGGTCGCCTTTTCGCCGAGCAGGCTTGCCCCCACCGGGTCGCTCAATGACAGGAAGAAATCGAGCGCAGAGGTGGCCGAGCTATCGCCGAATAGATCGGTCGAGACGATGGCGGTGGTCGTGCCGGGCGCGAAGGTCACGGTGCCGGATGCGGCGACATAGTCGACGCCCGCTTTCGCCGTGCCGTCCATCGTCTGGTAATGTACCGTCACCGCCGAGCTGGACGCCGTGGAGAGCTTCACGAGGAAATCCACCGTCGCGGGGGTTACCGTCGTGCTCGTGTCGGAATGATAGAGGGCCGGTGTGATAGCGGCCATCTTGGTGGTGTCGACCGTAGACCAGTCATCTTTCAGGATGCCGCCCGTATCGCCAGATGTCGGGTTCCAGTCCCAATAGGCCCAGGAGATGCCCTGTGCGCCGCCGGCGCCGCCTGGCGCATCAAGGTATTTCACCAGTTGTGCGATCCACTGCTGGTCGCTGCTCGTCTCGAGCTTGGAGCCGAATTCTCCGAGAAAGACCGGCGCCGTGCCGTTCTGGTAGAGATAACCCCAGTATTTGGTCCAGATCGCGGCGAGTTTGTTTGGGTAGCTCGCATCCGAGAACCAGGGCTGCGCATAGACTGAAGATGGATAGTCATGCGCGGAATAGACGAGCTTATGTGCATCCGTAAGCGTGATCGGGTGGCTCGCGGCGCCCATGAGATTGCCGCCCCACCAGGTGCTTTGGCCGCCATAGGTCTGGATGCCTTCGACCATGATGAGCCAGTTGGGGTTGACCGCCTGGATTGCATCGCCCGCGCGCGTCGCGGCGGCAGCCCAGTCGGTCGCGCTGCCATCCCCCAGGTCGCGGCACCATGCGGCTCGTTGAGCAGATCGGCGGCGACGACCGTCGTATTCCCGGCGTAATGCTTGGCCAGCATCGTCCAGGTATCGATCCAGTTCGCGTCCGTATAGCCACCGTCGTGCCACAGGCCGTTCTCATTGGCACTGGACCCCGCTGCGCTGCGGTGATCATCCAGGATGATCTTGAGGCCGATCTGGCTCGCATAGGCGACGATCTTGTCCATGATGCCGAGACCGTTCAGCCCGGCGAGATCGGGGTTGAGCGTGTAGTTGATGCCGCTCGGCGTGCTGCCGGAATCGAAAAGCTGCAAGGAGAAGGGCAGACGGATCGCGTTGAAGCCGAGCAAGACCATCTGGTTCATCATGGTCTTGTAGCTTTGCGCCCAGAGACCCTGCGGCGCGTAGGCGTTCGTCTCCAGGCCGTACCAGTTGATGGCGGAGAGCTTGACCGGCGTGCCTGCGGCCGAGACGATCTGATTGCCTGCGGTGCTGAGATAGCGTGCGGGCAGCAGGGTGCCGCCGCTGGCCGCCACCGTCTCGTTCACCGTGACATCGCCCACGCTGATGCTGGGTGTGGTCGTCGTCGCGGCCGGATTGACGATGGTACCGACGCCCGTGCCGTCCGCAATGGTGGCGCCGGAGGGATTGGACAGGGCAAGGGAAAAGCTGCGTGTACCGGCGATGCCGGGCTCGGTGGTGATGGTGACGGTCGCCGTCGTGCTGCCGGGCTGAAAGGTCACCTGTCCCGCGGCTGCCGTGTAATCGGTGCCGGCCTTCGCTGTCCCATCCACCGTCTTGTAGGCGACCGTCACTGCGCTGGATGAGGCCGCCGAGAGATGCAGGGTGAAGGTTTCGGCGGCCGTCGTGCTGCCGTCTTCCGTGACTGTTGCGTCATCGACCGAAAGCGTGGGCAGCGGATTGATGATGGTGCCGATGCCTGTGCCATCCGCGATGGTCGCGCCGGAGGGATTGGAGAGCAGCAGGCTATAGGTGCTGGTTCCTGTGCCGGAGGCTTTTGTTGGAACCGAGACCGTCTGGCTCTTGACGCCAGGCGCGAAGGTCAGCGTGCCGCTCGTCGCCGTGTAATTCGTGCCCGCAAGCGCGGTGCCGTCCGCCGTCTTGAAGGCGACGGTGACGGGTGTCGTGCTGGCGGTCGAGAGGCTGACGGTGAAGCTTTCCGTCTTGCTCTGACCGGCGCTTTCCGTGACGGACGCATCCGCGACCGAGAGCGTCGGCAGGGGAGCCACGCCACTGCCGATCGACTGTCCGTTGAAGATGCAACGTGTTGGCAGGCTGGGCGAACTCCCCGTCGCCTGGAAGCCGAAGGAGACCGACTGCCCGGGCGCGATGGTCCCGTTGTACGGCATCGCTGCCAGGCTGTATTGGCTGCCTGTGTGGCTGGTAATTTGTGCGTTCCAGAGATTGGTGATGGCATTGGCGAGATCGAAGGCGATCGTCCAATGGCTTATCGCGACGCCCGAGGTATTGGTGATCGTCACGCCGCCGATGAAGCCCGCCCCCCAGTCGCTGGTGTCGCTGAAGGTGACGGTCAGGCCCGGCGTGCTGATGGTGCTGCTCGGCAGGCTCATGGCTTCTCTCCCTGGTCAGGCGATGCGAGGCGGGTGTGTTGCATGGCCGAACCGCGGACGTTCAGGCAACTGAACTTCCTTCAGCATC
Organism: Acidisoma sp. 7E03; assembly: GCF_054665075.1. Taxonomy (NCBI): domain Bacteria; kingdom Pseudomonadati; phylum Pseudomonadota; class Alphaproteobacteria; order Acetobacterales; family Acidocellaceae; genus Acidisoma; species Acidisoma sp. 7E03. The sequence goes on from NZ_BAAFHE010000007.1 coordinate 82,765, forward strand.
CTCCTGCAGGCTGGTGGCGAGCTGCTCCCGCAGCCAGGCGAGGCCGCTATCCTGGTCTTGCCGCCCGTGCCAGACCATTTCGACATCGACGGTGGGAGAGGGGAGAAGCGGATCGAGCGTGACGAGCCCACCGGATGTGGCTGCCCAATCCGCGATGCGCTTGGGCAGGGTTGCGACCAGATCGGTCTGGCGCAGCAGGAAGGGGATAGCGGTGAAATGCGGCACGCTCACGGCCACGCGGGCGGCGGGCGAATCCTGCGACCGGGAATGCAGCACCAGCCGCTCCATCCAGACGCGTCGGACGAGACCGCGATCATCATAGAAGCCATCCCCCCGCAGATCCTCTTCGCCCGTGAGGTCCACGACGACATGCGGGAAGGCCGCGACGCGTGCGAGGGTGAGCGGGGCTTCGGCCAGGGGATGACGCTGCCGCACGACGAGGACGCCGGTCTCACGGAGGAACGGGCGGCGGCGCAACTCGGCAGGCAGGCTCCCGAACCAGCCGATGACGAGGTCCACGGCGCCGCTCTGCAGCTGCCGCCCGACATCGGTACGGTTCACCGGCGTAATACGCAGATCGATGGCGGGGGCCAGCCGCTGGAGCCGGGCGACGAGCGGCGGCAACAGGAAGGCGCAGGCATAGTCACCGGCAGCGACGCGGAAGCTGCGGATCGACTCCCCGGGCGTGAAGGGCGTCGCCGTCAAGGCGCGTTCGAGGAGAGAGAGGCCGTCATGCACGGTCGCGGCCAGTTCGATGGCGCGCGGGGTCGGGGTCATGCCGCGTTCGTCACGGATGAAGAGCTCGTCCTTCAGCGCCTGGCGCAGCCGGCCGAGAGCGTGGCTCACCGCCGAGGGGGAGAGGGCGAGGTGCTCGGCGGCCATGGCGACGCTGCGCGTCCGCATGACCGTATCGAAGACGTGGAGCAGGTTGAGATCGACCTGACGAAGACGCATGCGCGAGGACCGAAGGTGACGTGAACCCTTTCGGTCATACAAAGATTCCGCGGCCGAAACCCAGCCTCTTCTGGTGCGGTCAGGCCTCGCGTGTCAGAGCCAGCGCCCGCGCATAGACCAGCCGGCGCGACAAGCCGGTCTCCGCCGCGACGCTGGCCACTGCTTCCTTGAGCCTCGCCTGGCCGAGGGCCGCCTGCAACTTGGCGTCGAGATCGGCTTCCGGCAGCACCTCTTCGGCAGGGTCGGGCGGCCCGAGCAGGAGGCAGATCTCCCCCCGCGGCGGATCAGCGGCGACCCCTGCCACGAGGGTGCCAAGCGTGCCCTGCCGCACCTCCTCGAAATGCTTCGTCAGTTCCCGCGCGAGAGCCGCCGGCCGGTCGCCGAAGACGGCCTGGAGATCGGCGAGCGTATCCGCCACCCGATGGGGGCTTTCGTACCAGATCATGGTGGCGGAAAGGCCGGCCTGTTCGGCGGCGCGCAGGCTCGCGAAGGCGGTGCGGCGCGCGGCCCCGCGCGGCGGCGGGAAGCCGAGGAACAGGAAGGGATGCGGCGGCAGGCCGGACAGGGTGAGCGCGGTGACCGCGGCATTCGGGCCGGGCAGGGCCGTGACCGGCAGCGCCGCCTCCCGAAAGGCGCGCACCAGACGAAAGCCCGGGTCCGACATCAGAGGTGTGCCAGCATCGCTCACGAGGGCGAGACGGGTGCCCGTCCGCGCCGCCTCCAACAATTTCGGAATACGGCTTTCCTCATTATGGTCGTGCAAGCTTTCAAGCCGGGCGCGCAGGCCGAGCGAAAAGAACAGGCGCGCGGTCACCCGGCTATCTTCACAAAGTACGATATCGGCCAATCTCAAGGTCGCGATCGCCCGACTTGTCACATCCCCCAGGTTGCCGATCGGCGTGGAAACCAGCACAAGTGCGGCTTGGGCTCCGCCGACAGACGGCCAGACTTCGGCCGACGGCGAGTCCCGTCCAGACGGAGGATCTACAAGTGCGTCTTGCTCGGGCATCGACTCTCTTCGCAGTCCTTCTCGGTCTGGCGGGCTGCGCGGAGCAGTCCAACCTGCCCATGATGGGGTCGGCCCCTGGCACCCCGCAAGCGCTGGGCGGCGGGGCCGCGGCATCCTTGCCGGCCCCGGCGGGCAGCCGCATCGCCCTACTTGCGCCCCTCACCGGCACCTATGCCAATGTCGGGCCCCAGCTCGTCAATGCCGTGAAGCTCGGCCTCGGCCCTACGGCGGCAGGCTCGCTCGACGTGCTGGACACGGGCAGCACCCCGCAGGGCGCGGCGCAGGCGGCGCAGAAGGCCATCGCCGATGGCGCAGGGCTGATCATCGGGCCGCTGACCATGACGGAGGCGGCAGCCGTCGCTCCGATCACGGCGCCGGCCCATGTCGACGTGCTGGCCCTGACCTCCGATTCCAAGGTGGCGCAGCCTGGCCTCTGGCCGCTCGGAATTTCGCCGGCGGAGCAGGTCCGCGCCCTGGTGGCGGCGGCGAATGCCCAGGGCCACGGCCAGATCGCGGGCTTCCTGCCGGATACCCCCCTCGGCAACGCCATGGCCCAGGCCCTACAAGCCACCGGGCAGAGCCAGCAGGTGGTGACCTATACCGCCGGCAGCTTTGGCTCGATGAATTCGAGCCTGCGCTCCCTGTCGCAATATGGCAGCCGCCGCGGTCCGATCGACGCGCAGATCAAGCAGCTGCGCGGCGCCCATACAGTGGCGGCGCGCCAGCAGGCGGCGAAGCTCGCGCGGCAGCCGATCCCGCCACCGCCCTTCAATGCTCTGATGGTGGCGGAGACCGGCGGGGGCTTGGGCGAACTCGCCTCCCTGCTGCCCTATTACGATGTGAATCCGGGACCTGTTCTGGTGCTCGGCCCGGGCCTCTGGGCGGCAGACCCCGCCGCCGTCGCCCATGCGGGCTTCCGTGGCGCCCTCTACGCCGCGCCCGATCCGGCGGCGGCGACTGCCTTCAATGCGAGTTATGCCCAAGCCTATGGGGGCCCGCCTTCGGCGCTGGCTGCCATCGCCTTCGACGCTGCGGCCCTGGCCCGCGTGACGACGCAGAACGGGCGTGTGGACCAGGCGGCGCTCACCAACCCGTCCGGTTTCAGCGGGGCCGATGGGCTTCTCGCTCTGGGCGCGGACGGGTCGGTCAAGCGGGGGCTCGCGGTCTTCCAGGTCTCGCCGGACGGGGCGCAGATCGTCCAGCCGGCGCCGCAGAGCTTCGCCCCGGGGAGCTGACGCTCTCCTGACCAACGCAAGGCGAGAGGGCGTGATGGCGGCATGAAGGAGCCGAAGGTACCGGGCATCGGCCGCTGGATGGTGCTCATCCTCGTGGTGCCGCTGATCGGCCAGATCGTCATGATGGCGGCTGGGCGAGCGCACAGCACGAGCACGCTCATCCTGATCGCCGTAGAAATCTTCGTCGCCTTCGTCGCAGCCTTCCTGTGGCGGCAGGATCTGGAGCGGCTGCACCGCATCCTTGTCGGCCTGCCGACCGAACCGCCGCGCCTTCCGGAAATCGACCGGCTGGGCAGCTACCTCGGCCAGAGCAAGGACGAGGCGGAGGGCCGGGTCACACAGCTCGAGACCGCGCTCCGCATCGAGAAGAGCATCATCGAGCATCTGCCGGAGCCTCTTCTGGTGGTGAACGCCGAAGGGGGCGTGCAGCGTCTTAACGAGGCGGCGCGGCAGAGCCTTGGGGAGGATACTGGCGCCGTGCTCCGCCACCCCTTGCTGCGTGGCGCGATCGACAAGGCGGTTTCTTCGGGCGAGCCGCAGGCGGCGGATCTCCTGTTCGCGGCACCCGTGCCAAGGGAACTGCATGCGACGGTGACGCCGCTTCAGCCTGGCCTGTTTGCGGAAGACCTAGTCACGGTGCTGCTGGTCGATCATACGCGCGAGCGCGCGGTGGAGCGGATGCGGGCGGATTTCGTTGCCAATGCCAGCCACGAGTTGCGCACGCCGCTCGCCAGCCTGATGGGCTTCGTCGAGACCTTGCAAGGCCCAGCGAAGGACGACCCGCAGGCCCAGGAGCGCTTCCTCGAAATCATGGCGCAGCAGGCGGCGCGTATGAACCGGCTGATTGACGATCTGCTCAGCCTCTCGCGCATCGAGCTTTCCGAGCATCAGTCGCCCCAAGGCAAGATCGATCTCAGCCTTCTCATCCAGCGCACGGTGGCCGCGTTCGAACCGCGCATCCTAGAGCGCGGGGTGACGCTTGAGCTGAGCCTGGCCGAGCTGCCCTCCGTACCGGGCGACGTGGACCAGATGGCGCAGGTACTGAACAACCTCCTCGACAACGCGCTGAAATACGGTCGGGAGAAAGGCTGCATCTCCCTTTCGGTCGAGCCGGTGGAGGGCGCACCCTGGCCGAGCCGGCCCGGTGTGGTGGTGACGGTGGGCGACGACGGCGCGGGCATCCCTCGCGCCCATCTGCCGCGTCTGACCGAACGCTTCTACCGGGTGGACAAGGGGCGCTCCCGCGCCGTCGGCGGTACGGGCCTCGGCCTCGCCATCGTCAAGCACATCGTCAATCGCCATCGCGGCCAGCTCGTCATCACAAGTGAGGAAGGCCAGGGCTCGCGCTTCAGCGTATGGTTGCCGCGTTAGCGCAGAGGCAGTTGAAAGCCGCCCCGTGGCTGCGTATCTGGCACCTCGCAATTTCGTGTAGCCGGTGCTTGCACCAGCGCTTTCGCAAACCTAAGTCAGGGCCCATGAGCGACACCGAAAAGACCCAGAACCATTCTGAGGAAGATCCCACCGGCGTGCCGGAGGCAGAGCTTTCGCCTGCCGAGCGGCTGGCCGCCATCGAAGCCGAGCGCGACGAGATGCGTGACCGCTGGATGCGGTCCGAGGCGGAAATGGCCAATCTGCGGGCCCGCACGAAGCGCGAAGTGGAGGATGCCCGCCTCTTCGCCGTGCAGAAATTTGCGCGCGACGTCGCCGAAGTGGCGGAGAATCTTAAGCGCGGGCTGAGCAGCCTGCCGGCGCGCGCCGAAGGCGAAGCCGAGATCATCGGCAAGCTGCGGGACGGCTTCGAAGGCATCGAGCGCAGTTTCGTCGCGACGCTTGAGCGCAACGGTATCAAGATGGAAGACCCCACGGGCCAGCTGTTCGATCCGAACCTGCATCAGGCGATGGCCGAGCAGGAGACGGCAGAGCATCCGGCCGGCACCGTCATCCAGGCTTGGACCCCCGCCTGGACGTTGAACGGCCGCCTGCTGCGGCCGGCCATGGTCGTGGTCGCCAAAGCCCCGGCGGGCTGAGGCGCCATTCCTGAAGACCGGCTATTCCAGGACAGTGCACAAAATTTGGGCATAAATTCTTGCCTTGGAATGGCCGCACAATTATCTAGTGTGACGTGATCCCAAGGGGGGCGCCGGTGCTTCGGGCTGGTGGCTCCCGCTTATAAAGGAGACTGCCTATGAGCAAGGTCATCGGTATCGACCTCGGCACCACCAATTCCTGCGTCGCGATCATGGAGGGCAAGGATGTCCGCGTGATCGAAAACAGTGAGGGCGCGCGCACCACGCCGTCCATGGTCGCCATCACCGACAGCGGTGAGCGGCTCGTCGGCCAGGCCGCCAAGCGCCAGGCCGTGACCAACCCGTCCAACACCTTCTATGCCGTCAAGCGCCTCATTGGCCGCCGCTACCAGGACCCGCTGGTCGCCAAGGACAAGGGCCTCGTCCCCTATGCCATCGTGCAGGGCGACAATGGCGACGCCTGGGTGGAAGCCCGCGGTCAGAAATATGCGCCGAGCCAGGTCTCGGCCTTCATCCTCACCAAGATGAAGGAAACTGCGGAGGCCTATCTCGGCGAAAGCGTGACGCAGGCCGTCATCACCGTTCCGGCCTACTTCAACGACGCGCAGCGCCAGGCCACCAAGGACGCCGGCAAGATCGCCGGCCTCGACGTGCTGCGCATCATCAACGAGCCGACCGCCGCGGCCCTCGCCTATGGCATGGACAAGAAGTCCGCCGGCACCATCGCGGTCTATGACCTCGGCGGCGGCACCTTCGACGTCTCGGTGCTCGAGATCGGCGACGGCGTCTTCGAGGTGAAGAGCACCAACGGTGACACCTTCCTCGGCGGCGAAGACTTCGACCTGCGCGTGATCGATTACCTGGCGGAAGAGTTCCGTAAGGAGAACGGCATCGACCTGCGCAAGGACAAGCTGGCCCTGCAGCGCCTGAAGGAAGCGGCCGAAAAGGCGAAGATCGAGCTGTCCTCCGCGAAGGAAACCGAGATCAACCTGCCCTTCATCACGGCCGATGCCTCTGGCCCGAAGCATCTCGTGCTGAAGCTCTCGCGCGCGAAGCTGGAAGCGCTGGTCGACGACCTCATCCAGCGCACGCTGGAGCCCTGCCGCGCCGCGCTGAAGGATGCGGGCGTGACCGCCGGTGAGGTGGACGAGGTGATCCTGGTCGGCGGCATGACCCGCATGCCCAAGGTCATCGAAGCGGTGAAGCAGTTCTTCGGCAAGGACCCGGCCCGTAACGTGAACCCGGACGAAGTCGTGGCCATCGGCGCCGCGGTGCAGGGTGCGGTTCTGCGTGGCGACGTGAAGGACGTGCTGCTGCTCGACGTGACGCCGCTGTCCCTCGGCATCGAAACGCTGGGCGGTGTCTTCACGCGTCTGATCGACCGCAACACCACGATCCCGACCAAGAAGAGCCAGACCTTCTCGACCGCCGAGGACAACCAGACGGCCGTGACCATCAAGGTCTTCCAGGGCGAGCGCGAAATGGCGGCGGACAACAAGCTGCTCGGCCAGTTCGATCTCGTCGGCCTACCGCCCGCGCCGCGTGGCGTGCCGCAGGTGGAGGTGACCTTCGACATCGACGCCAATGGCATCGTGTCGGTCTCGGCCAAGGACAAGGCGACGGGCAAGGAGCAGCAGATCCGCATCCAGGCGTCGGGCGGCCTGTCGGACGCCGACATCCAGAAGATGGTGCAGGAAGCCGAAGCCAATGCGACCGCCGACAAGGAGCGTCGCGCCTTCGTCGAGAGCCGCAACCAGGTCGAGAGCCTGATCCACCAGACGGAGAAGACTCTCGCGGAAGGTGGCGACAAGATCTCGGCGCAGGACAAGGGTGAGGCGGAAAGCGCGATTGCCGCAGCCCGCTCCGCGCTCGAAGGCCAGGACAAGGCGGCGGTGGATTCCGCCGGCGAGCGCCTGACCCAGATCGCCATGCGGATCGGCGAGGCGATGTACAAGGCGCAGCAGGAAGCTGGTGCGGCACCGGCGGGTGAAGCGCCGGGTGCGGCCGGCGGCAGCACCGGGCCGAACGGCGAGCGCGTGGTGGACGCCGAGTTCGAGGAGATCGACGACAAGAAGAAGTCGTCTTGATCCGTCCGGTTCCGGACGGAGCATCTCTGTGACGTGAGAGACGCCTGCGCTTCCCCCGAGGCGCAGGCGTCTTCCTTGTAAGAAGGTCCGCAAGGACGGGTGGCGCGCCGGAAGCCGGCACGGGCCGCCGCCGGTTGAAGGGCTGAGGGCATTCGATGGCGAAGAACGACTATTACGCAACCTTGGGTGTAGCCCGGGACGCCAGCGCCGATGCGCTGAAAAAGGCCTATCGCAAGCTCGCGATGCAGTATCACCCCGACCGCAATCCGGGGGACAAGGCGGCCGAGGCCAAGTTCAAGGAAGTGAACGAAGCCTATGAGGTTCTGAAGGACGACCAGAAGCGCGCCGCTTACGACCGCTTCGGCCATGCCGCCTTCGAGAATGGCGGCGGCGCTGGCCCGGGTGGTTTCGACTTCTCCCAGGCCGGCGGCCTGGGCGACATCTTCGACCAAATGTTCGGCGACTTCATGGGCCGGCGTGGTGGCGGCGGAGGCGGTGGCCGCGGTGTGCGCGTCGGCGGCGACATCCGTGCCGAGGTCGAGATCGACCTTTCCGAAGCCTTCTTCGGCACCAAGGCTCAGGTCCGCGTACAGACCCGTGTCAACTGCGAGGCATGCGACGGCACCGGCTCCGAAGCGAAAGACCGCAATGCGAGCGACACCTGTGCGACCTGCGGCGGCATGGGCAAGGTGCGGGCGCAACAAGGCTTCTTCCTCGTCGAGCGTAGCTGCCCGACCTGCGGCGGCTCCGGGCGGGTCATCCGCAATCCCTGCCGCGTCTGCCATGGTGCCGCGACGGTGCCGCGCGAGCGCTCGCTGCAGATCACCATTCCGGCTGGTGTCGAAGACGGCACGCGCATCCGCCTCTCGGGCGAAGGCGAGGCGGCGGGCGCCGGGGGCCAGCCGGGCGATCTCTACGTGCATGTCGGCATCCGGCCGCACGCGATCTTCCAACGAGAGGGCGCGACGATTCTCTGCCGTGTACCGTTGCGGATTTCTCAGGCCGCGCTGGGCGGCGAGATCGAAGTGCCGGTGATCGATGGCACGCGCGCCAAGGTGAAGATCCCGGCGGGCACGCAGTCGGGCGAGCAGTTCCGTCTGCGCGGCAAGGGCTTCTCCGTCCTGCGCTCTGCCGCGCGGGGCGACATGTACATCCAGGTCGCCGTGGAGACGCCGCAGCAGTTGACCAAGCGCCAGCGCGAATTGCTCGAGGAATTCGAGCAGGAATCGACGGCCCACGCTAAGGGCAACCCGGAATCCGAGGGCTTCTTCGCCAAGGTGCGGGAGTTTTTCGACGGTAAGGCGTGAGCGTCAGCGTTGAGCAATAAAGAAAGGGCGCCAGACGGCGCCCTTTCTTTTGGCCAACCTCGTCTCGATCAGTCCGCCGCTTCCCCCCAGCCGACGATGCCTTTGATCTCGGTGAAGTCGTCGAGGCCCCAATGGGACCATTCGCGCCCATTGCCGGACTGCTTGAAGCCGCCGAAGGGGGCAGAGATCTTGGTGGGCGGCGCATTGATGTACACCGTGCCGGCGCGCATGCGGGAGGCGACGCGGCGCGCCTTCTCCAGATCTTCGGACTGGATATAGGCGGCGAGGCCGTATTCCGTGTTGTTCGCTTCGGCGATCGCGCCCTCTTCCGTGTCATAGGGCATGATGGAGAGCACCGGCCCGAAGATCTCTTCCTTCGCGATGCGCATCTCCGGTGTCACATTGGCGAAGACGGTGGGGCGCACGTAGTAGCCCTTCGTCAGCCCATCCGGCATGCCGGGGCCACCGGCCACCAGCTCCGCGCCCTCGTCGATGCCGGACTGGATCAGATTCTGGATCTTGTCGAACTGGACGCGGCTGACGACCGGGCCGAGATTGGAATTCTCACTGCGCGGATCGCCCACCGTGAAGTTGGCGGCGGCTTGGCGCGCGAGTTCCTTGACCTCTTCGTGCCGGTCCCGTGGCACCAGCATGCGGGACGGCGCGTTGCAGCTCTGGCCGCTGTTGCTGAACATGTTCGCGACGCCCTCCGGCACGCGGCGGGCGAAATCGGCCTCCGGCAGCAGGATGTTCGGCGACTTGCCGCCGAGTTCCTGATGCACGCGCTTGACGGTCTCGGCCGCCGCCTTGGCCACCAGGATGCCGGCCCGGGTGGAGCCGGTGAAGGACATCATGTCCACATCCTTGTGAGAGGAAAGCGCGGCGCCGACGACGCCACCTTCGCCATGCACCATGTTGAAGACGCCCTTCGGCACGCCTGCCGCATGCATCGCTTCGGCGAAGATGACGGCGGTAATGGGCGCGATTTCGGAGGGCTTCAGCACCATGGTGCAGCCCGCGGCGATGGCGGGGCCGACCTTGCAGGTGATCTGGTTCAGCGGCCAGTTCCAGGGCGTGATCATGCCGACGACGCCGATCGGCTCGCGCACGATCTTCATGTCGCCTTCCATGTAGGAGAATTTGTACTCCTTCATCACCCGGATCATTTCACGCAGATGGGCTTGGCCGATCCAGGCCTGGGCGGATCGGGCGAAGGCCAGCGGCGCGCCCATCTCCTGGCTGCAAGCGACCGCGATATCCTCATACCGCTTGTCGTATTCGGCGAGGATCGCTTCCATGAGCTCAAGCCGTTCTTTCGGCGAGGTGCGGGAGAAGCTGTCGAAGGCGCGGCGGGCGGCCATGACGGCGCGGTCGATGTCTTCCGCGGAACCCGCCGAGATCTGGGTGAAGACCTCCTCGGTCGAGGGATCGATCACGTCGATCGTCTTCGGCGTGATCGGGTCCACCCAGGCGCCGTCGATATAGAATTTCAGATTATTGCTCATGCCGTCGCCGCTCCCTGGCCCAGATCTTGGATCATGGGGCGGGATCATCGCCGCCATTTACGCTTCCGGCAACTCCCTCCTGTGCGATCAGCGCGGCTGGGCAGGTTCGGCGCTTTGCGCGACACTTGCCGGATGCGCCAAGACCTCATCGATAGCCTGGTCCGTGAGGCCAGCACCTTCCTCGGCTCCCGCATCAGCACGGGCGACAGTATTCGTGACCAGCACAGCCACGGCGAGGGCTCCTTCCCCCCGGGAATGCCGGATGTGGTGGCCTTCCCCGAGACGACGGAAGAGGTCTCCCGTCTCGTCGCCCTGGCGCATGCGCGCGGCCTGCCGGTCATCGCCTTCGGCACCGGCACCTCGCTTGAAGGGCATGTGAATGCCGTGCAGGGCGGCCTGACCATCGACCTCTCGCGTATGGACCGGATCCTGGAGGTGAATGCCGAGGATATGGACTGCCGCATCGAAGCCGGCGTGGTGCGCAGCAAACTCAACGAATATCTGCGCGATCAGGGCCTCTTCATGCCGATCGATCCGGGCGCCGATGCCTCCCTGGGCGGCATGTGTGCGACGCGCGCTTCCGGCACCAATGCCGTGCGCTACGGCACCATCCGAGACAATGTCCTCGGCCTCACCGTGGTTCTCGCGGATGGCCGGGTGATCAAGACCGGTGGCCGCGTGCGCAAATCCTCCACCGGCTATGATCTCACGCGGCTCTTTATCGGCTCGGAAGGCACGCTCGGCATCATCACGGAAATCCAGCTCAAGCTGCACGGCATTCCGGAAGCGATCTCCTCCGCCACCTGCCAGTTCGAGAGCCTGGCCGCCGCGGTGCAGACGGTGATCGAGGTGATGCAGGCGGGCGTGCCCATCGCGCGCATCGAGCTGCTGGACGAGGTGCAGATGGAAGCCTGCATCGCCTATTCCAAGCTTACCGGCTTCGAGGCGCTGCCCAGCCTCTTCTTCGAGTTCCACGGCACGCCGGCCGGTGTGCGGGAGCAGGCGGAGATCGTCGAGGGGATCGCCATCGAGAATGGCGCGCAGGGCTTTGCCTGGGCAACCGACCCCGAGGCGCGGAACCGGCTGTGGAAGGCACGGCACGATGCCTATTGGGCCTGCCGCGCCCTCAAGCCCGCCTATGGCGCCTTCATCACCGATACCATCGTGCCGGTCTCGAAACTCGCCGAGGCGGTGCTGGGGGTGAAGGAGGACATCCTGGCCTCCGGCCTGCTCGCGCCGATGGTGGGCCATGTGGGGGACGGCAATTTCCACACCGTCATCCTGGTGCCGCCGGAGGAGGGCGGCCGGGAGCGCGCCTGGGCGCTGGATCGTGCGATCGTCGACCGCACCCTCTCCTTGGGCGGCTCCTGCTCGGGCGAGCACGGTGTGGGCGCCGGCAAGCGCGACTTCCTGATGCGGGAGCATGGGGCGGAGACGCTATCCGTGATGCGCAGCCTCAAGCTGGCGCTCGACCCCAAGGGCATCATGAACCCCGGCAAGCTGCTGCCGGAAGGATGACGGCATGACCGCGATCTCCATCCTCGACCTCGTCCGCGTGCGCGAAGGCAGCACGCCGCGCGCTGCTCTCGACCATGCGCGGGATCTGGCGGCGCATGCCGAAGGCTGGGGCTATCGGCGCTTCTGGGTCGCCGAGCACCACAACATGCAGGGCATCGCGAGTGCGGCGACCGCCGTCGTCATCGCCCATGTCGCCGCCGGCACGCAGCACATCCGGATCGGCGCCGGCGGCATCATGCTGCCCAACCATGCGCCGATGGTGATTGCCGAGCAGTTCGGCACGCTCGCCCAGCTCTTTCCCGGCCGCATTGATCTCGGCCTCGGCCGTGCGCCGGGCACTGACCAAACCACGGCCTATGCGCTACGACGCTCCTTCGCCAATGCAGACAATTTCCCGCAGGACGTGCTGGAACTGCAGGCCTATCTGGCCCCGGCACGGGAAGGTCAGCGCCTGTTCGCCGTGCCAGCGACGGGGACCGAGGTGCCGCTGTGGATTCTGAGCTCCAGCACCTTCGGCGCGCAGCTCGCCGCCGAACTCGGCCTGCCTTACGGTTTCGCCTCGCATTTCGCACCCGACCTGCTGATGCCGGCGCTGGAGATCTATCGCCGCCGTTTCAAACCCTCGGCGCAGTCGGACCGGCCCTATGCGATGGTTGGCGTGAACGTGATCGCCGCCGAGACCGATGCGGAGGCGCGGATGCTGGCGACGACGCAGCAGATGTCCTTCACCAATATCTTCCGGGGTCAGCGCGGGCTCAGCCAGCCGCCGATCGCGGATATCGAGACCTATTGGTCCCCGGCCGAGAAGGCGCAGGCGATGCGGATGCTGGGCTGTAGTGTGGTGGGTAGCCGGGAGACGGTGCGGCAAGGGCTGGCCGCCCTTGTCGAACAGACCGGCGCCGACGAGCTGATGATCGTCTCGGATGTCTATGACCACAACCTCCGGCTGCGCTCCTTCCGCATGATTGCAGAGGTGATGGGCGCGCAGCCGGACTAAGGTGCGCCTTACGCCGTGTAGCCCCGCGAGGTGTCGGCGGCAGCCGCAGCACCGGTGAGTTCGCCGAGGAAAGCCTCATGCGTCATGGGGCGGGAGAACATCGGGTAGTTCGCCGCGATCGCGAAGCGCTGCGCCTCCTCACTCACCGTCGCCGTGCAGTCGGTCAGCGTCACCACGTCGAAGCCCTTTTCATAGCCGGTGCGCATGGTCGATTCGACACAGCAATTGGTGAGGAACCCGCCGAGCGCGATGGTCTTGATGCCCCGCGCGCGCAGGATGAAATCGAGATTGGTGGAGGCGAAGGCATCCAGGCCGCGCTTGCCCTCGATCACGATATCGCTCTCCTCGGGTGCCAGCACGTCGACGATCTCGGCGCCCCAGCTGCCTTTGCGGAAAGCCTTGGTGTCCACCACGCCCTTGAGGATGCCGTAGGGCGCGGGGCTGATCTCGCGATAATCGGGCGCGAAGCTGATCGGTGAATGCACGATGAGCGCGCCGGCCTCGCGCGCCTGTTTCACGAGGGCGGCGGTATGGCCCAGCATGCCGGTGCTCTGGATGACGGGCTTCACCGCCTCATGCAGTGCGCCGCCTTCTGAGGTGAAATCATTCTGGTATTCGATGAGGACGACGGCAGTGGTTTCAGGGGACATTGGACGGCTCCTCTCTTGCAGTCATCGTTTCTGAGGCCGGCATTAAGACCGGTTTTGACTCAGCCTGGCGTGTAGCCGGGCTTCTTGTAGAGCGTCTCGGGCTTGTTCGTGATGTCGGGATGATAGACCTGTTCCGCCCAGTCATCCTGCGCGAATTCCTCGATGCTGACCGAGACGAGGTCTTCCGACAGTCCAGCGCTGGTGGCGACCGCGGCTGTCACCGCAGCCGCGATGTCCTGCTTGAGCTGTTCCGATCGCCCGGTTGTCAGTTTGACAATGACATGCGGCATTTTTGTTCTTCCTTGGTCCGTAAGGGCGCAGCCTGGCGAGACTACTGGGCATCGCCGCGCGCGCCTACGGTCTTTCCGCTGCCGGCCCGATCTTCCTTCGCCGCCGTGCGGTTTCCGTCTTCACCCTCTTGCTGTAAAGGGCCGGACGACTGGCTGTAGCCGCCCGAGGACCCTGACGACCCATGATTCGCCTGGACAATATCAGCAAGCAGAACGGGCAGCGGCTCGTCTTCGTCGAGGCCTCGGCCGCCCTGCAGAAGGGGGAGAAGATCGGCCTCGTCGGCCCCAACGGCGCCGGCAAGACGACGCTCTTCCGTCTCATCACCCGTGAGGAGGAACCGGACGAAGGCCAGGTTCTGGTTGAGCGCGGCGTCTCCATCGGCTTCTTCAGCCAGGACGTGGGCGAGATGGCGGGCCGCTCGGCGGTCGCCGAGGTGATGGACGGTGTGGGGGATGTGAGCGCCGTCGGCGCGGAGCTGGCTGAACTCGAAACCGCCATGGCCGATCCGGAGCGGTTCGACGAGTTGGAGGCAATCCTCGAACGTTTTGGCGAGGTGCAGGCTCGGTTCGAGGAATTGGGCGGCTATGCCCTCGAATCCCGCGCGCGGGAAGTGCTGCATGGCCTGGGCTTCTCCCAGGAGATGATGGACGGCGATGCCGGGCGCCTGTCCGGCGGGTGGAAGATGCGCGTGGCGCTGGCCCGCATCCTGCTCATGCGGCCGGATGTCATGCTGCTGGACGAACCTTCGAACCATCTCGACCTCGAAAGCCTGATCTGGCTGGAGCAGTTCCTGCGCGGCTATGACGGCGCGCTGATCATGACCTCGCACGATCGCGCCTTCATGAATCGCGTCGTCGGCAAGATCATGGAGATCGATGGCGGCACGCTCACCGTCTATTCCGGCGACTACGAATTCTACGAGCAGCAGCGCGCGCTGAACGAAAAGCAGCAGCAGGCGCAGTTCGAGCGGCAGCAGGCGATGCTCGCCAAGGAAATCGCCTTCATTGAGCGCTTCAAGGCCCGCGCCTCTCATGCGGCGCAGGTGCAGAGCCGGGTGAAGAAGCTCGACAAGATCGACCGCGTGGAGCCGCCGAAGCGCCGCCAGACGCTGGCCTTCGATTTCCCGAGCCCGCCCCGCTCGGGCGAGGACGTCGCCAATCTGCGCGGCGTACACAAACGCTACGGCAATCGCGTGATCTATGACGGGCTTGACCTGATGATCCGCCGCAAGGAGCGCTGCTGCGTGCTCGGCGTGAACGGCGCCGGCAAATCGACGCTGCTCAAGCTGGTGGCGGGCTCAACCGAGCCGGATGCGGGCTCCGTCAGCATCGGCGGCAGCGTGAAGATGGGCTATTTCGCGCAGCACGCGATGGAACTTCTGGACGGCGAGAAGACTATTTTCGAGACGCTGGAGGCCGCTTTCCCGCGTGCCAACCAGGGTCAGCTTCGGGCACTTGCCGGCGGCTTCGGCTTTTCGGGGGACGAGATCGACAAGCGCTGCCGCGTGCTCTCGGGCGGCGAGAAGGCCCGGCTGGTGATGGCGCTGATGCTGTTCGAGCCGCCGAATTTCCTGGTGCTTGACGAGCCGACGAACCATCTCGACATCGCGACCAAGGAAATGCTGATCCGCGCGCTGTCCGAATACGAAGGGACCATGCTCTTCGTCTCGCATGACCGGCATTTCCTTGCCGCGCTCTCCAACCGCGTGCTGGAGCTGACGCCCGAGGGCGTGCACTACTATGATGGCGGCTATTCGGAATACGTGGCGAGCACAGGCCAGGAAGCGCCGGGCCTGCACTAAGGAAATGCTTAAAGCGGACAAGGCGGTTTAGGGCGCTTGAAGCGAGAAGAAGACGAGAGCCGGTCTTTCAAAAGGGGATATCGTCTTCTTGGTCGGTTCGAGGGTGTGGCAAAGCATCCTCTGGTAACTGCACATTATGGACGATAAACAAGTTGAGTATGTCATTCCTGTCCATGAACATGATCTGGCTGCGCTTCGTCGCATCTAGCATGCCAGCAAGGAGTTGCTGCGCCGCCTTTGTGATTTCGCCGCCGGCCACGATGAAGGCATGATCCACCAATACTTTCCGGTTGGTCTCCGGGTCGAAAATTTCATGCGCCAACATCATTAATGCTTGATTGTAGATTTCTGCAATGTTTGCGTTCGTGCCTTTCGATACTCCAGAAGAGTCGAGCTTTCCCTTTTTGGCTTGGATACCGAAGTATAGGTAATGCTGCGTGGGCAGTTGGTAGCGCATCCAAATGTCTTTGCCGAACTCATTCGACTTGTCCTTATGTCCCCCCGCTGTAATGCGATGAAAGCCAGCCTGGCGTAGCATCGGAAGAAGCACTTTCTCGATCAGCTCGTCCTCGGAGCACTTATCCAGGTAGGCAGCGAGCTGCGCGCTTCGCATTACCTCGGCGGCTGAGAAGGGACGGTGCGGACTTATCGACATCCCTGCCACCTTCTTCGTGCCAATGTGCCTGATGTAGCACTGCTTGTCTTCAGCGTAGAAGGCCTCGAATCCCTCCCGAGCGAGCGCCGTATTGAGGGCTTTTAACGCTCCTAGCCGGTCTTGCCCTTCATTCGTCGCCTCCTCAGGATCCATGAGGGCGCGGATGACGCGACAGAAAGTTTCGGGCGGCGTATGGTTATCTGGGTGCGGCTCTTCCAAAATCTTCTTGAGCGTCTCGGCAGCCCAGGATGCTCGGCTTGAGCCGTCGTGGGCATAATCCGTGTCGGCATCGCGGAAGAAACGCGTGATGTAGTAGCTGCTGCGGTAAGGAAAGAATGAAGTTTCCTCTCTCCCTTGCGGGATGCAAATCATCTCGGCGATCTCGTCGATCGTACGATCCTTCCACTTCACGGAAACTCCTCCTCGTCCCGTCGCGCAGCTTAGCATTCATGTTGCTAAGCCATCGGTTAAAGACATACTGGCCGATTGAGTGGACCGAAGGCCATAGGGTAGGCTTCAGCCCGCCCGACCATTGCGCTGATAATGGCTTTACAGCGTTTCCGGGATCGGCGCGGCCGCGCCGTTCTCGATGCGATAGACGGGAATATGGGCGAGGCCGCGGAGCAGCGCCGCATCTTCGCCGAGAGCGCCCTTCCAGTCGTGACCCTCGGTCAGGATTACGCCGATACCGGCGATCTCGGCGCCCGCGCGGCGCAGCAGCCGCAGCATGGCGGCGAGGCTCGACCCCGTCGATGCGACGTCATCGACCAGGAAGACGCGCCGGCCTTCGAGCAAAGGCACCGAGCGGCGGTCCAGCATCAGTGCTTGTTCGCCATGCGAGGTGATGGATTTGACGCTTTCGCGCAGGGCATCCGCGAGATGGATCTTGGGCGACTTCTGCAGGATCACGTAGTCATCAAGGCCGAGCGCGCGGCTCACTTCCATCGCCACGGGGATTCCGAGGGTCGCAGCCCCCACAACAATCTCCGGTGCCAGCGGCCTTGCGATCTCGGCGAGTGCTCGGCCCGCGCGTTCACCGAAGGCGATCCCTTGATCGATCACCATCAGCAGGGCGATGGCGATGCTCTCGTTCAGGGCGACGAGCGGCAGCGGCGTCTCGACACCGCCGATGATGATCGGATGATGGGTGGGGGTGAGGCTCATCGGTTGCGCATCGCCATGGCGGCCCAGATCTCCGGGGTGCGTGGAATGGGTGCGATCGCACCATAGCTCGTGGTCGAAATGGCGGAGGCGACGGCCGCGTAATGCCCGGCGTCGTCCGGCGGGTCGCCGGCCAGCAGCCGCGCCAGGGCCGCGCCGCAGAAGGTCTCGCCGGCGCCCGTCATGTCCACGGCGGCGGCGGGGAAAGCATTGATGCGCATCCGCATCTCGGGCGTGGCGAGAAAGACGCCCTCCAAGCCCATCTTCAGCATGACGAGGCCGGGGCCGAGGCCGAGGTAGAAATCGAGGATCGCATCGGGATCTGTCAGACCGGTCAACGCCGCGGCATCCTCGAGCGCCGTCATGGCGATGTCGGCTTCGCCGACGGCGGCATGGATCAAGGCGGCGGCCCGGCGCGGCGCCCACAGCGCGGGGCGGTAGCTGGTGTCGACAGCGATCGCGACGCCGTGCTGCCGGGCGGTGGCGAAGGCGTGGAAGACGGCATCGGCCGCACTGTCCGACAGACCGAGGCTGATGCCACTCGCGAAGACGATGCGGGCGGCGGCGATGGCCTTCTCGGGAATGTCGGCCGGCGTCAGCGTGCTCGCGGCCGAGCCCGGGCGCCGGTCGCTCACCCGCGGTCCCTCGGGGGACAGGGTGACGAAGTAGAGACCCGTGGGATGGCTCGCGGAACGGCGGACATGGGTGGCTTCGATGCCCTCTTCGGCCCAGAGGCCAGTCAGCGTGTCACCCGCGGCATCCTGGCCGATCACCGAGACATAGCCCGTCTTCGCGCCCTGGCGGGCGGCGGCGACGGCGACGATGGCGCTGTCCCCCCCGAAGCCCTGGGCATAGAGAATGCGGCCGTCCGGGAGCGGCGGCTGCTGGACGAATTCCAGCAGAGGCTCTCCGATGCAGATGAGGTCGGCCGCCATCCCCTGATCCTTCCGTGCTCAGGCCGTGGCGAGAATCTGCTGCGCCACCGCCGTCACCGCCGCCTGGTCCCCGGCCGCAACCAGGCTTTCGTCGACGAGCTTGCCGCCCATGCCGACGAAGGCCGCGCCCGCCTTGAGATAGGCGCCAAGATTGCTGGGATCGACCCCGCCCGTGGGGCAGAAGGTGACACCGGGGAAGACGCTCGCGAGCGCCTTCACATGGCCCGGGCCGCCGGCCGAGGCCGCGGGGAAGACCTTCACCACATGGGCGCCGGCCTTGAGCGCCGCGCGCACTTCGGTGGGGGTGGTGGCGCCCGACATCAACACGGCGCCGGCCGCGCGGCAGGGGGCCACAAGATCGGGATCGACCCAGGGCGAGACGACGAAGCGGGCGCCGGCGCGCAGGCAGGTATCCGCGGTCTCCGCATCCGGCACCGTGCCGGCACCAACGAGAAGCGCTGGATCCGAGGAAAGTTCCCGGATCAGCGCGGGCGCATCCGGAATGGTCATGGTGATCTCGAAGATCCGCAGGCCGGCGTCATAGAGCCAGCGCACGGCGGTCGCGGCATGGGCCGCGTTCTTCATCCGTACGACAGGCACCACGCGCGCCGCCTTGAGTTGCCCGATCAGGGGATGCTCGCTCATAGCCTCGTCCTCTTCATCCGTGCCGCCATCTTAGCCGGCTTTTCCAATCCTGGCGCGCCCCGCGTCCAGCACCGCCTGGACGAGGGCATCGGCATCCTCTGGCCGGGCGCGATGATTGACGAAAGCGGCGCGGATCGCGAGAGCGCCGCCGATGCGGGTGGTGGAGGGCGCGGCGAGACCCGCCTCCTGGATGTCGGCTACGATCTCCGCATTGAACTGGTCGAGATCCGCGGCCGGACCGCGATGGCGGAAGCACACGATGTTGAGCGGCACCGGGGCCAAACGCTCGAGTGCTGGCGTCGAGTCGATGCGGGCGGCGAGATGGTGGGCGACGGCGCAGGTGGCATCGGCCACCGCGCCCAGCCGTGCAGCGCCGAAGCTCTGCAGGGCGAACCAGAGCTTGAGGGCGCGGAAGCCGCGCGAGAGATCGGGCCCGAGATCGCAGGGCCAGGGCGCATTGGCGGCGAGCCCGCGGGCGCTCGCCGAGAGATAGGCGGCGTCGGAGGCGAAGGTCGCGATCTGGTCCTGCTGGTCGCGTACCAGGATGCAGCCGGCGTCATAGGGCGCCTGCGCCCATTTATGGAAATCGAAAGCGATGGACCGGGCCCGTTCCACGCCGGCAACCCGCGGGGCGAGGCTCGGGGAGAGGGCGGCCAGCGCGCCGAAGGCGCCATCGACATGAAACCAGAGGCCTTCTGCGGCCGCGATGTCGGCCAGCGCCGCCAGATCGTCGAAGGCACCGACATCGACGGAGCCCGCCGAGCCGACGAGAAGGAACGGGGTGAAGCCGGCCGCCCGATCTTCTGCGATGGTGCGGGCGAGGGCCTTGGGATCCATACGGAAATCCGAATCCACGGGAATGCGGCGGAGCGCGGCACTACCGAGGCCCGCCATGTCGAGCGCATCGGGCACGCAGCGATGCACGCCGGTGCTGGCATAGGCGGTGAGACGCGCCGCCCCCACGCCCTGCACCCGGCTCTCCGGCCCGAGGGCCGCCTGGCGCGCCATGAGAACGGCGATGAAGTTCGCCATGGAACTGCCGGTGACGAGCAGGCCGCTCGCGCTTTCGGGCAGCCCGAAGGCGGTTGCGGCCCAGCGGATCACCTGACGTTCGGCCTCGATCGGTGCGTGATCGCGGCCGCCGAGATTGGCGTTGAGGCCGCCCGCGAGCATTTCGGCCAGCATGCCGAGCGGCGTGCCGCCGCCATGCACCCAGCCGACGAAGCGGGGATGCGTATTGCCGGTGGCATAGGGGAGGATGGTGTCGCGAAATCGCTCATAGACGGCGGCAGGATCGTCGCCGGTGACAGGAAGCGGCGCGCGGAAGCCCGCGCGAATGTCTGCCGGAAGGGGTTGCCACACCGGGCGCTGCCGCACGTCCCGCAGATGGTCCAGCATGTCGTCGAGCATCCGGTGGCCGAGGGCGCGGAACGCCTCCCAGTCCTCAGGGTCGAGATCGGCTGCCGCCGGATGGTTCGTGGGGAAATCGTTCAATGGGCCGCCCTCGCATCAGGGAAGCCCGTTGAGAAGTGTTGCGGCGGCGCCGTCAAGCCGCCGCGAGAAAAACCTGCCTCAGCAGCGGCCGCCCCAGGCGCCGACCCACTGCTGGTCCCGGTGCAGGCCGCCGATGTCCAGCCCCGAACGTCCGAAGGTCTCGAAGCCGCCGAAGCCCGTCTGTGTTGTCCAATCGCGTTCCGCGGGTTCCATCGCAGCAGGGACCGTCTTTGCCGCGGTCGTTTTCGAAGTGGCCGATGAGACCTTGAAGAACATCATCTTGCTCCGCTTTCGTCGTGATCGCGGCCTAATTAAGACACATTTGCGCCATAATCGCCACCGAACGGAGCCAAAGGCTCGATCACAATTTGCGGCAGAACTGTGACATAAAGCAAAATCAAATGCTTAGAAGGTGATTCTGCCTCCCGACAGTTTGACCACGAGCGTGGTGGTGAGCAGAGCGACGACGATCACAGTCAGCACCCAGCGCAGCCAGATGTAGCGCGCCGGCACCCAGCCGCGGCGATAGCCGTCATGCTCCGCCACATTCGTCGCCAGGAAACCAGCGATGAGAATGCAGAGGGCGATCGCCGGGGACGGCAGCAACGCATTCACCAAAATCGCGACCCAACCGACGAGCGCCGGTACGACTCCCAGCACGAGGCGGGGCTTGTGCGCCGGGTCGCGGCTGGTGGGCGGTGGCGCAAGGCCCGCGAGGGAGGCCGGCGGCTCGGCGAGCGCGAAGCCCCAATGCACGGCGCCGAGGAAGGAGAGGATGACGGCGCCATAGCCGATGAGGGCGGTCAGCGGCCGCAGATCGGCCGGGCGAGGCCAGGCGCAGGCGAGGTAGGCGGCGACCAGGAAGGGTATGAGGCCGAGCAGGCCGAGCAGCAGAACCAGGGGCGGGGGCGTTCGCATCGACATCCTCATCCTCGACAGTTGATCTCCGGGCCGCCGGACCTTCCTGGGGAAGCCAGGGCCGCCTGGATGTTATAGGAAGATCGGGTGGAGCAGGCCTTTTGCACCTGCGCTACCATGGGATTGCGCGTGTCCATTCATGGCCGCGACAGAGGAGGCCGGCAAGGCGTGGAGATCTGGTTCGAAAGCATCGGCATTCTGGTGCTGATTTTGATCAACGGACTGTTCGCCTGCAGCGAATTGGCACTCGTCTCGGCGCGCCGGGCCCGGCTTGCCGTGCTCGAGCGCAAGGGTGTCGCGGGGGCGACCGTCGCCCGCCGGCTGGCCGACAACCCCAGCGTCTTTCTGCCGACGGTGCAGGTCGGGATCACCCTCGTCAGCGTCATCACCGGCATGTTCAGCGGCGAGCGCATTACCGGAGACGTGGAGCTGGCGCTGCAGCATCTCGGAGTGCCCACGGGGCTCGCCCATGCCGCGGCCTTCTTCCTCACCGTGGTGCTCATCACCTTCCTCACCATGGTGCTGGGCGAATTGGTGCCCAAGCAGCTCGCACTCCGCCGGCCGGAGATGGTGGCGGCGCGTGCCGCGCCCATGCTCACCGTCATCGCCCGGTTCGCGACGCCGGCCGTCTGGCTGCTCAGCAAGACCTCGGCCGGGATCCTCCGCTTCTTCGGCGTCTCGGGCAGCCGCCCGGAGGTGCCGAGCGAAGAGGAGCTGCGCGCGCTTCTCGCCGAAAGCACCCAATCCGGTGTGCTCGAGAGCGAGGAGAAGCTGATGATTGAGCGCATTCTCCGCCTCGCCGACAAGCCAGTGCGCGCCATCATGACGCCGCGGACGGAAATCGCCTGGATCGACCGCAGCGGGCCGAAGGAGGACATGATCGCCAAGCTGCAGACGCAGCAGCATTCTCGCTTCGTGGTGGGCGATGGTTCGATCGACAATGCCATCGGCATCGTTCAGGCGAAGAAGCTGCTGGGGCAGATGCTGGGAGGCGCTCCCCTCAACCTCGACGCCGCCATCCTGCAGCCGATGATCGTGCCCGATGCGATCAGCGCGCTCGACGCCTTCGAGCGGCTGAAGGGGGACGGCAACGGCATGGCCTTCGTCATCGACGAATACGGCAGCTTCGAAGGGCTGATCACCGCGGCCGACATGTTGGAGGCGATCGTCGGCGAAGTGGACGAAAACGTCGCCGAGCATGGCGGCCCCGAGGCCGAAGAGACGGAAGAAACGAGCTTCCAGCTCGACGGCCTCATGCCGCTCGACGAGCTGATGGAGAAGCTGTCCCTTACCGACGTGCCGTCCCGCGGCACCTATCACACCGCGGGTGGTTTGGTGCTCGCTTTGCTGCGCCGCGTGCCCCAGGTAGGTGACCGCATCGTTTTCGGCGGCTGGCGTTTCGAAGTCCTGGCCATGGATGGCCGGCGTGTCGACCGGCTGAGCGCCGAGCGCGAAGGCGAGGTCGAGGGCGCCGAGGCGCCGCGCGCCGGGGACGAGGAGATGGCGGAATGACGGAGCAGAGCGGGCGCGTAACGCGTGCCGACGGCGTGGACCTTGCGTGGAAGCGCCACACTGGCGCGGGGCCGACCGTGGTGTTCCTGCCGGGCTTCAAGAGCGACATGGAGGGCAGCAAGGCCCTCTTCCTGGCCGATTGGGCGCGGGAAATGGGGCGTTCCCTCCTGCGCCTCGACTATTCCGGCCATGGCGTGAGCGGCGGCCGCTTTGAGGACGGCACGATCGGTCAGTGGACCGAGGATGCGCTGGCGGTGATCGATGCGACGACGGAGGGACCGCTGCTTCTCATCGGCTCCTCCATGGGCGGCTGGATCGGTCTCAGGGTCGCGCTCGCGCGGGCCACGCGGGTGGAGGGCTTCGTCGGCATCGCCGCCGCGCCTGACTTCACCGAAACCTTGATCTGGCAACCCATGCCGGAAGCCCATCGGGCCGAGCTCATGTCCCGTGGCGTGCTCTACGCCCCGAGCGACTACGGCGAGCCTCTGCCGATCACGCGGCGCCTGATCGAAGATGGGCGCCGGCACCTCCTCATGGAGGCCGAGATTCCGCTGACCTGTCCTGTACGGCTGCTGCAGGGCCAACGGGATGCGGACGTGCCCTGGCAGACCGCCGTGTCACTGGCGGAGCGGCTGGCCGCGACGGATGTTCGTGTCACCTTGATCAAGGACGGCGATCATCGCCTGTCCCGTCCGGCGGATCTCGCGCTGCTGCGCGAAACGGTGGAGGAATGGCCAGCCGGCTGAACCCGGCTGGCCGCGGCCTTCACCCGCCGGCGCGGCCCACATAGGTCATGTCCATCGCGACCTGCGGGCGGCGCAGCAGTTCGAAGCCGGACAGGTGGAGATAGTCGACGAGCCGCTCGGCCGTGATGCGGGCGAGCTGCTCATCCTTGCGGCGGCGACCGCGCGCCCCGGGCCAGCTCCGCAGTACGAAGGCGAGTTCCTGGACGACTTCCTGGTCTTCGGCGGGACGCAGCGAAGGATCAAGCATGACGTGAACCTCGTTGTGAGAACGCCGTCAGGCTAGCGAATAAAACAGGAACAAGGCAAGAACATTTTCTAACCCTGCTGTAACCTGCTCGGGATCAGGCAGGCGGCGGCACCGGTTCCCAGCCGCCGCCGAGCGCCTTGAAGAGCCCGATCTGGTCCTGGATCAGCGCCGCATCCGAGGCCGCGACCGCCTGATCCGCCGAGACCTTGGTCTGTTCCGTCGTCAGCAGGTCGAGATGACTGATGCCCCCCGCCAGATACTGGGCTTGCGCGATCGTCAGCGCCTGCCCGGCCTCCGACGCCGCCTCCGCGAGCGCCGCATGATGCTGCAACTCGGCCTGATAGGCGGCGAGGGCCTGGGCCGTCTCCTTCAGCGCCGTCAGCACCGTAGCGTCATATTGCGCGAGCGCGCCGCGCGCGACGGCGCGGCTTTGCGCGAGCTTCGCCAGCGGCCCGGCGAGGTTCGGGAAGCTCCAGCTGATGGCGGGTCCCACTCCCCAGGTCAGGCCGGAATTGGAACCGAGCAGCGTGATCTGATTGCTGGCCCCGCCATAGAAGCCGGTGAGGGTGACGCGCGGAAAGAGATCGGCCTTGGCGACGCCGATCTCGGCGAGGGCCGTCGCCAGCTTGCGGTCGGCTTCGCGGATGTCGGGCCGGCGGCGCAA
The DNA here is from genome assembly GCF_054665075.1 of Acidisoma sp. 7E03. Taxonomy (NCBI): domain Bacteria; kingdom Pseudomonadati; phylum Pseudomonadota; class Alphaproteobacteria; order Acetobacterales; family Acidocellaceae; genus Acidisoma; species Acidisoma sp. 7E03. Next base: position 107,123 of record NZ_BAAFHE010000007.1, read on the forward strand.
CAGGGCGGCGCCATCGCCCACCGGCACGGGCTCGGAAAGCTGCGGCGGCGTCACGCAGGCGAGCACGTCGCGCGGCGCCTCGGCCGGGGTGCGGCCGAGCAGAGCGGTGAGTTCGAGGAGAGCGGCCTGCCGCTGGCCTTCCAGCGGCGGCAGGATGGCCTGCACCTGCGCGACCAGGGTCTTTGAGCGCACGACGTCGAAATCCGTGCCAGCGCCTGCGATCCGGCGATTTTCGACGATGCGCAATTCGTTCTGGGAGACGTCGAGCGAATGCTGCGCGACCGAGAGCTGCAGCCCGAGGGCGCAGACCGAAGCATAGGCACGCGTGGTCTCCGCCGCGATCGTTGCGCGCAAGCCATCGCGCGCGGCAGCGACGGCCTCGGCATTGTCCCGCGCCGCTTCGACGGAGCGGCGGACATGGCCGAAGAGGTCGATCTCGTAGGACACGTCGAAGGTCGCGTCGAACAGCCAGGTATCCTGCGGCTGGTGGCCCTCGGTTTCGAGAATGGTGTCAAGGGTGGAACTGCGGCCATAGGTTCCGCTGCCGGAGATCGCCGTCTGCGGCAGTTGCAGCGCGCGGGCGCCTTCGAAGATCGCACGGGCAGCGGCGATATTGGCTTCCGCGACACGGAGATCGTCATTGGCGGCGAAGGCCTGTTCGACCAGCGCATCAAGGCGCGGATCGTCATACAGCCGCCACCAGCCCGTCGGTAGGGGAGATGCACTGACAATCGTGGTGTCGTTCGGCGTGAGCGGTGCCGTAGCCCCCTGCGGCGGCACCGGGGGGTGATAATCGGGACCGAGCGTGCAGGCGGTCAGCGCCGTGGCCAGCAGTAGCGCGGCTGAGCGGAAGCGGCTCATCCGGCGGATGCCTTGCGAAAGAGTGGCCGGTGGGAGGCCGGCGTGCGCGGTGGCGCCGGCAGCAGCACGATCATCACGAACAGGCCGAGGGCGGCGCAGGCGGCGACCGCCACGAAGACGTCGATCGTCGCCTGCGTCGTCGCCTGCAGCCGCACGATGCGGGCGAGCAGTTCGGGGGCCGCCCCACCCTGGCCACCGTGTTGCTGGATGAGATGGGCATAGACGGACAGACGATCGTTCACGTCTTGCGCACCGGCCTGCAGGTGCTGGCCGATGAGGTTGGAGGCGCGCTGTTCGCGCAGCCGGGCTGTGGTCGAGACGAAGGCCTGCCCGACCTCGCCGCCGAAGAGGCGCGCGATCTGCAGCAAGGCGCCGAAGGACAGCGCATCCTGCGGGCGCAGATTGAGCACGCCGTTGAAGATGATGCCGGAGAGGGCGAAGCTCTGGCCGACGGCCTGCAACAGTTGCGACAGGAGGAACTGGTCTGAGCCCCAGCTCGGGGTCAGCGTATTGGCCACCATGAGGCAGGCGGCACCGACGAGGCAGAGACCGAGGGACGAGAGGATGCGCGGATCGGCGCGGCGCAGCATAAAGGCCGCGACGGGGCAGATGACGAGCTGCGGGATGGCGATCCAGATCAGCGTGTCGCCCACCTGCAAGGCGCGGAAGCCACGGACGCCGCCGAGGAAGTAGGGAATGAGGAAGGCGGTGGAGAGAATCGTCAAGCGCAGCAGCCCGATCATCAGCAGCAGATAGGGCATCGGTTTCCGGATGAGCACGGTGAAGTCGAGCCAGGGAAACGCCGCCATCTTTTCGTGCACGACGAAGGCCACGAGCATGAAGACACCGGCGAGAGCGAGGCCCCAGATCAGGCCGGAGCTTGTCCAATCAAGCCGGTTGCCCTGGTCGAGTGCGGCGTAGAGCAGCGCGAGGCCGAGGCCGCAGGCCGCGAGGCCGAAGGGATCGCGATGAATGGGCGTGGGTGGCGGCGGTTGGTAGCGCACCCCGAAATGGAGGCAGCAGGCCATGCCGAGGGCGAGCGGCACGTTCTGCCAGAAGATCCAATGCCAGGAGAGGTGATCGACGTACCATCCCTCGAGCGAGGCAGAGATGTTGAGCGATAGTTCGAGGTTGAGCGCATAGAGTACCACGCCATAGGCCCACAGCCTGAGCGGCATGTTGCGCAGGATGTAGCTCAAGGTCAGCGGGATGAAGCAGCCCGAGCCGAGACCCGAGATGAACATCAGCGTCAGCATTGTCGGCAGATTCTGCGACAACGGAATGACCGCTGAGGCGAGCGCGAAGACGAGGGCCGCGACGATGAGGATTCGGCGCGGCCCGAAGATGCTGCCGATCCAGACGGCGATGGGCGTGATCAGCATCTGCGCCACCGTGAAGGCGGTGGTGATCCAGGCGCCTTGATCGAAGGCGGCGTGAATCGCGCCCTCGACATCGGCGAGACCGAAGGTCGAGAGTCGGCCCGTCAGGGTCGAGATGAAGGTGCCGAGCAGGACCGCAAGCAGTCCGAGCCAAGGCACTGGCATCTCGGCGGGCGGTGCCGGTGGCGCGGTGGCAAGCGCGGCGCCGCTCATGAGCCGGCGGCGACCGAGTGGGTGTCGATCGTCGGGATCGCCGACATGCCGGCGCGTAGCCTGTCAGCCAGGCCATCCGCATCGGTGATCGCGATCTTGACGGTAATGCGTTGCACGATCTTCGTGAAATTGCCGGTCGCATTGTCGGGCGGCAGCAGCGCGAGTTCGGAGCCGGAGGCTGGGGAGATGGCGATCACCCGACCGTGCAGCAGGTGGTCCGGAAAACTATCCACCGTGATGGTCGCCGTATCACCCACGACGACATGGGTCAGCTGGGTCTCCTTGTAGTTGGCGCTGACCCAGACGAGCGGCAGTTCCGCGAGGGTGGTGATCTGTGTGCCCGGCGCGACATATTGCCCGGGCAAAACCTGGCGCTTGCCGATGGCGCCCGCGGTCGGCGCGGTGATGCGGGTATAGCCGAGATTGATCTGCGCCAGGCTGAGGGCGGCGCGCTGCGCCGCGAGCGTCGCTTCCGCCTGCTTCTGCTGCACGTCGAGCAGATGGAGCTGCTGGGTGACGGCGTCGGCCTCGGCCTGATTCTGCTGCAGCTGGGCGGCAAGTTCGGCATTGGCCGTGCCCGTCTTTTCCATGTCGGCCTGAGACGAGGATCCGGAGCGGAGCAGCTGGCGCTGGCGCGCAACGTCCCGCCCGCTTTGCGCGAGGCGCGCGCGCGTGCCGGCGACGACCGCCTGGGCGGCAGCGAGATTGGCAGCCAGCAACGGGCGGCGGGCGACGAGTTCCGCAATCGCGGCCTCGGCGCCTTGGATGCCAGCTTCTGCTTGGGCCACGCGCGCCCGATAGTCCCGGTCATCGATCTGGGCGATGAGCTGGCCCGCCGTGACGGTTGCGTAATCCTGCACGGGAACACGAGCGACATAGCCGGGAACCTGCGCGGCGAGGGGCGTCAGATTGGTCTGCAGATAGGCATCGGTCGTGGTCTGATAGCGCTGTTCGCCCTCCCAGCGATTCCACTGGGTATAGAAGACGTAGACGATTGCTGCCGCAACGAGAAAGGAGGCGAGCCGCAGAACGTTGCCGATGAAGCGCGACAAACGGGACCGTTTCGCGGGCGGTGGTGCAGCGGGTGCGGGACGCGGAGCGTCGGACGGCGCCAAGGAGTCCTCATCAGTTGCGGTTGCCGTTCCGGGCTCATCGTGGATTCCAAGAACCGCGTCAGTTCGATCATGACGCGAATGGCGCGGTCAAGGCCAGACGCTATTCGCGGCGCTTTTGAGAAATCTGGAACCACCGTCTCCCTGTCCACCGCGGGTGCTATGTCGCGTCCGCAATGAGCGCCGCCAACCGGTCTGCCGCCGCGTCCACCCAGTCCGGCCGAGCGCCGGCGAAGCTCAGCCGCAGGAAAGGGGCTGGGGCTTCGGCTGGGAACCAGTGCCGGCCCGCCCCCACCAGCACACCGGCGGCCGCGGCCCTGCGGGCAATGTCGAGATCGGAAAGGCCCGCGGGCAGGCTCATCCACAGATGCAGGCCGCCGGCCGGAATCTGCCGCAGGCAATGGGCGCCCAGCCGTGCTGTAACGGCCGCGGCCAGCAGATCGCGCCGGTGCCGCAATTCCGCCCGCAGCGCCTTGAGATGGCGAGGCCAGCCCGGCGCGGTCACGAGTTGCAATGCCGTCTCCTGCATCAGACCGGGGACGGAGAAATCATCGACGAGGCGCGCCATGCGCAGCCGCTCCAGCGCCGCGCCGCGCGCGCAGATGGCGCCGATGCGGAGGCCAGGTGCCGCGCTCTTGGTGAGCGAGCGGATATAGATGACGTGGCCATGCGCGTCGTCCTGGGCGAGCGGCGGTGGCGGGTCTCCTTCGAGAGCGAAGTCCCGCGCCCAGTCGTCCTCGATGAGAAAGGCGCCTGCGCGGCCGAGGATGTCGAGCACGGCCTGGCGGCGCGCAGGGGACAGCACGGCCCCGGTCGGGTTGGCGAAGGTCGGTTGGCAATAGAAGAGCCGCGCGCCGGTGCGGGCGAAGGCTTCCTCCAGCAGTTCGGGCCGCACGCCTTCGGCGTCGGTCGGCACGGGGATGAGCCGCAGCCCGGCGGCGACGGCCGCGGCGATAGCGCCGGTATAGCTCGGGCTCTCGATCAATACCGGGTCCCCGGCCTGGGCAAGGGCGCGGAAAGCGGCGGCGTTGGCGGCCTGGGTTCCGGGGCAGATGGTCACCTCGCCCGGACCGAAAGCTTCCCCCGCCTGGGAAGCAAACCAGGCACGCAGGGCCTCCAGCCCTTCGATCGGCACGCGCGCCCAGACGCCCGGGCGGCGGAGCGCACGGGCTCCGGCGGCGGCCAACTGGGTGAGCGGCAGGCTCTCTTCCGGCAGATAGCCGAGGTTCAGCGCCATAGCCTCCGGCGCCGGCATGCGCAGCAGGGCATTCAGTCCGTCGGCCACCGCGCGGGGTGAGCCGAGGGCAAGGCTTTGCCAGGCGTAGTCGACATCGGTGCGGGGGGCCGCGCCCTGCGGTTCACGCACAAAGGTGCCCTGGCCTGGGCGCGCTTCGATGAGCCCCGCCTGTACTAGGGTATCGATCGCTCGCTGCACCGTTACCGGGCTTACTCCATAGGCACGCATCACCTCACGCACCGAAGGCAGCCGCGTTCCGGGGGCGCCGGCGATCGCGAGATCCCTCAGGTATTGAGTAACGCGCTGAGTACTGTTATTCGTTTCCATGGAAAACATAGATAACGCTACTCTGTCTTCCTCGATAACGCAACCGGCCCGGGCGGGCACGAGCCGCCGGCGAATCGTCTGGCCGCGCGGGCTCTTGCGCCGCATTCTCAAAACCATGGCGGAACGGCGGGAGCTCGCAACCCTCGACGATCGTTTCTGGTCTGACATGGGCATCGGGCGGGGCGATGCGCTCATGGAATCACGCCGTCCCTTCTGGGATCTGCGGAGTCCGGCCGATCCCTCGCGCCGGCGCCGTGGCTGAGACCATTACCTGGCCGGACTGAGACCTCCGGCTGATCGGCAGCTCCCAGCGCGGGCGTGATCGACGCACCGTCTTCTGTCGCGGCCGTCTCGGCCTATATGCGAGCGGCCGGGGGTGACATGCCTGGCGCAGGGCAGAAAGGCGCGACCATGGCCGAGACCGCGGAAACCACCATGCTGCCCGGCGCCGGCGTTCCCGCGAGCGAGGCGCCGCGGCCGCAAGGCCTGCTCATCCTGCTCGTCTCGGTCGTCGTGGTGGCTGCGCTCTACCTCGCCAAGACCGTGCTGATCCCGATCACCCTCGCCGTGCTGCTGAGCTTCGTCCTCGGTCCCGTCGTCGGCCTGCTGCGCCGCCTGCACCTGCCGAAGGTCGCGGCGGTGCTGCTCTCCGTTCTATTCGCCCTCGTCGTCATTCTGCTCATCGGGGCGCTGATCGGCACGCAGATCGCCGATCTCGCCGGCAATCTCTCCAACTACCAGGCGACGATCCTGCGCAAGTTCGACGCGGTGCGGAGCGTCGTCAACGGCCAGATCGCCGCGGTGATGAGCCATCTCGGCCATGTCGCGGGACCGCCCGGGCACGTGGCCGGTGGACCAGCGGCGCCCAAGCCGAGCCCTGGGGCGGCCGCGGCCAATGTCGTGCCGGTGACGCTGGAATCCCCGCCGCCCTCCGCCTGGTCGCTGGCGCAGAGCCTGCTCGCCCCGGTCCTTCAGCCGATCGAGACCATCGGCATCGTCATCGTCTTCGCCATCTTCTTTCTGCTGCAAAAGGAGGATCTGCGCGACCGGCTGATCCGTCTTTTCGGCTCGAGCGACCTGCACCGGACGACGCTCGCGATCGACGATGCCGGCCGCAGGCTGTCCCGCTACTTTCTGATGCAGACCGGCATCAATGCCGGCTTCGGCGTCGTCATCTGCCTCGGCCTCACCTTCCTCGGTCTGCCCAACCCCATCCTCTGGGGCGTCATCGGCATGCTGATGCGCTTCGTGCCCTATATCGGCTCGCTCATTTCGGCCCTGCTGCCGGTGGCGCTCGCCGCGGCCGTGGACCCGCATTGGGGCCTTGCCATCTCCACCCTCGTCCTCTTCGTGGTGGTGGAAGGGATCACCAGCCAGATCGTGGAACCCATGACCTATGGCAGCACCACCGGGCTCTCGCCGGTCGCCGTGCTGGTCGTCGCCGTCTTCTGGGGATGGCTCTGGGGTCCGATCGGCCTGATCCTGTCGACGCCGATGACGCTCTGCCTCGTCGTCGTCGGACGCCATGTGAAACGGCTGGAATTTTTCGACGTGCTGCTGGGGGACAGGCCCGCGCTCACGCCTGTCGAAACCTTCTACCAGCGCCTGCTGGCGCATGACCCGGACGAGGTGCAGGAGCAGGCGGAGCAGCTGCTGCAGAGCCGGTCGCTCAGCGCCTATTATGATGGCGTGGCGCTGCCCGGTCTCGACCTTGCCGCCGGAGACATCCGGCGCGGCGCTCTGTCGGACGCCCAGGTGGCGCGGCTGCGCGAGGATCTCCTCGGCCTCATCGAAGAGCTCGACGGCTATGACGACGTCGACCCGCCGCACCGCCTCCGCGTGCGCGAGGTGGAAGTGGCCGGGGTGGAACGGCCCGGCCGGCAGGTTGTCAAGGAACCAGCGCCGGAAGTAGCCCTGCCGCCGGAGGTGGCAAGCCAGGCGGCGCCGCCCCTCGCCCTCTGCATCGCCGGCCGCGGTCCGCTCGACGATATGCCGACGGCGATGCTGGCGCAGCTCCTCCGCAAGCACGGCTTTGCCGTGAGGGTGGTGAGCTATGGGGCGGTCTCCCGCGCCGGCATCGCCACCCTGGAAACGACCGGTGTGGCCCTGCTGTGTATCGTGGGCCTCGAGACCGCCGGCGACCCGCCGTACCTGCGCTATATGCGGCGGCGCCTATCGCAACGGCTGCCCGACGTTCCCATCGTCTCCGGCGGCAGAGCCGATCTGCCCGCCGTCGAACGGGAGGCCGCAACGCCACGTCCCCTGTCCCTCCGCGACATGGTGATCGAGGCCGTGAGCCGCGTGCGTCTGCCGGGGCCCGAGTCAGCCGCGACGGAAGGCGAGGCTGGCGAGCGCAGCCCAGCCGGCCATGGTGAGGAAGCCGCCTGAGGGGGCAACGGCCGGCAGCTCGACCCCGCCGAGGGCGAGGGCGTACACCGCTGTGCAGAAGAGCAGGGTGCCAAGGGCGAAGCCGCTGCCTGCCAGCGTGACAGCGCGGCCGGGGCGGAGGCGGGCAAGCGCGCCACAGCCGACCAGCGCCAGCGCATGCCACATCTGCATCTCGATGGCGGTATGGACGAATCCGAGATTGGCGGGAGAGAGGCGCCCCGGCAGGGCATGGGCAGCAAGCGCCGCCATCATCACGCCCGTCAGCCCATAGATGCCGCCGATGCCGAGCCATACTCGATCCATGTCTTACCCTTCATTCCTGCATCGCATTTCGGCGGCTGGGTGGCTTGCCCCGCCGCGCGGACCCCGCTATATGCCGGCCCTCGATTGATTTCGAGCCAGGTTTCGGGACGTAGCACAGCCTGGTAGTGCGCCTGCTTCGGGAGCAGGAGGCCGGAGGTTCGAATCCTCTCGTCCCGACCACCCCCCTTTTTTCTCTGGATGGACCGCCTCGCCTCCGGCGCGAGCGCGCGTTCGCCCGATACCGGAATAGCTGACGGCGGCACTCGAAGCCGTCTACAACCGTTCCGGCTAGGACGAGAGAGAAGGAGGCTTCATGGCAGGGATAGATGCTCGTATCGAAGCGGTAACGGAGCGTGTCCGCGCCCGCAGCGCCGCGAGCCGCGCTGCCTATCTCGCCCGCACCCGGGCGGCCGCTGAGGCCTATCCGCCGCGCTCCGGCCTGTCCTGCGCCAACCTCGCCCACGCCTATGCGCCGATGCCGGCCGGCGACAAGCATCGCCTGGCCAGCGGCGCTGCGCCCAACATCGGCATCATCACCTCGTACAACGACATGCTGTCGGCGCATCAACCCTTCGAGCATTATCCGGAGATCATCCGCCGGGCTGCCCGACTCGCCGGGGGCTTGGCGCAGGTGGCGGGCGGTGTGCCCGCCATGTGCGACGGCGTGACCCAGGGCAACCCCGGCATGGAGATGTCGCTCTTCTCGCGCGACGTCATCGCCATGAGCGTCGCGATCGGCCTCTCCCACAACGTCTATGACGGGGCGCTGATGCTCGGCGTCTGCGACAAGATCGTGCCGGGCCTCGTCATCGGCGCCCTGCAATACGGTCATCTGCCGACGATCTTCGTGCCGGCCGGCCCGATGACCTCGGGCATCTCCAACGCCGAGAAGGCCAAGGTCCGCCAGCAATATGCCCTGGGCGAGGTGGGCCGCGAGGCGCTGCTGGAAAGCGAGATGAAGGCCTATCACGGCCCCGGCACCTGCACCTTCTACGGCACCGCGAATTCCAACCAGATGCTGATGGAGGTGATGGGCCTGCATCTCCCAGGGGCCGCCTTTGTGCATCCCGGCACGCCCTTGCGGGACGCGCTGACCGGCGCCGCCGCGCGCCGCGTGCTGGAAATCTCCGCCCGCGGCAACCAATACACGCCGATCGCCGAGGTGGTGGACGAGCGCGCCGTCATCAACGGCATCGTGGCGCTGATGGCGACCGGCGGGTCGACCAACCACACCATCCATCTCGTCGCCATGGCGCGCGCCGCCGGCATCCACATCACCTGGGACGATTTCGACGCGATCTCCGCGGCCACACCGCTGCTCGCCCGCGTCTATCCGAACGGCAAGGCGGACGTGAACCATTTCCACGCGGCCGGCGGCATGGCCTTCCTCATCGGCGAACTGCTCGATGCCGGCCTGCTGCATGAGGACGTGGTGACGGTGGCGGGCCAGGGGCTCGCCGCCTACCGCCAGGAGCCAGCGCTCGACGAGGCTGGCCATCTGGTCTGGCGGCCCGGCGTCAGCCGCAGCGGCGATGCGGCGGTGCTCGCGCCGGTCGCCGCGCCTTTCGCGCCCGATGGCGGCTTGCGCCTCATGCGCGGCAATCTCGGGCGCGGCGTCATCAAGATATCGGCCGTCGCGCCCGAGCACCGGTTCGTCCGTGCGCCGGCCATCGTCTTCGATACGCAGGAGGCACTGGTGGCCGCGCATAAGCGCGGCGAATTGCAGCGGGACTTCATCGCCGTGCTGCGCCACCAGGGGCCGAGGGCCAATGGCATGCCGGAACTGCACCAGCTCACCCCCATTCTCGGCGCGCTGCAGGACCAAGGCTTCGATGTCGGCTTGGTCACGGACGGCCGCATGTCCGGCGCGTCCGGCAAGGTGCCGATGGTGATCCATCTTTCACCCGAGGTCTGTATGGGCGGACCGATCGGCCGGGTGCGGGATGGCGACATCATCACGCTCGACGCCGAGGCAGGCCGTGTTGTCGCGGAGGTGGACGAGGCGGACTGGGCGGCGCGGGACAATCCCCCCGACCATCACGACCCGCTTGCCGACACCATGGGGCGCGATCTGTTCGCGGGCCTGCGCGCGCGCGCGCTGACCGCGGAAGAGGGCGCGTGGAGCTTCGCTGCCTGACGGCGGGACGCCAGCGCGCCTCGGTTGACCTTCCCAGTCTGGGAATCTTTAAGATGCCGGCGGGGCGATGATAGGTCGCTCCGCCAGGAGTGCATCATGAGTTCCTTCCTGTCCCGTCGCGGCTTCCTGTCCGGCATGACAGCGGCCGGCGCAATCGCCGGCTTCGTGCCGCATCCGGCTCATGCCGCTCCCGCCGGCCGCCGCCTTCTTGCGACCTCCGCCACGCTGGATGTGAAGGGCCGCAGTGCGCGTGTTCTCCGCCTCGTCAACGACGCGGGCCGCCCGAGGCTGACACTCGATCCGGGCGAGGCCTTCCAGGTGACGCTCGAAAACCGGCTGGCGGAGAAGACCATCGTGCACTGGCACGGTCAGCTGCCGCCCTGGCAGCAGGATGGCTTTCCCTGGCCGCAGACGCCGCCGCTACCCCCTGGTGGACGCGCCGCCTATGACTTCACGCCCATCCCGGGCACGTTCTGGATGCATTCCCACCAGGACCTGCAGGAGCAGGCGCTGCTGGCGGCGCCACTGATCGTTCGGAGCCAGGCGGAGCGTGCGGAGGACCGGCAGGAGGTGGTGCTGATGCTGCACGACTTCAGCTTCCGGCCGCCGGCGGAACTTCTCGCGGGTCTGACCCATCAGGCCGCCGGGCAGGGCATGTCGATGGACATGCCAGCGGACAAGACCATGACGATGGACATGGGTATGGGCGGTACGATGGACATGGGGATGCCGATGGCCAAGGCGCCGGGCCAATCCTCCACCATGCCGGCGATGGACCTCAACGACATCGCTTATGACGCATTCCTCGCCAATGACCGGACGCTGGACGATCCCGAGGTCGTGCCGGTGGCTCCAGGCGGGCGTCTTCACCTGCGGGTCATCAACGGCGCGTCGTCCAGCGCCTTCTGGCTCGATCTCGGCAGCCTTCAAGCGACGGTCGCCGCGGTCGACGGGCATCCGGTCTTGCCGGTCACCGGCTCCCGCTTTCCGCTCTCCATCGCGCAGAGGATCGACCTCCTGATCGACCTGCCGACGGGGGGCGGCTCCTTTCCAATTCTGGCCCAGCTCGAGGGCAGCCCGCAGCGCACCGGCCTCATTCTGGCGACCCCGGGGGCGGCGGTCACTCGGATCGCGTCAGACGCCGATCAGGCGGCGCCGGCCGTCGACAACTCCCTGGAGCGGCGTCTGCGTGCGGCCGCGCCGCTCGCACAGCGCCGGACCGACCAGCGCGCGCGCATCCTGCTCGGCGGCGGGATGCAGCCCTATCGCTGGACGCTGAACGGCGAGGCCTGGCCCCAGGTGACGCCGCTCATGCTGAAGGCCGGCGCGCGGGTGGAAATCGACCTCGTCAATCAGACCATGATGGCGCATCCCATGCACCTGCATGGCCACGCCTTCCAGGTGCTGGAACTCGACGGACAGCCCATTGCGGGGGCGGTGCGGGATACGGTGCTGGTCGAAGCTGGACGGCAGGTGCGCATCGGCTTCGATGCGGTCAATCCCGGCCGCTGGGCGCTGCACTGCCACAACCTCTATCACATGATGACCGGCATGATGACGGAGCTGCGCTACCAGGGCCTCGCCGTGTGAGCAGGAGCGAGGCTGGTCAAACCGCCTCTTCCGCCTCGCCCGTCTCGATGATGCCGAGGATGGCGCCGACCGCCGCCACCTCGTCCTCGTCCACCACGATGGTCTTGAGCGTGCCCGTCGCCGGGCATTCCAGATCCATGTCGAGTTTCGGCGTGCTGATGACGCAGATGACGTCCCCGGCCTCGACCGGGTCGCCTTCCGAGGCCGTCCAGGCGCGGATGCGCGCTTCTTCGATCTTCTCGCCCAGCACCGGCATCACCAGTTCCACGTCCATGCGTCCCTCCTGCCGGCTCTACTCGTTAAATCCGGCGCAGCCGTCGACGGTGGTGACGCCGACCGCCTCCTGCTGGAATTCCTTTTCATAGGCCTTCATGACGTGCAGCAGCTTGGTCGCGAGCTCGGGGGAGGTGGGGGCGGCGACGGTAAGGATCTTGGTCGGGTCGTAATCGGTCTCGTGGTTCTTCTCGTCCATCCACTGGCCTGACCCATCGGCGACGGTGAAGCCGTCCGGGAAGGTCGGGGTGATGACCTTGGCCGTGAAATCGGCCCATTGCGCTTCTGTCACCCGCCCATGGTCGCCAATCGTCTCGCCGAAATAGAGCGTCGCGATGGTCATCGGCGTCTCGCCTTTGACGAGGCAGCCGGCGCGGGCGGCCGCCGGGCCTGCGATGGCGACAGCAAGGGCGAAGAGGAAGGTGGTGGTCTTCTTCATGATCGGCTCCGGCAGGTTCAGCGACGCGCCTTGCGGCAGAAACATGCTTTGGCGTGATCGTCCACCAGGCCCACGGCCTGCATCCAGGCATAGACGATGACGGGGCCCACGAATTTGAAGCCGCGCGCCTTCAGCGCTTTCGAAATTTCGATCGAGAGCGGCGTTTCGGCCGGCAGCGTCACGCCGTCACCGCGCAGAACGCGCCCCTTGGTGAAGCTCCAGGTGAAATCGGCGAAGTCCTCCCCCCGGTCGCGCATGGCGAGATAGGCGCGGGCGCCGCCGATGGTGGCCAGAATCTTGGCGCGCGCCCGGATGATGCCGGGATCGGCCATCAGCCGTTCGACATCCCGATCGTCGAAGGCCGCGACGGTCTCCGGCACGAAACCGCGGAAGGCGGTGCGGAAGCCCTCGCGGCGGAGCAGGATGGTGCGCCAGGAGAGGCCGGCCTGGAATCCTTCCAGCATCAGCATTTCCCACAGCATGCGGCTGTCCCGCACGGGCACGCCCCATTCATCGTCGTGATAGGCCTGCATCACCGGGTCGCTGTCCGCCCAGGCGCAGCGCAGCTTAGGCCGGCCCGCCGCCTCAGCCATGCATGCGCGAGAGGAACTGGCGGCAGCGTTCCGATTTCGGATGGAGGAAGACCTCGTCCGGTGTGCCCTCTTCCTCCACGAGCCCCTGATGGAGGAAGACGACGTGGCTCGCCACCTGGCGCGCGAAGGCCATCTCGTGCGTGACCACCAGCATGGTGCGGCCTTCGGCGGCGAGGTTGCGCATCACCGTCAGCACTTCGCCTACCAGTTCGGGGTCGAGCGCCGAAGTCGGTTCGTCGAAGAGCAGGACGGCCGGCTCCATGCAGAGGGCGCGGGCGATGCCGACGCGCTGCTGCTGGCCGCCCGACAGCTGCACCGGATAGGCGTCCCGCTTGGCTGCGAGCCCGACCTTGTCGAGCATCGCTTCCGCCCGCTCGACCGCCTCATGGCGGCTCAGGCCAAGAACGTGCATCGGCGCTTCGATGAGGTTCTGGATCACCGTCATATGGCTCCAGAGATTGAATTGCTGGAAGACCATGCCGAGTTCGCGGCGAATACGCTCCACTTGCCGGGCATCGGCGGGCTCCTGCGTGCCATCCCGCCGGCGGCGCATGCCGATCAGCTCGCCGCGGACCCGCACTTCGCCGGCATCGGGCATCTCCAGGAGATTGATGCAGCGCAGGAAGGTGCTCTTGCCGGAGCCGCTGCTGCCGAGGATGGCGATGACGTCGTGCTCATGGGCGGTGAGGGAGATGCCTTTCAGCACCTCATGCGGCCCGAAGCTCTTGCGCATGCCATCGACACGCAAAGCCTCTCCACCCTTCGTCACCCGGGCGGTTGCGTTCTCTTCCTGAACTAGGGCCATCGCGTGAAGCATCTCTTGCGGAAAGCCGATTGATCCCCGCAACTGGCTGAGCCTGTCAAGGGAAAGGCAGAGACCGGCAAAAAAGACGGTTCGATGGGTCGGGAACCGCGATGGCGGCTTGCCGTTTGACGGAATTGGCGGCAAGGGGGCGAGACGATGATGCGCGGTGCCGGCGGCACTCGCATTATCTCAAGGCGTGCCCTTTGCATGGCGGGCGGGACCATCCACCCCTCATGCATGGCGCGAGGCATCATGCGAGCCGGGCGAAAGGCGCCCGGCTCTCTTACGGACGTTAAAGGAGATGCGGTTATGAAGAAGCTTCTCGCTGCCGGCGCGCTGGCGGTCATGGCGCTCGGTCTCGGCTTCGCGCCGCTGGCCCAGGCCAAGGAATTCAAGGAAATCAAGTTCGGCGTCGATGCGACCTATCCGCCCTTCGAGAGCCTGTCGCCCTCGGGTCAGATGGAAGGCTTCGACATCGACCTCGGCAAGGCGATCTGCGCCTACCTGAAGGTGAAGTGCGTCTTCGTGTCGCAGACCTTCAGCGGCATCATTCCGGCGCTGCAGGCCCGCAAGTTCGACGCGATCCTTTCCTCCATGTCGAAGACACCGGAGCGCGAGAAGGCCATCGCCTTCTCCAGCGAGATGTATAACGAGCCGACCAGCCTGATCGCCAAGAAGGGCTCGGGGCTGCAAGCCACCGCCGAGAGCCTGAAGGGCAAGACGGTCGGCGTGGAAGCCGGCACCATCCAGGAATCCTACGCCAATACCTATTGGAAGCCGAACGGCGTGAAGGTCGTCTCCTACCCCGGCCAGGATCAGGTCTATGCCGATCTGCTCGCCGGCCGTCTCGACGCCTCGCTGCAGGATTCCGTCGAAGCCGATTACGGCTTCCTCAAGACGCCAAAGGGCCAGGACTACGCGCTCGTCGCCAACATCACCGCCGCCCAGGATCCGAAGGACGTGCTCGGCTCCTACGTCGCCATCGGCGTGCGCAAGAACGAGACGGCGCTGCTCGCCAAGATCAACGAGGCGATCGCCGCCATCCACAAGGACGGCACCTACGACAAGCTGCAGTCCAAGTATTTCCCCTTCAGCATCTATCAGACGCCCAACGACTGAGGTCGCCTGAACCTGGCCGCTGCCCGCACGGGCGGCGGCCGCCTGCCGTTCTCCCGGGGGAAGTTGCATGTTCAATCTGGCGGGCTACGGCCCGGCGATCCTGGCCGGTACGCTGACCACCATCGAGCTGTCGATCCTGACGCTCCTCGTCTCCTTCCTCCTCGGTCTTCTCGGCGCTTCGGCGAAACTCTCGAAGAGCCGTGTGGCCGCCGGCATCGCCACCGTCTACACCACCATTATCCGTGGCGTGCCCGATCTCGTTCTCATGCTGCTGCTCTTCTACAGCCTGCAGATCTGGCTGAACGATCTGACCGATGCGCTGGGGCTCGACCAGTTCAATCTCGATCCCTTCACGAGTGGCATCATCACCCTGGGCTTCATCTATGGCGCCTATTTCACTGAGACCTTCCGCGGCGCCTTCCTTGCCGTGCCGCGCGGGCAGATGGAAGCGGCGCGCGCCTTCGGCATGCGGCGCTTCTACGCCTTCCGCCGCATTCTCTTTCCGCAGATGATGCGCTATGCGCTGCCTGGGCTTGCCAACAACTGGCAGGTGATCCTGAAAGCGACCGCCCTCGTCTCGATCATCGGGCTATCGGACATCATCAAGGCGACTCAGGACGCGGGGAAGGCGACCTTCCGCACCTTCTTCTTCTCGGTGCTCGCCGCCGTCGTCTACCTGATCCTCACGACCGTCACCAACGGTGTGCTCGTCATGCTCGAACGGCGCTACGCCATCGGCGTGCGGAAGGCCGCGCTATGATCGATATCATCCAGCAATACTGGCGCGCCTTCCTCTATACGGACGGCTACACCATGACCGGTGTGGCGATGACGCTGTGGCTGCTCGTCATCTCCTGTCTCATCGGCTTCTGTCTGGCCATTCCGCTCGCCATCGCGCGCAATTCGAAAAATCCGTTTATCCGCCTGCCGGTCTGGGCCTACGTTTTCTTCTTCACCGGCACGCCGCTCTACGTGCAATTGCTGATCATCTATACGGGCGTCTACAGCCTCAGCATCGTGCAGCATACGAGCTTCCTGAATGCCTTCTTCCGCCAGGGGATCGACTGCACCATCCTGGCCTTCGGACTGAACACCGGCGCCTATACGACGCAGATCTTTGCAGGCGCGATGCGCGACACCGCTTTCGGTGAGATCGAGGCAGCACGGGCGATCGGCATGTCCCGTTTCACCACTTACCGCCGCATCATCATCCCGAGCGCGCTGCGCCGCGCTTTGCCGATGTACAGCAACGAGGTCATCCTCATGCTGCATTCGACGACACTGGCCTTCACCGCGACCGTGCCGGACATCCTGAAGATCGCCAATGACGCGAATTCCGCGACCTATCAGCCCTTCTGGTCCTTCGGCATCGCCGCCGTGCTCTACCTCTGCATTTCCTTCACGCTGATCTATCTCTTCCGCCGCGCCGAACGACGGTTCCTTGCTTTTCTGAAACCCTGAGGCGGCGCCTCAGGCTTTCAACAGCTGTTCAGCCAGCGTCGCCCAGTAGGAGGCGCCCACGGGCAGGATCTCGTCGTTGAAGTCATAGAGCGGGTGATGCAGACCGGGGTCGTTCGGGCCGCTGCCGGTGCCCAGCATGATGTAGCTGCCCTGCTTGGCATTCAGCATGTAGGAGAAGTCTTCGGCACCCATGGTGGGCCGCGGCATGGGGTGAACGCGGGCGGTGCCGGCCACGGCGGCGGCGGCGCGCACCGTCATCTCCGTCGCCTCCGGGTCGTTGATCGTCGCGGGGTAGTTGCGGCGGAACTCGGTGTCCACTGTCGCGCCGAAGGCGGCAGCGACCCCGGCCGTGATGCGCAACACGCCGGCCTCCAGCACCTCACCCACCTCGGGGTTGAACCAGCGCGCCGTGCCCCGCATCACCGCGCGCTCGGGAATCACGTTGTCGGCCTGGCCGGCGGCGATGGTGCCGATGGTGACGACGCCGGCTTCCGTCGGCTCCATGTTGCGCGCGACGATGGATTGCAGGCCGGTCACGATGTGCGCGGCAACCAGAATGGGGTCGATCCCCTCATTCGGCTTGGCGCCATGGGCGCCATGGCCGGTGACGGTGATGGTGATTTCGGCGGTGGCCGCCATCACCGGCCCCGTGCGCCACATGAAGGTGCCGGCGGGCACGCCGGGCCAGTTGTGTAGGCCGAAGACCTGATCCATCGGGAAGCGTTCGAAGAGCCCTTCCTCGACCATCACCCGGCCGCCGCCCTGGCCCTCTTCTGCGGGCTGGAAGATGACGTAGACGGTGCCGTCAAAATTCCGCGTCTCGGCGAGGTAACGGGCCGCGCCGAGCAGCATCGTGGTATGCCCGTCATGGCCGCAGGCATGCATGAGGCCCGGTGTCTCCGAAGCATAGGGCGCCCCGGTCTCCTCGAGAATGGGGAGAGCGTCCATGTCTGCGCGCAGTCCGATGGCCCGGCCCTTCTCGGCATTGCGGCCGCGGATGACGCCGACCACCCCGGTCTGGGCGATTCCGGTCACGATTTCGTCGACACCGAAGTCGCGTAGCTTCTCGGCGACCTTCTCGCTGGTGCGGGGGAGATCGAAGCCGAGTTCGGGATGAGCATGGAAATCCCGCCGCCAGGCCGTCATATCGGCGTGGAAATCGGCGATGCGGTTGATGATCGGCATGGGGCGGCCTCTCCAGTCGGGGTCCCCATCGTGCCGCGTCATGCTTGCCGCCGACAACCCCCCGATGCGCCTCGGAGGCGGCCCGCGCTTGCCCTCGGCCGTCCTCCGACGGAACGATCACCCTGGCAATTCGCGCACGCCGACCCACCTCCCCCCAGGAATCGCCGGCCCGCGAGGTGCCGGCTGTGTTGAGTGACGGAGAGCGCTACGGATGACCGTTCAGGCCGATCTCGCCCCTTTTCCTTCCTCCCAGGTGAGCCCCGCGCGGAGCGATTCGGCGCCGCGGCCCCGCATCTACATGATCCATCCCCTGCTCGCCGGCCCGCTCGCCGGCTGGGGGAGGCTGTTCGACCGCGCGGCCAGCTTGGGCTTTACCCATGTTCTGACGGCGCCACCCTTCGCGGGGCCTTCGCTGCACCTGGTCTCGGATTTCGGTCATTTGAACGAGGCCCTCGAGTGGCAGCGGACGGCGGAAGAGGGCCTCGCCCACCTTGCGGAAGAAGCACGCAGTCGTGATCTCGGGCTGCTGCTCGACGTGTCACCTGGCGCGGTCGCGGCTGGGGGCGCAGTGATGCAGCAGGCGCCGGCGCTGTTCAGCCCGAGCCTCGCCGGCCAGTCCCTCGACCCGCGCGCCTATGGCCCGGAGGCCGACGCGGCGACGGCCAATTGGGCCGAGGCCGCCGAAGCGCTGGCGGCCTTCTGGGCGGACCACTTGGCCGCATGGCGCAGCCTCGGGCTTGCCGGCTTCCGCATCGACCTCCTGGGTGTGACGGACGCTGCCCGGCCGTCCTTTCTCCGTGATCTGCGGGGTGCGAGCGACGGCCTGCTCCTGGGATGGACGCCGGGACTGGCCCGGGAAGCCATGGCCGCCTTGGCTGGGTCGGGCCTCGATTTCGTCTTTTCCTCTCTGCCCTGGTGGGATTTCCGTTCCGAGTGGCTGTGGGAGGAGATGGCGGTGCTGGAGACGGTGGCGCCGGTCATCGCGCCGGTGGAAGCGCCGTTCGGCCTTCGACTGGCAACGGCAGTCGGAGACCTGACGTTACTGCCGGCCGCCCAGAAGCGTGCGCTCGGCTTTGCCGCCGCTGCGGCGGATGGGCTTCTCATGCCCATGGGGTTCGAGAACGGCGAGACCCGGCCATGGGACCGGAGGCGCGGTGCGGTTCAAGATATGCCAGTGGTCCCAGCCGGTTTGACCGCATCCATCCAGGCGGCAAACCGCAGCGAAGCCCGTGGCACGCTTCGCCTCTTGTCCGGCCCCGATGCACCGAGCCTCGCCTTCCTGCGCACCGAGACCGATCTGCGCCAGGCGGAGACGGCCCGGCTGACCCTTTTGAATCCGTCCCTCCGCCGAAGAATGCAGGTGGCGCTCGGGCCCTTGCTGGCGGCTGCCGGCGGCCGCTTCCAAGCCGAGGACGCCGACGCCCTGACCCAGGTCTCGCTGGAGGCAGGCGCTCTGCGCACGATGACGCTCTCCGCCATGCCACCCGTGATCCTGGAGCGTCCGGCGCTCGCGAGCACGGCGCGGGTTGCGGCGGAGACGTCCCGCCGTGTTGCGATCGAGGCCGTGACGCCCGCCGTCGATGGCGGCGCCTTTCCGGTCAAGCGTCTGGCCGGGGAGACGGTGACGGTAGAGGCGGACATTCTTTGCGATGGGCATGACAAGCTTGGCGCAGTGCTGCTCTGGCGCCGCAAAGGCAAGGACGGCTGGGCCGAGACGCGGATGCGCCTCGTCACCAACGACCGCTGGCAGGCGGAATTTCCCCTGCCTGGCATCGGCGTCTATGAATTTGCCGTCGAAGCCTGGAGGGACGCCTTCGCCTCCTACCGCGACGAGTTGACCAAGAAACATCAGGCGGGACTGGACCTGAAGGTCGAGCTGATGGAGGGGCGCGCCCTGCTCGCTGGTGCAGGGCGTGATCTCGCCGATAGTCTCGTGCGTTTCGACGGGCTGGACACCGAAGGGCAGGTTGCACTGTTGCTTTCGAACGACACGACTTCCCGCATGGCAGCCGCCGATCCCCGACCCTTTGCTGTGCGCTCCACCATCTTCCCGGTGGATGCCGACCGGTTGGAGAGCCGCTTCGCCAGCTGGTATGAAATCTTCCCACGCTCGATGAGCGACGACGCCAATCGTCATGGGACCTTCCGGGATGTCGAGCGTCACCTGCCGCGCATCCGCGACATGGGTTTCAACGTCCTCTATTTCCCCCCGATCCATCCGATCGGCCGGACGAACCGCAAGGGCCGCAACAATACGCTGACGCCGGCGGAGACCGATCCCGGCAGCCCCTACGCGATTGGCAGCGATGCCGGCGGGCATGATGCCGTCCATCCTGAACTCGGCACGCTCGAAGACTTCCGTCATCTGGTGGCGGCGGCCGCCCAGCACGGGCTCGAAATCGCGCTCGATTTCGCCATCCAGTGCGCGCCGGATCATCCCTGGCTGAAGGAACATCCCGGCTGGTTCGACTGGCGGCCGGACGGCTCAATCAAATATGCGGAGAATCCCCCGAAGAAATATCAGGACATCGTCAACGTCGACTTCTACGCGAAGGACGCGGTCCCTGACCTTTGGGTGGAGCTTGCGCGGGTCGTACTCTTCTGGTGCGACCAGGGTGTCCGTATCTTCCGCGTCGACAATCCGCACACCAAGCCCTTCCCCTTCTGGGAGTGGATGATCGCCGAGGTGCGCGCACGCTTTCCGGGCACGCAGTTCCTGGCGGAAGCCTTCACCCGGCCGAAGATCATGAACCGGCTCGGCAAGATCGGCTTCAGCCAGTCCTATACCTATTTCACCTGGCGCAACGCGCGCTGGGAACTGGAAGAATATATGACGACCCTGACGCAGGGGCCGGAGGCAGACTTCTTCCGTCCGAATTTCTTCGTCAATACGCCGGACATCAACCCGGTCTTTCTGCAGAATTCGGGCCGCCCTGGTCATCTCATCCGCGCCTGTCTGGCGGCCACGCTTTCCGGCCTGTGGGGCGTCTATTCCGGCTTCGAGCTGTGCGAGGCGACGCCGCTGCCCGGGCGCGAAGAATACAAGGATTCGGAGAAGTATCAGCTGCGCGCCTGGGATTGGGACAGGCCCGGGAACATCGTCGCGGAGATCACGCTGCTCAATCGCATTCGCCGTCAGAACCCGGCGCTGCAATCGCATCTCGGCATCCGTTTCCTGCCCTCCGACAACGAGCAGGTGATCATCTACGAACGTTTCACGCCGGATCGCTCGAACTGTGTGATCGTCGCAGTCAATCTCGACCCTTACCACTACCAGGAAAGCAATACGGAGCTACCCTTCTATGCCTGGGGCGTGCCCGACCATGGTACGCTCGCTGCCGCCGATCTCGTCCCCGGCCGCCGCATTCAATGGCAGAGCAAGTGGCAGCGCTTCACCCTTGATCCGAGCTTTCCTTTCGCCATTTGGCGCGTCGAACCGGAGACCGTCTGACCATGGATACCCAGACCCAGACCCAGACCGTGACCATCCTCGATGATCCGCAGTGGTATAAGGATGCGGTCATCTACCAGCTGCACGTGAAGTCCTTCTTCGACGCCAACAACGACGGTGTCGGCGATTTTCCCGGCCTGCTGCAGAAGCTCGATTACATCGCCGAGCTCGGTGTGACCGCGATCTGGCTGCTGCCCTTCTATCCTTCGCCGCGCCGGGATGACGGCTATGACATCGCCGACTATCGCGGCGTCCATGCGGATTACGGGTCGCTCGAGGACGTGCAGCGTTTCATCGATGCAGCACATGAGCGGGGCCTCCGCGTCATCACCGAACTTGTCATCAACCACACCAGCGACCAGCATCCCTGGTTCCAGCGGGCGCGCATGGCGCCCCCGGGCTCGCCGGAGCGGGACTTTTACGTCTGGTCGGATACGGATACCAAATATGCTGGTACCCGAATCATTTTCGTGGATACGGAGAAGAGCAACTGGACCTGGGATGAGCAAGCCGGCGCCTATTACTGGCATCGCTTCTACTCCCACCAGCCGGACCTCAACTTCGACAACCCGGCGGTGATGGAGGAAGTCCTCGCCGTCATGCGCTTCTGGCTCGACATGGGCGTGGACGGCCTCCGGCTCGACGCGGTGCCCTATCTCGTCGAGCGTGAGGGGACGATCAACGAGAATCTGCCCGAGACCCATGCCATCCTCAAGCGCATCCGCGCCGAGATGGAGGCGCATTCGCCGGGCAAGATGCTGCTGGCCGAGGCCAATCAGTGGCCGGAGGATGCCCAGGTCTATTTCGGTGAGGGGGACGAGTGTCATATGTCCTTCCACTTTCCGCTGATGCCGCGCATGTACATGGCGATCGCGCGGGAAGACCGCTTCCCCATTACCGACATCATGCGACAGACGCCGGACATCCCCGACAACTGCCAATGGGCGATTTTCCTGCGCAACCATGACGAGCTGACGCTCGAGATGGTGACGGACAGCGAGCGGGATTATCTGTGGGAAACCTATGCGCGGGACCGTCGCGCCCGCATCAACCTCGGCATCCGCCGGCGGCTGGCGCCGCTGTTGGAGCGCGACCGCCGGCGTATCGAGCTGATGAACACGCTGCTGCTTTCCATGCCCGGCACGCCGGTGATCTATTACGGTGACGAGATCGGCATGGGGGACAACATCCATCTCGGAGATCGCGACGGCGTCCGCACGCCGATGCAGTGGTCCTACGACCGCAACGGTGGCTTCTCACGCGCCGATCCGGCCTCCCTCGTGCTGCCCGCCATCATGGACCCGCTCTACGGCTTCCAAGCGTTGAACGTGGAGGCGCACGAGGCGGATCAGCATTCCCTGCTGCATTGGATGCGCCGCATGCTGGCCGTACGGAAGAGCCATCCTGCCTTCGGTCGCGGCACCCTGCGTTTCCTGTACCCCGGCAACCGTAAGATTTTTGCCTATCTCCGCGAGATTCCGGGAGAGGATGGCGAATCCGTACTCTGCGTCTGCAACCTGTCGCGCACTGCGCAGGCGGTGGAGTTGGATCTCTCCAGCTTCGCGGGACGCGTACCGGTGGATATCGTCGGCGGTTCCATCTTTCCGCCGATCGGGCAGCTCACCTACCTGCTGACGCTACCCCCCTATGGCTGCTTCTGGTTCCTGCTCGCGGAGCAGGCGGAACTACCGGCCTGGCATACGCCCGCACCCGTCGCCTTGCCGGAGTTCGCGACCATCGTGATCCGCAACGGTATCGCGGACGTCACCATGCCCGTTGCGCGCCGTCTCCTGGAGAGCGAATCCCTCGCCGCCTACGTGCCGACACGCCGATGGTTTGCCAATAAGGGCGCCCCCATCGACAGCCTGGCCATCGCCTATGCCGTGGCGGTGCCAGGCGCGCGCGACGTGCTGCTGACCGAGATCGAAACGCGGCAGGGAAGCGAGGTGAGCCGTTACGTGCTGCCGCTCGCGATTTCCTGGGAGCAGGCCGAACCTGTCTCACCGCTCGTGCAACAGCTGGCGGTCGCCCGCGTGCGTTTGTTCCGTCGGGTCGGCTTGCTGACGGATGCCTTCGCGGTGGACGGGTTCGCGCGCGCGATCCTCAAGGATCTCGCACAAGAGACGACGATCGCGACGCTGGACGGCGAACTTCAGTTCCGTCCGAGCAGCCTCGGCCGGACGCTTGAACTCTCCGAGCTGCCGGAGATCCGCCGCCTCTCGGCCGAACAATCCAACAGCAGCCTGGTTGTGGACGATCAGATCGTCCTCAAGCTGCTGCGGCGGGTGAGCCCGGGCGTCCATCCGGAAGGGGAGATGACCCGCTATCTCACCGAGAAAGGCTACGGCAATACGGCACCTTTCCTGGGCGAACTGGTGCGCATCGCTGCCGACGGCACGCCGCATACGCTCATGATCGTGCAGAGTTTCGTGCGCAATCAGGGCGATGGATGGACCTGGACGCTCGACTATCTCTCCCGCGCCGTCGAAGAAATCGCCCGTGTCGGCCAGACGACGGAGGCGGCTGAGGAAGCACCCTTCGCGACCTACACGCGGTTTGCAAGCGCCCTCGGCCAGCGTCTCGGAGAGATGCACGCCGTCCTCTCAGAACCTGCCGAGGACCCGGCATTCGCGCCCGAAATTGCGCATGAGGAGACGGTCCTGGGCTGGGCGGACTCGGCCATCGAGCAGATCGATCTCGCGGTCGACCTTCTGCGCGGCCGTCAGGATTTCGCGGACGAGGAGACGGCACAACTCGCGGCCACCGCGCTGGAGCGCGCGGACGCGGTGCGCAGCGTGGTGCGCGAGCGGGCGGGTCTTGGCCTCGGCGCCACCTGCACGCGCATCCATGGCGACCTGCATCTCGGCCAGGTGCTCGTGGTCCAGAATGATGCCTATCTGATCGATTTCGAAGGGGAACCGGCGCGGCCGCTGCACCAGCGGCGCATGAAGTCCTCGGGTCTACGGGACGTTGCGGGGGTTCTTCGGAGCTTCGACTATGCGACGGCGACGGCCGCGGCGGCACCTGGTGTCGACGCGCTTTCGCCTGCCGCCGCCGAGCGACACGGGCTGCTGCTGTCGCAGTTCCGCACCGAGGCTGGCGCTGCATTCATCGAGGCCTATCGCGCAGTGCTCCATGCGGCCGACCGGCCTTGGGTCTCGGCCACTGCGGAAGCCGCACTGCTCGATCTCTTCCTGATCGAGAAGGCAGCTTATGAAATCCGCTACGAGATTCTGAACCGACCGGCCTGGCTTGGAATACCGCTGCGCGGCTTCATCGAAATCGCCGAGAGGCTGCTTGGGGAGAGCGTGTCGTGAGCGACGTTTTGAGTAACACGCATCGCCCCGATCAGGGCGCCGTTGACGCCATCCTGCATGCGCGGCATGGGGATCCCTTCTCACTTCTCGGCCCGCATGACTGCGAGGGCGGCTGCGCCGTACGAACCTTCCAGCCCGGTGCAGTCGAGGTCGAGGTTCTCGCCAAGGACAGCGATCAGCGGCTTGCCAGCCTCTCGCTGATCGACCCGCAGGGATTCTGGAGCGGGCTGATGCCGGCGCGTCTCCCCTATCGGCTGCGCATCACCGATCGGGACGGCGTGCGCATCGTGGAAGATCCCTATTCCTTTGGCCCCTCGCTTGGTGAGATCGACATCTATCTGTTGGCGGAGGGGCGCCACCATGATCTCGGCCGGGCGCTGGGTGCCCATCCCGTGGTGCAGGATGGCGTACCCGGCACGCGCTTTGCCGTGTGGGCGCCCAATGCCCGGCGTGTTTCGGTGGTGGGCGCATTCAACAACTGGGATGGCCGGTGCCATCCGATGCGTCATCATCCCGGGCCCGGCGTGTGGGACATCTTCATCCCGCGTATCGGCCCCGGCACCGTCTATAAATACGAAATCCTCGGGCCCCACGGTCACGTTCTGCCATTGAAGGCGGACCCCGTGGCAGGCCGCGCCGAAATGCCGCCGCGCACCGCCTCCGTCGTCGTTGATGACCGCTTCGTATGGACCGACCATGCTTGGATGGAAGGGCGGAGACATCAGGCGGGGCAACGGGACCAGCCGATCTCCATCTACGAGGTGCATGCCGGCTCCTGGATCGGCGGACCGGAGGACGGGCGCGACGTCTGGACGCGCTTGGCGGAGACGCTGATCCCCTACGTGTCCGCGATGGGTTTCACCCATGTCGAGTTTCTACCGGTGATGGAGCATCCTTTCGGAGGTTCTTGGGGCTATCAGCCGCTCGGACAATTCGCCCCCTCCGCCGCTTTCGGCTCACCGGAATCCTTCGCGGCTCTCATCGACCGGTGCCACCGCGCTGGGATCGGCGTCATTCTCGATTGGGTCCCGGCACATTTTCCCGGGGACGCGCATGGCCTGGCGCAGTTCGACGGTACCGCGCTCTACGAGCATGCCGATCCGCGCGAGGGCTTCCATCAGGACTGGAACACCTACATCTACAACCTCGGGCGCAACGAGGTGCGGGGATTCCTCATCGGCAGCGCGCTGCATTGGCTCGAGCACTATCACGTCGATGGGCTTCGCGTGGATGCCGTCGCTTCCATGCTCTACCGCGATTACAGCCGCAAACAAGGCGAGTGGGTGCCCAACATTTATGGCGGGCGGGAGAATCTCGAGGCCATCTCCTTCCTGCGGGAACTATCGGAGGTCGTGAAGGCACGTTGCCCCGGTACCGTGCTCATCGCCGAAGAGAGCACGGCCTGGCCCGGCGTCAGCCGACCGGTTTCCGAAGGCGGCCTCGGCTTCCACTACAAGTGGAACATGGGCTGGATGCACGACACCTTACACTACATGGAGGAGGAGAGCATTCATCGCGGCTGGCATCATGATCAGATTGCCTTTGGCCTGGTCTATGCCTTCTCCGAAAATTTCGTCCTGCCGCTGTCGCATGACGAGGTGGTGTATGGAAAAGGCTCGCTCATCGGCAAGATGAGCGGCGATCACTGGCAAAAGTTCGCCAATCTGCGCGCCTACTTCGGTTTCATGTGGACGCATCCGGGCAAGAAGCTGCTCTTCATGGGGGGTGAGATTGCGCAGGAGCGCGAGTGGAACCATGACGGCACGCTCGACTGGTGGCTGCTGGACAGGCCTGAACATGCCGGGGTGCAGCGCCTAGTGCGCGATCTCAACGCCGTCTACCGCGCGACGCCTGCGCTTCACGCCAAGGACTGCGAGGGGGATGGCTTCCGCTGGGTGGTGTTGCACGATCGGGACCAGAGCGTCTTCGCCTATCTCCGGCTCGGCCGGGAAGGCGACAAGCCGGTGCTGGTGGTGTGCAACTTCACGCCGGTGCCGCGCATCGGCTACGAGCTCGGCGTGCCGCAGGCGGGAGGCTGGCGAGAAGTGGTCAACACGGATAGCGCCCTTTATGGCGGGTCCAATCTCGGCAATGGCGGCTGGGTACAGGCGGAGGCGCACGGCTGGGGGGACTGGCCCGCGCGCATCGCTCTGACCCTGCCGCCTCTCGCCACCGTGGTGCTGGAGGCAGGGTGACGGCGCCACCCGTCACGCGCTTTCTGGAATGCGCGCTCTATGTCGAGGATCTCGATCGGGCGCGGGGCTTTTACATGCGCGTCTTCGGCTTTGCGGTGATGTTCGCGGATCCGCGCATGGTGGCGCTCGACGTGCCGGGCCGTCAGGCGCTGCTGTTGTTTCGCGCGGGTGAGACGGCCGCGCCCAACGAAAGCCCCTTCGGCCTCGTGCCGGGTCACGGCGCCCAAGGTCCGCAGCATCTCTGCTTCGCCATTCCGCCCGATGCCATTGCGGACTGGGAGCGGCACCTCGACGCTCTCGGAATCCCGATCGAAAGCCGCGTCACCTGGGGCGGGGGTGGACGCAGCCTCTATTTCCGGGACCCGGACGGCCATTCCCTGGAAGTCGCGACACCCGGGCTATGGCGGAACGATCCGCTAGAGCGCTGAGCCGGTGCGCCCTGCGGCGGTGCGCGCGCCCTGCTGCATCAAGGTGTCATAGGCGTTCGTCACCGCGGCAATGAAGACCTCGTCCTGCGGCAGGTCGTTCCCGAAGATCTGCGGCAGAGAGAGCACCGCGCCCACCCGCCCGGGCGCGTCCGTGGCGTCCTCCTGCACGGAGCGCAGCTTTTCCGCCAGCGGGTCGCGCACGTCGATCGCGGCGCCTCTTTCGTCCTCACCGCCGACATAGCGAATCCAGGCCGCGATCACGAGGGCGAGGCAAGGCAGCGGCAGGTCACGCGCCCGGCGCTCCCGCACGGTGCCTAGCAGGCGCTGGGGCAGCTTCTGCGACCCGTCCATGGCAATCTGCCAGGTGCGGTGGCGAATCGCGGGGTTGCGGAAGCGCGCGTCGAGCGCCGCGACATAGGCGCCGAGGTCCGCGCCCGGCGGTGCAGGCACCACGGGCAGGATCTCGTCCTGCCACAGCCGCTGCACGAAGCCGGCGAGCGCCGCATCGGACATGGTCTGGGCGATGGTCTCATGACCGGCGAGATAGCCGAGATAGGCGAGGGCGGAATGGGCGCCGTTAAGGAGGCGCAGCTTCATGTGCTCGTAGGGCTCGACCTCGGCCACCATCTCGGCGCCGACCGTCTCCCAGGCCGGGCGAGCGCCGCTGACGAAGTGATCCTCGATCACCCATTGTCGGAAGGGTTCATGCACCACCGGGGCGGCATCCGCGAAACCGGTCAGCGTTTCTGCTTCCGTAATGTCGGCTGCCGTCGTCGCGGGCACGATGCGATCCACCATCGCACAGGGAAATGCGCCTTCCGTCCTAATCCAGGCGGCGAGGTCAGGCGCGCTGCGCTCCGCGAATTCCAGCACCAGCCCACGCACCACGCGGCCGTTGGCAGGCAGGTTGTCGCAGCACAGCACGGTGAAGGGGGAAAGCCCCGCCGCATGCCGCCGCCGCAGCGCTTCCACCATGAAGCCGATGGCGCCTTTGGGCGTGGCTGGATTGGCTAGGTCATGCACGATCGTCGGATGCGACCAGTTGATCCGGCCCGTTGCCGGATCGTGACAATAGCCCTTCTCGGTGATCGTCAGCGTCACGATGCGCGTTGTCTCTGCGCTCATCGCGGCCAGCACCGCGGCAGGGTCCTCTGGCGCCACCAAGACGCCGGTGAGGCAGGTGACGATGCGGGCCGCCGTGCCCTCCGGCCGGCGCTCCAGCGCCGTGTAGAGGCAGTCTTGCGGGGCGAGGTGATCGCGCTGGTCCGGCCGTTGCAGGCTGACGCCAAGAATCCCCCAGCCGTGTTCTCCGCTATCCTCCGTATAGAGGGCGAGGTGCGCGCGGGCGAAGGCGCCCAGGCCGAGATGGACGATCCCCGTCGTCCACAGGGGTTGGTCTGTCGTTCTATGCAGCCGCATGGCGTGTCCTTCGTCGAAACGCAGAACCGTCGGGCTTTCAGGCCGTCCCATCCATGCGCTACCCTCTTCTCCTAGTCTAAATTGGTATATCAGCGAGGGATAGGGCGATGTTCGTGGCGATGAACCGCTTCCGCGTGATCAAGGACGAGGCCGAGGCCTTCGAGCAGCGGTGGATCGGCCGGGACAGCCAGCTGCATACCGTGCCAGGCTTCGTCTCCTTCCATCTGCTCAAAGGGCCGGAGCGCGAGGACCACATTCTCTACGCCTCCCATACCATCTGGCAGGACTATGCGGCCTTCGAGGGCTGGACGCGGTCCGAGGCCTTCCGCCTGGCGCATGCGGGGGCCGGGGGATCGAAGCCGCTCACCCTCGGCCATCCGGAGTTCGAAGGTTTCGAATCGGTGAGTGGCGCCGAACGCGGCTGATCAGCCCAGAATCTTCAACCCAGAATCTTCTGCATCAGCACGAGGTCGAGCCAGCGGTCGAATTTGCGGCCGACCTCCGGCATGCGGCCGACGATGGTGAAGCCGAACTGCTCGTGCAGCTTGATGGAAACCGGGTTGTCCGCCGAGATGGCGCCGACCATGACGTGCAGGCCCGCCGCCGTCGCGTGCTCCAGCAGGGCGGTGAGGAAGGCGCGGCCCAGGCCGCGCTTCTGGAACCGTTCCTCCACATAGATCGAGTGTTCCACCGTCAGGGCGTAGCCGCCATAGGCGCGGAAACTGCCATAGGTCGCGAAGCCAGCGATCGCGCCGTCGATCTCACTCACGAGCACGGGCTGGCCTGCCGCTACCCGCTCCTGCCACCACTGCAGCCGGGCCTCGAGCGTCGTCGGCACCGTCTGCCAGCTCGCCGTCGTCTGCAGGATGGCGTGGTTGGTGATGGCGAGGATCGCGGGCAGATCCCGTTCGGTGGCGGGGCGGATCGACACGGCAAACTCCTCAGGCAGCGCTGGCGGCAGGCGCCGCGTCTTCCCGCTTGCCAGAGATGAGCCAGTCGGACAACCAGCGGCCGGCTGGGCCCAAGACCCGGTCCCGCCGGTGGATGAGGCACATGGAAAGCTCCACGTTGGTGGAAGCGCCCCAGTTGTCGGGCTGGATGAGGGCGAGGCGCCCGGCCGCAATGTCCGCCTCCACCATGTGCAGGGGCATGCCGCCCCAGCCCAAGCCGCCCAGCAGCATGGTATGCTTGGCCCCAAGGTCGGCCAGGCGCCAGTTGCGGCGGGAGAGGACGGCGTGGTCCCGCTTGCCGGTGCGCCCGGAGGGATCGGTCAGCACGAGCTGGACATGCTGCTGCAGCTCGTCCGTCGTGATGGGGCGCTGCAACTGAGCCAGCGGATGGCAGGTCGCAGCCACGGCCACCATGCGGATGGTGCCGATGGGCTGCAGGATCAGCTCGGTACTCTCTTGGCTCGCGAATGCGATGGAGATGCCGAGGGCGCAGGTGCCGTCGATCACCAGATTGGTGGTGGCACCCATGGAAGCAACGAAGATGCGCGTCGGCACTGTGGGATAGCGGGCACCGAAGACGCGCAGCGCCGCGACGATCCGGTCCATCGGAAACATCGCATCCACGACCAGGGCGAGTTCCGGCTCCAGCCCCTGGGCGATCCCCCGGGCCTGATCCGAGAAGCTTTCCACGTCCTGGATGATGCGGGTTGCGCGCGGCAGCAGCGCCTCCCCCGCCTGGGTGAGGGTCGGGCGATAGGCCGAGCGGTCGAAGAGGGTGAGGCCGAGCTGATCCTCGAGCTTCTGCACGGCATAGGTCACGGCGGATTGCGCGCGGTTGAGGCGGCGGGCGGCAGCCGAAAAGCTGCCGGATTCCGCGACCGTGACGAAGACCATGAACTGGTCGAGGGAGATGCCGGTCAGGGACACGCGCCAACTTCATCAAAAGATCAGATGAACATTCCCAGAATTTTATCAGTTTCTTGATGGCTCTGCCAGGGCTAAGTGGTCAGCATCAACATCCTGCGGGATTATCGTCATGACCAAGATTCTGGTTCTCGAAAGCAGCGCCAACCTTGCCGCCTCCGTCAGCCGCGATCTGACCCAGGCCTTCCTCGCCGGCTACAAGGCCGCGCACCCCGATGTGGTGGTGACCGCGCGTGATCTGGTCGCCAATTCCATTCCGCATCTTGGCGTCGATCTCATCGGCGGCTTCTTCGGCAAGCCGGAGGAGCTGACGCCGGCGCAGAAGGACGCGCTCGCGCTGTCCGACACGCTGATCGACGAGGTCGAGGCGGCGGACATCATCGCCATCGGCGCGCCGATGTACAATTTCAGCATTCCGTCCACGCTCAAGGCCTGGATCGACCATGTGCTGCGCGCCGGCCGCACCTTCCGTTACACCGAAAACGGGCCGCAGGGCCTGGTCACCGGCAAAAAGGTGGTGCTCTTCCTGGCGTCCGGCGGCGTCTATTCCGATGGTCCCTACAAGCCGTACGACTTCCAGGAGACCTATCTCCGCGGCGTGCTGGGCTTCATCGGCCTGACGGATGTCACCGTGGTGCGCGCCGAGGGCCTCGCCATGGGTCCGGAGGCTGCGGCCAAGGCGGTTGCCGACGCCAAGGCGAAGATCGCGACCCTCGCCGTCTAATTTTCTCTCAGATTTAAGGATTTCCGATGATCCGCTCTCTTCTGCTCGGCAGCGCCTTCGCTGCCGGCCTCGCCCTTGCGACCGTGGCTCCGGCCCTCGCTCAGGTGGAGACCACCACCCCGGCCAAGGTTCCCGCCGGCACCTACAAGGTCGAGCCCTACCACACCCGCATTCTTTTCGCCGTTTCCCACATGGGCTTTAGCACCTGGTACGGCAATTTCAGCAACGCCTCCGGCACGCTGACCTTCGATTCCAAGGCCCCGGCCAAGAGCGTGCTCGACATCAGCTTCCCGACCGACAGCGTGACGACCACCAACACCAAGCTGGACGGCGAGCTGAAGAGCCCGGCCTGGTTCGATGCTACGCAGTTCCCGACCATCACCTTCAAGTCCACCAAGATCACCGTGACGGGCCATGACACCGGCAAGATCGAGGGTGACCTCACCTTCCATGGCGTCACCCATCCGGTGACCCTGACGGCGCATTTCAACGGCGGCGGCACCAATCCGCTCGACAAGGCCTATACGATCGGCTTCGACGCGACGGGGACGCTCTCCCGCGCCGAATTCGGTGTTAAGACCTACGAGCCGCTGATCGGCGACAAGGTGCACCTGATCCTGAGCGGCGCCTTCGAACTGCAGAAGTAAGATCCGGGAGCGACCGCCATGCCGGCCTATCGAAACGGGGTCACCCCCGCGCGCTACACGGCGGTCGCCATCCTGCTGCATTGGCTGATCGCGGCGGGCATCCTTGCCCTGATCGCGATCGGTCTGATCATGACGCAGCTGCAGGCGAGCATCGGCCCGATGCAGACCTTCAAGCTCTTCCAGCTGCACAAGTCTATCGGCATCACCGTGCTGCTCTTGGCGGTGATCCGTATCCTGTGGCGGTTCACGCACAAGCCGCCGCCGCTGCCTGCCGAGATGCCGGCGGTCGAAAAGCGGGCGGCGCATGGGCTGCATTGGCTGCTCTATCTGCTGATGCTGGGACTGCCGCTGACCGGCTGGGCCGTCGTCTCCTCCTCGCCCTTCAACCTGCCCACCGTGCTCTATAATCTCGTGCCCTGGCCTGACCTGCCGGTGCTGCCGCATCTCGCCAACAAGGCGGCGGTCAGCCACGTGCTCGGCTGGGTGCATGCCTATGCGAGCTGGATTCTCATTGCGCTTCTCGTCATTCATTTCGCAGCCGTTTTCCGCCATCACCTGATCAAGCGGGACGGCGTGCTCCTGAGGATGATGCCGAGCCGGCGCTGAGCCGGCCGCGCCTCCGCCATTCGACAAGGAACGGATCATGATGCTGCGCTCCCTCGGTTTCGCCTCCGCCCTGCTCATCGGCGCCTCCGTCTCCGCCCAAGCCGCGACCTGGACGATCGACACGGCCAAGAGCCATCTCGGCTTCACCGGCAGCCAGAGCGGCACGCCCTTCAGCGGCAGCTTCGGCAAATTCTCCGGCACCATCGTCTTCGATCCGGCGAATCCCGGCACCGGCCATGCCGAGGTCACCATCGCCATGGCGAGTGCCACGACCGGCGATCAGCAGAAGGACGGCGCCTTGCCGGGGTCCGACTGGTTCGCGGTAGACAAGTTCCCGACCGCCGAATTTAAAGCGGCCAGCTTCAAGGCCACCGGCAAGGACGCTTATGAGGCCGATGGCACGCTGACCATTCGCGGCATCGTGAAGCCCGTCACCCTGCCCTTCACCCTGACGATTTCCGGCGACACGGCCGAGGCCAAGGGCAAGCTGCAGCTCGTCCGCACCGATTACGGCGTGGGCCAGGGCACCTGGAGCAATGGGCAGTATGTCGCCCTCGACGTCGCGGTGACGCTGGACGTCGTTGCCAGCAAGACCGCGCCATGAGCGATGCCATGACGACCCGTGCGGAGCGGCTTCCGACCTACTTCCTGCCGCATGGCGGTGGCCCCTGCTTCTTCATGGACCCGCCGCCCGGCGGCCCCGGCACCTGGGACCGGATGGCCGATTTCCTGCGCTCAGTCGCGGGCGATCTCGCAGAGCCTCCGCGGGCCATCCTGATCGTCACCGGCCATTGGGAGACGGAGAATCTGGCTGTCACCGCCGGCCCTCATCCCGGCCTCATCTTCGACTATTACGGCTTTCCCGAGAGCACCTACCAGCTGACCTATCCGGCGCCGGGTGACCCGGCGCTGGCCGCGCGGGTGGCGGAGATGCTGGCCGCCGCCGGCTTCCCGACCGTGCAGGACCCCGCGCGCGGCTTCGACCACGGCATGTTCATCCCCCTTAAGGTCGCCTTCCCTGAGGCCAGCATTCCGGTGGTGGAGCTTTCGGTGCGGCGCGATCTCGATCCCGCGGCGCATCTCGCCATCGGCCGCGCGCTCGCGCCCTTGCGGGAGGAGGGCGTGCTGATCCTGGCGACGGGCATGAGCTACCACAATCTGCGCGGCTTCTTCACGACTGATCCGCGCGCGGGCCTCGCCTCCGCCGCTTTCGACGCGTGGCTGGCCAAGGCCGTGGTGCAGGAGCCCGCGGCGCGCGAAGCGGCCCTCATCGACTGGGAGAAGGCGCCCGCGGCGCGGGAATGCCATCCGCAGGAAGAGCATCTGATTCCGCTGATGGTGGCGGCCGGAGCCGCGGGCCAGGACACGGCGACGCATGCCTATGCGGACGTTGTCCTCGGCAAGCGGCTGTCGGGCTTCCGCTTCGGCTGAGGCTCAGGCGGCGAGGCCGAGCTTAGCTGCCGCCTGGGCGACGCACCGCTCGAAGATTTCGAGCGAATCGAAGGGCCGGTCCTGCCCGTCCTCGGGTAGAACCATGGACAGGCCACCTGCGGCCTCCACCGCCCCGGGGATCATTAGATTGTCGGGCAGGCCGAAGCCCTCGACGGCGATGCCGGGCAGCGGATCGGGAACCGCCACCACCTGCGCGCGGCTCCGCGCGTCGAAGAGCGTGGCACTGTTGGAATATCCAAAGATCGGCCGGCCGCGGCCGAGGAACCAGCCGATTTCGACCAGCGTGCCGGCATCGGCCGAGGCGCCCCGGAAGGGCGTGAGATTGGCGATGACGATCTCCGCCGTCTCCATCATCTCCACGTCCTTGCGGAAGATGGCGAGGCCGGCTTCCGCCTCGGTCATGGCAGCCAGGGCCGCGATGTCCTCGTTGAGCGGGGGCAGGCCGCGAATGCCGTAGCGGGCACAGATGTCCCGCTTCTGCGCCGCATGCTCGGCGGCGTTGGGGAGGAAGACGTCGGGGCCGGCGAGATAGGCTGTGATCATGCGATGAGTGTGCCGGGCGCCTGCGCCCGGCACAATCCCGCGTCAGCCCTTCCGGTTCTTCACGAGATCGTCCACCACCGCCGGGTCGGCGAGGGTGGAGGTATCGCCGAGGCTGTCCACCTCGTTCGCCGCGATCTTGCGCAGGATGCGGCGCATGATCTTGCCGCTGCGCGTCTTCGGCAGGCCCGGTGCCCATTGGATGACGTCGGGCACAGCGATCGGCCCGATCTCCTTGCGCACCCAGCCCGCGAGTTCCTTGAGCAGCGCGTCCGTGGGCTCGATGCCGCGCTTGAGCGTGACATAGGCGTAGATGCCCTGGCCCTTCACATCGTGCGGATAGCCGACGACGGCAGATTCGGCGACGCCCTGGTGGCTGTCGAGCGCGCTCTCCACCTCTGCCGTGCCCATACGGTGGCCGGAGACGTTGATCACGTCATCGACGCGGCCGGTGATCCAGTAATAGCCGTCGGCATCCCGCCGCGCGCCGTCGCCCGTGAAGTAGAGGCCCTTGTAGGTGCTGAAATAGGTTTTCACGAATCGGTCGTGATCGCCGAAGACGGTGCGCATCTGGCCCGGCCAACTGTCAGCGAGGCAGAGATGCCCATCGGCCTCGCCTTCCAGCACCTGGCCGTTGCTGTCGACGAGGACGGGCTTGACCCCGGGCAGCGGCAGGGTGGCGGAGCCCGGCTTGAGAGGCGAGGTGCCCGGCACGGGGGAGATGAGGATGCCGCCCGTCTCGGTCTGCCACCAGGTGTCCACAACGGGGCAGCGGCCTTCGCCGACGACGTTGAAATACCATTCCCAGGCTTCGGGGTTGATCGGCTCGCCGACGCTGCCGAGCAGGCGCAGGCTGGCGCGGCTGGCACGCTTCACCGGCGCGTCGCCGTCGCGCATCAGGGCACGGATCGCGGTGGGCGCGGTGTAGAAGATCTCGACCTTGTGCTTGTCGACCACCTGCCACATCCGCCCGCTGTCGGGATAGGTGGGCACGCCCTCGAACATCACCGTGGTCGCGCCATTCGCGAGCGGCCCGTAGACGATGTATGTGTGACCGGTCACCCAGCCCACGTCCGCGGTGCACCAGTAGATCTCGCCCGGGCGATAGTCGAAGACGAGTTCGTGCGTCAGGCTGGCCCAGACCATGTAGCCGCCGGTGGTGTGCAGCACGCCCTTCGGGCTGCCGGTGCTGCCGGAGGTGTAGAGGATGAAGAGTGGGTCTTCCGCCGCCATTTGCTCAGGCGCGCAGTCGGCCGAAGCCTTCTCCATCAGCGCGCCATACTCGTGGTCGCGGCCCGCCGTCATCGGCACCGTGGCGCCCGTGACACGGACGACCAGCACGTCGGTGACGTCCGGGCACTGCTTCAGCGCTTCGTCGGTATTGGCTTTGAGCGGGACGCGCCGCCCGCCGCGCCGTCCTTCGTCCGCGGTGATGACGAGGCGGGATTTGCAATCGAGAATACGGCCGGCGAGGCTCTGCGGCGAGAAGCCGCCGAACACCACCGAATGCACGGCGCCGATGCGGGCGCAGGCGAGCATCGCGACGGCCGCCTCGATCACCATCGGCATGTAGATGGTGACGCGATCGCCCTTGCGGACGCCGAGATCGCGCAGGGCGTTCCCGAGCTTGCAGACCTGCGCGTGGAGATCCCGGTAGGTGATGGCGGCCTGGGCGTCGGGTTCGTCGCCTTCCCAAAGGATGGCCGTCTGGTCACCGCGCGTCTCGAGATGCCGGTCGAGGCAGGAGACGGTCGCATTCAGCGTTCCGTCCTCGAACCATTTGATCGAGACGTCGCCCTCGTAGCTCGTGTTCTTGGCCTTGTTCGGGGCGCGGAACCAGGCGATGCGGCGGTGCGCTTCGTCCAGCCAGAAACGATCGGGATCGGCGGCCGCCGCCGCCCGCAGCGCCGCGGCGCGCGAAGCGCTCTCCGTCAGGCGCGGGGACGTGGGGGCGCTGGCATGACTTGCATGATCGGGCATCTCGGCTCTCCTCCGGCTCTGGCGGCGCCGTTCCATCGGCGCTCGTAACCGGTAGTGCGAAGGCGCTGCCGGTTTTCCGCAGAATCAGAGCCCGTCGTGGCGAAGTCAAACGCTTTTCGGGTGCGGATCACCCGCCCGTCAGGCACGCCCGCCATGGGCGAACCCATGCAGGTTCGAAACGATGGCCGAGAAGGCCATGGCGATCTGATCGCTGATGGTGCGGCCGCGCAGATAGCCATGCACGAGACCGTGGCCGGGATGTAGAGCGACGGCGACACCATTCGCTTTCAAGGCTGCCGCATAGTCGTGGGCATCCTGCGCCAGTGGGTCGATATCGGCGGCGAAAATCGCCGCCGGCGGTAGGCCGGTGAAATCCTGGGTCGCGAGCGGCAGGATTTCGGGATCGGTGATCACGGCCGGCGCGTGCCCGAGATAGGCTTCGAGATAGCCCGCTATGCTCGCCGCGGGCAGCAGCGGGGCCTTCTCCTTCGGCCCGCCGATCGCCCGCCGGACATCGGGGTGCAGCATGGGGTAGATGAGGAGCTGAGCCCAGGGCAGCGGCCGGCCCTTCGCCCGCAGGCGGAGACAGAGAGCAACCGCCAGGGTGGCGCCTGCGCTGTCGCCTGCCACGATCACGCGCTGATGGGAATCGAGCAGATCCTCATAGGCCGCCTCGGCATCATCCAGGGCTGCGGGAAACTGGTGCTCGGGCGACAGCCGGTAGTCCAGCGCCACGAGGGCGACCTCGCCGCCAGCGGCGAGGTCGGCGCAGATGCTGTCATGGCTCGCGAGGCCGCCGACGACGAAGCCGCCACCGTGGAAATAGAGCACGACGCGTCCGGGCACGGCATCGGGCGTCGCATAGGATCGCACGGCGAGGACACGGTCCGGGTTCTTTGCATGCAGGATCCCGTCGCGGGTGTGCAGCCCGGCCGGATGCGCCTGCGCGAAGGAGGCGCACATGCGGTCATAGGCCGCGCGGACCTCGGCCAGCGGCGCAGTGGGCCCGAGGCCTTCGGAAAAGGCTTCCGTCCGGCGGATGAACTCGAGCACCTGGCTATCCAGACGGAAGGGATTCATCGGCGGCTCCTCAGTCGTCGTTCGGGTCGGACTGCTGCCCGGTCTGGATCTTGTAGGCCATGCCGTCCTGCACCTCGGTGATCGCTGCCTGCGTGTATTTCAGCGCGGCGGCGACATGGCCCGCCTTGTCCTGCGGCGCCTGCTGCAAGGCGGCGGCGGCCGTGTTGAGCGCATCGAGGGCCGTGTTCATGTGGCCCTGATGGTGCAGGGCACAGCCGGCCAGCAGGGTACCGCCGGCAAAGGCGCCGGCGAGAATGGCCCCCTTCATCATGGATGCGCGGATCATGGGGCCACCGCGCGGATCTCTGCCTCGGCCTTGGCGATGAGCGCCAAAGCCGCCTGGGGATGGCCGCCCTTGTTGTTCCGGGTCTGGGAGAGGGCGCTCTGCGCCTTGTCCAGGGACTGCAGCGCCGTCGCCAGATGCGGTTCCTCGGCGATCGCCGTCGCGGTGAGGCCCCCCATTACGAAGGCGACGATCACGCCTATGCCAAACCGCCTGTCCGTCATCCGACGCTCCCTCGTCATGCTGTCCCTCGAAGATAGCGAGATCGCGGCATGGCGCTAGGGGCGGCTCTCAGTCTGCGGCGCTGCGCTCCGCTGCCGCCCGTTCCCGAATCGCACGGGCCATGGCGGCGATGCCGTTGCCGCGGTTGGTCGAAAGCGCTTCGAGCAGACCCAGCTCCTTGAGGAAGATCGGGTCGGTGGCGCCGATCTCGGCCGGGCTGCGGCCGGAATAGACCCGCAGGAGCAGGGCGACGAGGCCGGAGACGATGGCCGCATCCGAGGCGCCGGCGAGGTAGAGCCGGCCGTCGCGCATCACCGCCTCCATCCAGACGCGGCTTTGGCAGCCCGGCACGCGATGCGCGTCATCCGCCCATTCCTCGGGGAAGGGCGGCAGCTTGCGGCCGAGTTCGATGATGTAGCCGTAGCGCTCCATCCAGTCGTCGAAGACGCCGAGCTCTTCCCCGATGGAGGAGACGGCCTCGGCGGCCGTCTCCTCCTCGGGACGAACGAAGGGATCCGCGCCGGTCACAGGATGAAGCGGCTGAGATCGCCGCGCGCGGCCAAGGGTGCCACGCGCTCCCGCACGGCTTCCGCATCGACCCGGATGGTCTCGCCCGGCCGGTCGGAGGCCGAGAAGCTGATCTCCTCGAACAGCTTTTCGAGCACCGTCGAGAGGCGGCGGGCACCGATATTCTCCACCCGCTCGTTGATGTCGGCGGCGAGCTCGGCGACGGCGTCGATCGCATCCTCCGTGATGTCGAGGCTGACCTGCTCCGTTCCCATCAGGGCGACATACTGCTTGAGCAGGGAATGCTCCGGCTCGGTCAGGATGCGGCGCATGTCGTCTCGCGACAGCGGCGAGAGTTCAACACGGATGGGCAGACGGCCCTGCAACTCCGGCAGCAGGTCGGACGGCTTGGCCACGTGGAAGGCGCCGGAGGCGATGAAGAGGATGTGGTCCGTCTTCACCGGCCCGTGCTTGGTGTTCACGGTGGTGCCTTCGATCAACGGCAGCAGGTCGCGCTGCACGCCTTCGCGGCTGACGTCGCCGCCGCGGAAGCCGCCATCAGACCGGGCGCAGATCTTGTCGATCTCGTCGAGGAAGACGATGCCGTTGTTCTCGGCATGGCGCACGGCGTCCTTCGTCAGCTGATCGTTGTCGAGCAGCTTGTCGGCCTCCTCGCGCTCCAGCACGCGGCGGGCGGCGGCGACCGTCATCTTCTTCGGCTGCGCCGGGCGGCCGAACATGCCCTTCATCATGTCGCCGAGGTTGATCGCCTGGCCGGGCTGGATGTCCATCTGGCCGATGGCGTTCGGTGGCGCTTCGGTCACGGAGACCTCGATCTCCTTATCCTCGAACTCGCCGTTCCGCAGCATGCGGCGGAATTTCGAGCGCGTGTCGGCGGCCGCGCCTTCGCCGACGAGGGCGGTGACGATGCGCTCCTCAGCCGCAAGTTCGGCTTTCGCCTGCACGTGCTTGCGGCTGGCCTCGCGCATCATGGTGATGCTGGCGTCCACGAGGTCGCGCACGATGCTCTCGACGTCCCGGCCGACATAGCCGACTTCGGTGAACTTCGTTGCTTCCACCTTGAGGAAGGGGGCCTGGGCCAGCTTGGCGAGGCGTCGGGCGATCTCGGTTTTGCCGCAGCCGGTGGGGCCGATCATGAGGATGTTGCGGGGCACGATCTCTTCGCGCAGGCCTTCCGGCACCTGCTGGCGG
Source organism: Acidisoma sp. 7E03 (assembly GCF_054665075.1). Lineage (NCBI taxonomy): Bacteria > Pseudomonadati > Pseudomonadota > Alphaproteobacteria > Acetobacterales > Acidocellaceae > Acidisoma > Acidisoma sp. 7E03. The sequence goes on from NZ_BAAFHE010000007.1 coordinate 146,482, forward strand.
CGCCAGCGGTTGCGCAGCGCGATGGCGACGGCGCGCTTCGCGTCATTCTGTCCGACGATGAAGCGGTCGAGTTCGGAGACGATCTCCCGGGGGGAGTAGGTAGGGACTTCCATGCTTGCGTTCCTAGCGCCGCGATCCGGCCCCGCTCAGCGGCAGCCCGTCGCAGCCTGATATGGTCATGGTCCGTTCGTGGACGGAGCGACTGTGCGGTCAGATGGTTTCGACGACAAGGGAGTGGTTGGTGTAGACGCAGATGTCGCCCGCGATCTTCATCGAGCGGCGGACGATCTCCTCGGCGGTGAGATCGGGCACCGTGATCAAAGCCCGCGCGGCGGAGAGCGCGTAGTTGCCGCCGGAACCGATGCCGATGATGCCGTCTTCCGGCTCCAGCACGTCGCCATTGCCGGTAAGCGTATAGGAGTGGTCGCGGTCGGCGACGATCATCATCGCTTCCAGCCGGCGCAGGTAGCGGTCGGTTCGCCAGTCCTTGGCGAGTTCGACGCAGGCGCGCTCAAGCTGGTTCGGAAAGCGCTCGAGCTTCGCTTCCAGCCGCTCCAGCAGGGTGAAGGCATCGGCCGTCGCCCCGGCGAAGCCGGCGATCACCTGGCCGTTGCCGATGCGGCGGACCTTTCGCGCATTGCCCTTGATGACGGTCTGGCCGAGCGTCACCTGGCCGTCGCCGCCCATGGCGACCTGCCCGTCACGTCTGACCGAGAGGATGGTTGTGCCGTGCCAACCGATAGGATCGTGCGGCGAGGGGGATGTGTTCATCGCTCCGAGATGGGTCTCCACACGATTTCGTGCAAGCCACGGCCCGGAAAGCGGCCATGCCGGCTCTGCATGAGAGGCGTCACGTGCCGCGGCGGCCGAACAGGGTCTCGATCTCGGCCCGCGACAGTTTGAGGAAGGTCGGCCGCCCGTGGCTGCAGGTCGCCGCCCGCGGCACCTGCTCCATCTGGCGCAGCAGGGCGTTCATCTCGGCCTCGTTCATGCGCCGGCCGGCGCGGATGCTGCCATGGCAGGCCATGCGGGCGATGACGGCGTCGAGCTTCTCCGCCAGCGCCGTGCTCTCCCCCATCTCTGCCAATTCCTCGGCGACGTCCCGGAGCAGCGGTGCCGGATCGGCGGTGCCGAGCACCGCAGGCATGGCGCGGACGACGATGGCGCCTGGGCCGAAGCCTTCGATCTCGAGCCCGAGCCGGGCGAGATCCCCGGCGGCCTCCGCCAGACGCGCCGCATCGGCCTGGGCGAGGTCGACCACCACGGGCAATAGCAATGGCTGGGCCCGCGGCCCCGCGCTCTCCATCATCTGGTCGCGTAGCGCCTCATGGGTCAGCCGCTCATGCGCCGCATGCTGGTCGACCAGGATGAGGGTGCCGTCGGCCGCGACGGCGATGATGTAGGTGTCGAGCACTTGGGCGACCGCCGCCCCCAGGGGATGGTCCGTCTCGACCGGGCGCGGGGAGGGCTGGGCGGCAAGGCTGCGGGCCGCCGGCGCTGCTGCGAGCGGCAGGGTGTTTTCGGCGAAGGCCATGGGTGTCGGCCGTTCCAGCGTCGCGGTCTGGGCGCTGAGGTTGGGTCCGAAATAGGCGGGTGCCGGCGCGGCATCCGGCCGGGCATAGGCGTTCACGGCCCGGCCGTAGCCGCGCAGGGCGGCGCGCGGCTGGGATTGGAGGACGGCCGGGCGGGAGAGGGCGGTGCGCAAGGCGCTGATCATCAGGCCGCGAATGCGCTCGGCGTCGCGAAAGCGAAGTTCGGTCTTGGCCGGGTGGACGTTCACGTCCACGGCGCGGTGCGGCAGGTCGAGCCAGAGGCCGGCGATGGGAAAGCGGCCGCGCGGAATGACCTCCATATAGGCGACGCGCAGCGCAGTCTTGAGCAGCGGGTCGGCGACGGGCCGGCCGTTGACCACGAGATATTGCGCGGCGGTGGTGGCGCGATGGGTCGCGGCGGCCCCGGCGAAGCCTGAGAGGATGACCTCGTCGCGCTCCGCTTCCACGGTGACCAGCGCCTCCGCCTCCTCGGGATGGAGCAGGGCGGCAAGCCGGCCGCGCCGGTCGTCCGGGGGAAGATCGAGGACCACGCGCCCCTCATGCTCCAGCCGGAAGGCGACGCCGGGGGCGGAGAGGGCGAGGCGGCGGATCACCGCTTCCGTGTGGTCGGCCTCCACGCGCGGGCTCCGCAGGAAGGCGCGGCGGGCCGGCGTCGCGAAAAAGAGGTCCGTCACCACGATGCGCGTGCCGGGCTGGCCGGCAGCCGGCTCGACCTCGGAGACGATACCGCCCTCGACGCGGATGCTGTGGGCACTGTCCGCGCCGGGGGGGCGGCTGATGATGCAGAGCCGGGCGGCGGCGCCGATGGAGGGCAAGGCCTCGCCGCGGAAGCCGAGCGTCGTGATGTTCACGAGATCGGCGGCTTCGGTGAGCTTGCTCGTCGCATGGCGCTGGATGGCGACGGGCAGTTCGGCCGGCGACATGCCGCAGCCGTCGTCGGTGATGTCGATGCGGCGGATGCCGCCTTCCTGGAGCGCGACGGTGATGCGCCGGGCACCCGCATCGAGCGCGTTCTCGACCAGTTCCTTCACCGCCGCCGCTGGCCGCTCCACCACTTCGCCGGCGGCGATGCGGTCCACGACGTGCGAGGGGAGGAGACGAATCGTCGGCATGGACGAGAGTCTGCCACAGAAGCCCGTCGCGGCTCCATGGGTTGACCCAATCAGAGCAGGCGTTGGAAGAACCAACCAAGTTTTTGGCGGACGTCGTCACGGTCATGAGTCGCGAGCCGGCCAATACGTTGCGCGTCCGCGATCTCTATCGTGGCGATTTTGTCCGTGCGTACAACTGACGGTGCGCTCAGGCCGGCGGCCGCGATGTCCGAGATCCTCGTATCTCCACCCCATGGGCGGTTGGCTGCGCTGGTGATCATCAGCACCCACAGGACGAAGGGAGAACCTAGGGGCAAGCCGCCTGCGACGACGAGTGCGGGGCGGTGCTGTTGGATAGGCCGGGCAGTGTAAGGAAAAGGGACCTTGACGACGTCCCAGACCTCGAAAAACTCGTGATCAGAGGTCGGCATACGCCTGCGTATCTTCCTCGCCGGCCCATTCTGCGAAAGTGGCGAAAGGGTCTTCCTTTATTTCCCGACCGACTTTCCGCGTCAGAATAACCCGATCATCTTCGATGATGTAGGCAAGCTCATCACCTTCCCGCAAATGCAAAGCCTCACGTACGGCCTGCGGGATCGTGGTCTGAGCCTTCGACGTGAGCCGGCTGGTGATCATGCGGCAAAAGTAAGGAAAATCCTTTCTTCTTTCAAGAGGTCCGCGCTTATCAGCCTCCCGCCCGGAGAGTCGCAAAATCTCGCCGAACCGGCTAGGTGCCGGGCCCGGCCCGCTGATGGGCCGGCACCCCTGGGTTCGAGGCATGGCTTACGCGGTCAAGGAAATCTTCTACACGCTGCAGGGCGAGGGCCGGAATGCCGGCCGTGCCGCGGTCTTCTGCCGCTTCGCCGGCTGCAATCTGTGGTCCGGCCGCGAAGAGGACCGGGCGACCGCGGCCTGCCGCTTCTGCGACACGGATTTCGTCGGGATGGACGGCCCGGGCGGCGGGCGCTTCGCCCATGCCGCGTCCCTTGCCCAGGCCGTCGCCGCGGAATGGCCGGCGGGGCGGGGTGGTCGGCCCTTCGTCGTGCTGACCGGCGGGGAACCGCTGCTGCAGGCCGATACCGCCCTCATCGAGGCGCTGCATGCAGAAGGCTTCGAGATCGCGGTGGAGACCAACGGGACGGTGCCATTGCCCCAGGGCATCGACTGGGTCTGCGTCAGCCCCAAGGCCGGCAATCCGCTCCTCGTCACGAAGGGCGACGAGCTCAAGCTCGTCTATCCGCAGGAGGGCGCCGACCCCGCCCTCTACGAGAGCCTCGCTTTCGACCATTTTCTGCTGTCGCCCATGGACGGCCCGGACCAGGCAGCCCATACCGCCGCCGCCGTCACCTACTGCCTGCACCACCCGCACTGGCGGCTCAGCCTCCAGACGCACAAGTTTCTTGGAATTGCCTGATGTTCGAGCTTACCAAACAGTTCCGCTTCGATGCCGCCCACACGCTCGAGCGCTGCATCGACGCCGAGCCGAGCCGGCGCATCCACGGCCATTCCTACCGGGCGACGGTCACCGTCCGCGGCATGCCGGATGCCGCCTCCGGCATGATCATCGATCTCGGCCTATTCGATCGCCTGCTCGCAGAAGTGCGGGACGGACTGGACCATCGCTTCCTGGACGAGGTGCCGGATCTGGGGCCTGCGACGCTCGAAAACCTATCGCTCTGGATCTGGCGCAAGTTGGACGGCAGGTGCCAAGGTCTGTCGCGTGTCGCGGTTCATCGCGACAGCGAGGGCGAGAGCTGCGTTTACTTTGGCCCGAATGCCAGCGGGCTCTGAGGGCGCGCCAACGAAGCGTTAATTCTATTCCCATAATCTTGAGCGCGGAGTTGCCGTCGCAGCGCTGACTTTGTCGTCACACTCGTACGCCTCGGCCTCCGGCGGGGCCTTTCCAGCCCGGGATGGCCCGCACGATGACGGGCGGCGGTGGACAGGCACAGTGAGTGATTTTTCGCGGGGTCCGAGATTGTCTCCACGGCATCGCCGAGCGGCCTCGCGGAGAAAGACGTTTTCTATCTCGGGCGGCAGCCCATCATCGGCCGACAGCGGGAGCTGGTCGCCTACGAGCTGCTGTTTCGCTCCGGCACCCACAACATGGCGACGATCGTGGACGATTTCGCGGCGACCGCGACCGTCATCAACCATGCCTTCCTGTCCTTGGGCATCCAGAACGCCATCGGCAACCACAAAGGCTTCATCAACGTCAATGACGACGTGCTGATGAGCGACGTGATCGAGCTTTTGCCACGCGACAGGGTGGTGCTCGAAATCCTCGAACATGTGGAGATCACGCCCGCGCTGGTCGATCGCTGCAGGGACCTCAAGCGCCAGGGCTATCTCCTGGCGCTGGACGACGTCGTTGGCATCGGTGACGAGCAGACGAGGCTTTTCGACAGCCTCGCCTATCTCAAGGTCGACATCACCGGCCTTTCGGAATGCGGGCTGCGGGATCTCGTCGATCGGGGCCATCGCCACGGGATCGCCGTCTTGGCGGAAAAGGTCGAAACCGAGGCGCAGTTCACCCTTTGCCACGCACTCGGCTTCGATCTCTTCCAGGGCTACTTTTTCGCCCGCCCCACCGTCCTGAGCGGCCGTGCGGTGGAACCCTCGAAAATCCTGCTGATCAACCTGCTGCGGCTGCTCGCGGCGGATGCCGAGGTGGAGGCTCTCGAGAAGGCGCTGAAGGAGGCGCCGGATCTCACCGTGCGTCTGCTCCGCATGGCCAATGCGGTAGCGATGCGGCAGATCCACAAGGTCAGCAGCCTGCGGAACGCTATCCTGGTGCTTGGCCGGGTGCACATCGGCAGGCTCGTGCAGATCATGCTCTTCGCCCGGCACTTCGGGGCGGATATCGACTCCGATCCGCTGGTGCAGACCGCCGCCATCCGCGGACGACTGATGGAGCATCTCGCCGCGGCGCATGGGCTGCCGCATCTTGCGGGCGAAGCCTTCATGGTCGGCATTCTAAGCCTGGCCGATCGGGTGTTCGGCCAATCCATGATCGATTTGCTCAAAATGCTGAACCTGGACATCGCGCTGGAGGAGGCACTGCTCTACCGGCGTGGCCCGCTCGGGCGGCTGCTCATTCTGGTCGAGGCGAGCGAAGAACCCGGGACGCATCCTCTGGCCACCGTGATCGACCAGCTCGACGGGACGAGCGCGGCCGATTTCAACCGCATGCAGATCGCAGCGATGCGCTGGGCGAGCCGCCTTTGAGTCGCGGCCTGGCGAAAACGAGAGCTGCTATTGCTGGTTCCTTCTGATGCGTTAACCAAATCTCAAATGATTCCGCTCATCAACGACCCATGAACTGGAGTGCCTGAAGATCTTCGTGGTCTTCAGAGAAACTGGGCCAGAATGAAGATGGGCTGGTTGAACGCCTCACGATCGCGCGGCAAAACGGAAAAACCGGCCGGGACGCACGCGCCGCAACCGCAAGGTCAAAGGCAGTTCTTCCTTGGCCGCCAGCCCATCGTGGGTCGGCATCGGGAGCTCGTCGCCTTCGAGCTTCTGTTCCGGGATCGGGCCGATGGACGTGCGGCGGGGACCGACGGCTTCATCGCGACGGCAACCGTCATTCAGAATGCCTTCGCCTCCCTCGGGATCGAACGGGCGCTCGGCAAGCGGAAAGGCTTCATCAACGTCGACGAGGACGCCTTGATGAGCGATCTGGTCGAGATCCTCCCGCCCGATCGCGTCGTACTCGAAATCCTCAAGCAGGTGGATTTCTCCCCGCAGGTCGTCGAGCGGTGCGCTCAGCTCAAGGCTGCCGGATATGCCTTGGCGCTCGACGACGTCCGGGAGATGGTGACCGGATACGACTCCGTCCTGGATCACGTCGACTACGTCAAAGTCGACATCGGCGCTTTGAGCTTTCGCGAGATGGTCGATCTGGTTCAGCGGATGCGACGCTTGGGCATCGGCACGGTGGCGCAGAAGGTCGAAACGGTCGAGCAATATGAGGATTGCAAGTCGATCGGCTTCGACCTGTTCCAGGGATATTTCTTCGCCCGGCCGAGCATCATCGCCGGCCGTGAGGTGCAGCAATCCAAGATGTCGTTGATCCGCATCTTGCGGCTGCTCGCCCACGACGCGGACAATCAGGCCCTGGAAGACGCCTTGAAGGAAGTCCCCGATCTCGCCGTGCGTCTTCTGACAATGGCGAGTGCGGCCGCGAATGCCCGGACCTCCCGGGTCAACAGTCTACGCGAAGCCGTCTTCCTGCTCGGGCGCCAGCGGATCGGCCGGATCATCCAATTGCTTCTTGTGGCTCAGAGCGACGAAAGCCACATTTCCTCCGATCCCTTGATCCAGATCGCGGCGATCCGTGGCCGTTTCATGGAGGGGCTGGCGGAGTTCATCGGAAAGCCGGCCTTGCGGGACGAAGCCTTCATGGTCGGCATTCTGAGCCTCGCCGATTCCATCTTCGGCCAATCCATGACCGAACTCATGGAGGTGTTGACGCTCGACGAGAGGCTCAAGGCCGCGCTCTTGCGGCGAGAGGGCGACCTGGGCGAACTCCTGACCCTAGCGGAGGCGAGCGAAGCCAGCGACCCCGCCGGCTTCAACCGGATCTCGAAGATGCTGGAAAGCCGGGACCCCGCCCTCTTCAATCGCATGCAGATGGACGCGATCCACTGGGCCAGCACGCTGTAGCCTGGCTGGACCGGTGCGAGACGCTGGCCGGTCCGTCCAGGCTCCGCGTGTTTAGCCTTCGCCGCGCAGTGCGAGGAAGGTCTTCATCAGGCTGGTGGTCGAACCGTCATGATGGCCGAGATCGGCCTTCGGCTCCAGGGACGGGATGATCGCCTGGGCCAGCTTCTTGCCCAGTTCCACGCCCCACTGGTCGTAGCTGTTGATGCCCCAGATGGCGCCCTGGACGGCGACCTTGTGCTCGTAGAGTGCGATGAGGCGGCCGAGGCTATAGGCATCGAGCTTCTTGTAGAGGATCGTCGTGGACGGGCGCTGGCCGGTGAAGACGCGATGCGGCGCGACCCGCTTGATCGTCTCCTCATCCGTCCCGGCCTTCTTCATCTCCTCCGTCACCTCGTCCAGCGACTTACCGGCGAGCAGCGCCTCGGCCTGGGCGAAGACATTGGCGGCGAGGATGCGGTGCGCCTCCGGCCGGTCGTGATCGGCTTCGGCGGCCAGGATGAAATCGACCGGCACCAGAGCCGGGCCTTGATGGACGAGCTGCATGAAGCTGTGCTGCGCATCCGTGCCCGGCTCGCCAAAGACGACCGGGCAGGTCTGGTGCGTTACCTTATCGCCCGCGAGGCGGACGGACTTGCCGTTGCTCTCCATCTCCAGCTGCTGGAGATAGGCCGGGAAGCGGGCGAGGCGCGCATCATAGGCGAGGATGCAGAGCGTTGCCGCATGCAGCACGTCGAGATTCCAGATCCCCGTGAGCGCCAGCAGGACGGGCAGGTTGCGCTCCAGCGGCGTGTCGCGGAAATGGTGGTCCATCGCCCGGCCGCCAGCCAGGAACTGCTCGAAGGCGTCCCATCCGGCCGCAAGCGCCACGGAGAGCCCGATCGCCGACCACACGGAATAGCGGCCGCCCACCCAGTCGCGGAAGCCGAAGACGCGATCGGCGGGGATGCCGAACTTCTCCGTCTCCTTCATGTTGGTGGAGAGCGCCGCGAAATGGTGGCTGACGGCGTCCTCGCCCAGCGCGGCGGCGATCCAGTCACGCGCGGCATGGCCGTTGGTCATGGTCTCGAGCGTCGTGAAGGTCTTGGAGGCGACCAGGACCAGGGTGCGCGCGGGGTCCAGCTCGCGCGCCAGCTGGGCGAAGGCGTGGCCATCGACGTTGGACAGGAAGTGCGGGTTGATCTTCGCGCCATGCACGAAGGTCAGCGCCATCGACACCATGCGCGGCCCGAGGTCCGAGCCGCCGATGCCGATGTTGAGCACGTCGGTGAAGGGTTTGCCGTCGGCCGCGACGATCTCACCGGCATGCACGGCGCGAACGAATTTCTCCATATGCGCGCGTTCTTTCGCCGCCACTTCGGAGGCGTCTTCCCAGCCGCCCTCCGGTGTCACGGCGCGGAAACCGTCCCCGGGCAGGCTGCGCAGCGCCATGTGCATCGCCGAGCGATGCTCCGTCATGTTGACCGGTTCGCCGGCGAAGAGGCGGGCGATGAAATCCTCGACCTTGGCGGCGCGGGCCAGGTCGAACAGCCCATCGAGGGCTTCCGGGCTGATCGAGGTCTTGGAGAAGTCGAGATGCAGGTCCTCGAAGCTCGCCGAGAATGTTTCGGCCCGCTTGGGATCGGCCTCGAAGAGCGGCGTGATCATCCGGCCGCCCGGAGCGGCGGCGAGGGCATCGAGCTTGTCCCAGGCGGGTTTGGTCGCGGCGGCGGGCAAGGGGGTGGGTTCGGACATCGAAATCTCCTTCGAGGGAAGCTCAGCCGGCTAAGAGGCGTCGGACATGGGCGGCCGTGGAGGCCGCCAGGGCATCCAGATCATAGCCACCTTCCAGAACCGAGACGACCCGGCCGCCGCTGTGGCGCGCGGCAATCGCGAGAATGGCATCGGTCACCCAGGCGAAGTCTTCTTCGACCAGCATCAGGCCGGCCAGCGGGTCGTCGCGATGGGCATCGAAGCCCGCCGAGATGATGAGGGCCTCGGGCCGGAAGGCATCGAGCGCGGGCAGGATGCGGCCGCTCCAGGCGGTTTCGAAGGCGGCGCGCCCGCTGCCACTGCCGAGCGGCGCATTGACGATCTGGCCGTGCGCGCCGCGTTCGGCTTCCGCACCGGTGCCGGGATAGAGCGGAAACTGGTGGCTGGAGCCGAAGAAGAAATCGGCATCCTCCCAGGCGACGGCTTGGGTGCCGTTGCCGTGGTGCACGTCGAAATCCACCACCGCCACGCGCTGTCGCCCGTATGTGGCGCGGGCATGCAACGCGGCGATCGCTGCATTGGAGAAGAGGCAGAAGCCCATCGCCCGGTCCGGCTCCGCATGATGGCCGGGCGGGCGGGCGGCCACGAAAGCGCGGGTGACGCGGCCGCTCTCCACCGCATCGACGGCGGCGATAGCACCGCCTGCGGCATGCAGCGCGGCTTTGGCGGAGCCCGCGCTCATCACGGTATCCGGGTCGAGCTGGGCGAAAGCGCCAGCGGCGGGCAGCGTGCCGAGGATGCGGTCGATATGCCTTTGCGGATGGGCGAGGCGGAGCTGCGCCTCGCTCGCCGCGGGGGCCTCCTCACGGATCAGTGCCGCGAAATCCGGCCCCGCAAGAGCCTCCTCCACCGCCCGCAGCCGGGCGATCCGCTCGGGATGCCCCGGCCCGGTATCATGAGCGAGGCCGGAGGGATGGGTGAGGAGGAGGACGCTCATTCAGATCGTCCGCAGCATGCCGCCATCGGCGAAGAAGGCGGAGCCCACGCAGTAGCTCGCCCGGTCCGAGCAGAGGAAGACAAAGAGGTCGGCGATCTCCCGCGGTTCGGCGAAGCGCTTGATGGGAGCAAATTCATCGGCGACGGATTGCAGATGACCCTCCCAGTCGCCGCCCGTGCCGGCGGTGAGTTCCTTCGCGGTCTTCACCCAGTCGGGCGTCAGCACCAGGCCGGGATTGACGGTGTTCACGCGGATATTGTCTCCCACCACCTCATTGGCGAGGTTCTTGGAGAACATGACCAGGGCCGCTTTCGTGACATTGTAGATCGGCTCGTAGCCCAGCGGCTGGCTGGCGCAGATCGAGGCATTGTGCAGGATCACCCCGCCACCGCGCGCCTTCATGCCGGGCACCAGGCCGCGGGCCAGGCGCACCGCCGCCATCACATGCAGGTTCCAGTAGAAGTCCCACTTCGAGTCGGGAGCCTCCATGATCGTCTCGTTGCTGCCGGTTCCCGCATTGTTGATGAGGATGTCGGCCCCGCCGAAGGCGCTCTCCGCCTTGGCGACGATCGCGTCAACGGCCGCCGGCTCGGAGACGTCTCCAGCGGCGATCTCCACCCGCACGCCGAAGGCCTGCGCGATGCGTGCCGCCTCCCGTGCCAGACGTGCTTCGTCGCGGGCGGACAGCAGCAAATGCACCCCCTCCGCGGCCAGGCCTTCGGCGACGGCAAGGCCGATGCCCACGCTGCCGCCGGTGATGACGGCGACCTTTCCCTTCAATCCGAGATCCATTCCTCGTCCTTCCCTAAGAGCTGTGATGGCGGCTTCCGGCCTTCTGTGGGCCGGGTGGCCGTAGGGTGGCGCCGAGGCTCACGCCCCGGCGCGGCGCTTGATCGTGAAGCTGTAGACGCCGGCGTCCTCGCTCCAGGAGACCAGGGTATGACCGGTCTCTCGGCAGTAGCTCTGGAAATCGGCGACCGAGGCCGGATCCGTCGCGAGGACGCGCAGCCGCGCGCCCGCCTCCAGGCCCCGCAGCGTACGGTTGGCCCGCAAGACCGGCAGCGGGCAGACAAGATCCTTCAGATCGAGCACGGTTTCGCTCATGCCCATCATCCTGGCGCTGCCGGGGAGCGGGATCAAGAGAGCGGGCGGAACCCGCTGAGGGCAGTGCGGAGGTGCGTGAGGGGCGTGGCGCTCCGCCGCATGATCCGGTATCTGGCCCCGGTATTAAGACGAGACCCCTTGCAGAAGGACCGGACCCCATGACCGGAGCCGAAATCGAACGCGTGCAGACCTACCTTCGCCGCCTGCTGGGCAGCGACAAGCTGACCATCGTGCCGCCGCTCAAGGCTGGTTTTCCGGTGGAAGTTGCGGTCGAAGGTGAAACCATCGGCACGGTCGACAAGGACACGGACGAGGGCGAGACTTCCTACGCGATCACGCTCACCATCCTGGACGAGGATCTGCCGCCCCTGCCGAAGGCCGCCGCCAAGCCCACGTCCCGCACCAGCCGTCGCGCTTGACGGGGTCGGTTGCCGCCCGCACCTCGCGGGCGGTCCCTAAGGGCTAAGGGCGGTTTGGCCCTCAGCGCAGGCCGAGAATCGCATCCCGTACCAGCCGCGGTGAGGCGTCGGGCCCGATATAGCCCAGCAGAATGACGCGGCAGAGCGTCGGGTCGGTCACCTCGCCCAGGGAGCGGCCGTTTACCGTGAAATCGACGCCGCGTTGGGTGAAGAGCACTTCCACGACGTCGCCCGCATGCATCGCCGGCACGCGGGAGAGGAATTGCGCCACCTCTGCCGCAGGCAGGCTGCACGGCGCCTGGCAGTTCCGCTCCAGCGACTTCCGCCACGTGCCCCGCACCTTGTCCTCGTCGACGTCGCGCTTGAAGACGAAGCGCAGCAGCTTGGGCGCAGGGGAGGCGATGATCGCGTCGGCATCGTGGTTCGGCTGGGTGAGGTAGAGGCCCACGACGTAGACGTGCAGGTTGAGCATCGTCGCCGTGCGCAGCGCCAGGCCGTTCAGGGTGAGGCGGGTATCGTCCACATAGGTCTGGTTCGGCATCTGAATGCCGTCGAGCTCGGCTGCGGTCGCAGGGCGCGGGGCGCATGCGGCGGCCAGGGCCAGGACCATGGCACAGGCTGCAATCCAGCGGGCAGGTGTCCCCGCGAGGTGCGACGGCCGCAGAGCCCGCGGACGGAGGATGGCAGGCCGCATGGGCCAGGAGGTCATCCAGATCGGCAATGTCGAGTCCCTCAGCTCCAGTTGGCGTGATGCATAAATCACTCAACTCGCCGCGGGCAATATTTTGGAAACCCCTACGGAGGCCGCAGTCACTTGGTCTCACGAAGACATGAACACTGGAACCTTCACAACTCCGCGTGTCGCGAAGATAAAGGGGCGCCGTTTTCTTCAACGATCGTTTGATGATCCCGCAACGACTTTGGGTGCACCGTGTTCGTCAGGCGGCACCATGCCGGGGATGGTGCGGTCCGATATCGCCGTGCGGCAGTGGGCTTCAAAGGCGGATAGAAGGCGCGTGCGCCTGAGGTCGGCCAAGACGGCCGTGCCGATCACCATGGGCTGATGATCGCCGTCGAGGCTTAGCCGGACGAGGCGCCGCCCATCAAGCGCCAGGTCCGACCGCGGGCGGACGTTCAGCAGCGTGTAGCCATAGCCATTGGCGACCATCGTGCGCACCACCTCCTGCTGGGTGGAGCGGCTATGGATTCGCGGCGACAAACCCTGCGCGAGAAACAGCGCCATGAAATAGTCGGCGCTGATCGGCAGGTCGAGCAGAATGAGCGGTTCGTCCGCGAGTTCGGCGAGGCTGACGCTGGCCCGCCCAGCGAGGGGATGGGTCGCGCCCACCATCACGCACGGCGGTAGCCGCGCGAGCGGGGTGAAGCTGATGCCTGCGGAGATCTGCAAATCATAGGTGATGGCGATGTCGATGTCAGCGCGGCGCAGGGCGGTGAGCAGCGATCCGAGATCGGCCGCCGTCTGCCGGATCGCAGCCTGGGGATAGGCTGTCGTGAAGCCGTGCGCGAGTTCCGGCATGACCATCGGCGCCATGGTGACCATGCAACCGACGGAGAGCACGCCCGAGACCGTGTCAGCCGCTTCCAAGGCGGCGGCATAGAGCGACTGGGCCTGCTGCACCAGCTGTTTCGCCTCCACCAGCAGGCGGCGCCCCGCCGCCGTCAGCGACAGGCCCTGGGCATGGTGGCGGATGAAGAGCTGCACACCGAATTCCCGTTCGAGCAGGGCGATGGCAGCAGAAATCGAGGGTTGAGAGATGGCGATCTTCTCGGAGCCCCCGGTGATGGACCCGGCCTCGGCGGCGGCGATGAAATATTGCAGCTGCCGGATCGTGTAGCGCATCGCGCGGCTCAGCCCTCCGGCAGCACCGCGGTCGCATCGATTTCGACGAGCCAGGTCGGCCGCGCGAGCGCGACGACGACGAGGCCGGTGCAGACTGGGTGCACGCCGCGGATATACTCGCCCATGGTGCGATAGACCGGCTCGCGATGGCGGATGTCAGTGAGGTAGACGACCAGCTTGCAGACATGCTCCATCTGCCCGCCGGCTTCCTGCACCAGCTGGCGGATGTTCTGCATCACCTTGTGCGTCTGCGCCACGGGATCGCCGATACCCACATCCTCGGCCGTGTCGAGATCCTGCGGGCACTGGCCGCGCAGGAAGATCATGGTGCCGCGCGCCACCACCGCCTGCGCCAGGTCGTTGTCCAGCCGCTGTTCCGGATAGGTCTTCGCCGTGTTGAACGGGCGGATGCGGGTATGGATCATCGTCGTCGCTCTCAAACGGTTTCTGTCTGGGCCGAGGCCCGGGCGGCGATATGCTGCGCCAGAAAGGCCGCGTCACGCCAGCATCCCCAGATGAAGGAGGAGCCGCGGCTGGAAAGCCAGGGCAGGCCGATGAAGTAGAGGCCGGGCACCTCCGATACACCCTTGTGGTGGCGCGGCCGCCCGGCCGCGTCGAAGACGTCGATGTCGATCCATCCGAAATCGAGAGCGAAGCCGGTCGCCCAGATGATGCTGGTAATGCCGGAGGCCGCCAGATCCAGCGTGTGGATGGGATGGATCAGGCAATCCGGGTCGGCGCGCATCTGGCGCGCCTCCGGCTCTTCCGGCAGGTCCAGCCCCTCGCGCGCGGCATAGGCATCTGCACGATCAAGGACCGAGAGGTAATTGGCGTCACCCCCTGCGATGTTGCGCCCCAGGTCCTCGGCGAAGTGCAACTGGCCATCGGCAAAGGCCTGGCCGCGGCCGAGCAGCGTGATGCCCTCTTCGGCGAAACGCCGAAAATCCACCGTCTCACCGCCTCGCGCGCCGCTGACCGCGATGGTGACGTGCTCGAGCCCCGGTTCCCGCGCTTCCTTGTCCCATTCGCCGAGCACGCCGAGCCACCAGCAATAGTCCCGGCCACGATAGGCACGAGGCGGCCGGTGGTGGGGGCCGACGGACAGATAGACTCGGCGGCCGGCGCGGTTCAGCTCATCGGCGATCTGCGAGCCTGAGGAGCCGGCGCCGACGACGAGCACGGCACCTTCGGGCAGTTGGTCCGGATTGCGATACTGGCTGGAGTGGAGCTGCAGGATGCCGGTCTCCGCCGGCACGGTGGTCGGGATCAGCGGGCGCTGGAAAGGCCCGGTCGCGACGACGACCTGGCGCGCGCCAATCACGCCCGCCGAGGTTTCGGCACGAAAGCCTTCGCCTGCCGGCCCCCGCGTCAGGCGCTCCACCGCGACACCGGTCCGGACGGGGGCGCCGATCTTCTCGGCATAGGCCGCGAAATAGGCGGCAACCTGTTCCTTCGGTGGAAAGGCATCGGGATCGATTCCGGGAAAGGTCATGTTGGGAAAGCGGTCATGCCAGGCGGGGCCATTGGCCACCAGGGAATCCCAGCGTTCCGACCGCCAGCGCTCGGCGATCCGGTGCCGCTCTACCACGAGATAGGATTGGCCCTGCTGGCCAAGATGCTCGCTGATCGCGATGCCGGCCTGGCCCGCACCGATGACGAGGGTTTCGACGTGTTCGATAGTCATGCGGCGGTCCCTTTCCGGGGGAAGTCGTCTGCAGCTTTGCCAGAATGGGCGTAGCTCAGGAAAGACGTTCTTTTTGGTCTTCTGCTTCGAATTATCCGAAACTGCGGGACCGGCCGCAAGCTCTGCGGGGGCGGTTCAATGCCCATGCCGAGGCTTTGTCCATCTCCGACGTCGTCTTCTACGAGTTGCTTTATGGCGCGGAAAGATCCGCGGATGCCGCGCGGTCGCGGCGCGCGGTCGAGGATTGGCTGGCCTAGCCCTTCTGCTGCCGCGCCCGGAAGCGGGCATGGTCGATGCGGTCGCGCAGGCGGAAATACTCGCCGATCGCCGGCAGCATCCAGGGATTGCCGGTATAGAAGGGCCGTGTGCGGAAGGGCGGCGTCTCGAAAGCCGAGGGCTCGGCGCGGCCGAGCATGCGCAAGCCCGTGCGGTGGCCGAGCCAGGACGCCATGGCGACCCCCGAGCCGCAATAGCCCATGGCGTAATCGACGCCCTCCTGCTGACCCGCATGGGGCAGAAAATCAAAGGTGAAGCCCACGAAGCCGCCCCAGCAATGGCTGATCTGCACCCCGGCCAACTGTGGAAAGACCGTGAGCATCATCCGCCGCAACCGTCGCGCCGTCTCAGCCTTGTCGATCGGTACGAAGGTCGCGCGCCCGCCATAGATCAGGCGTCGCCCGTCCGGGGAGGGGCGGAAATAGCTCAGGATGCGGCGGGTATCGCTGACGATGGCGCCTGTCGGGAAAAGCTCCGCCATCCGTGCTTCCCCCAGCTCCTCGGTCGCGATGATGGAGCTTTCCATCGGCACGATACGACGGCGGAACCAGCCGAGCGGGCGCGAGGTATAGCCATTGGTTGCCATCAGCACGCGCCGTGCCGCGACGGGGCCGCGTGTCGTGGCCAACTGAAAGTTCTCGCCTGCGCGCGTAACCTGGGTCACGCGGCAGTCTTCGAGAAAGGCGACGCCCCGGGCGAGCGCGGCCTCCGTCAGTCCGCGATGATAACGGGCGGGATGGAGGGAGGCGGCGCCTTCCAGCAGGCGGCCGCCCTGGTAGTGGGTGGTCGCGACATAGCGATGCTGCTCAGCTCGGGGGATCATGCGCATGGCGACCCCGCGCCGCTGATACTGGCCGATACCATCCTCGAGCGCCGCATAATGGCGGTCGGTATAGGCGCCCATGAAATGGTCGCCGATGCGAAAGCCGCATGCGATTCCGAAACGGTCGAGCTGACGGGCCATGAAGGGGACCAGCCCTTCCGCCTCTGACGCCATGCGATCGGCAGTCTCCCTGCCGAAGAGTCCTGACAGATGATCGGGGGACTCGTGGAGATGGCCGGTGATCATGCCGCCATTGCGCGTGCTGGCGCCATGGCCGAGCTGCGCCGCTTCGACCACCAGCACGCGATGCCCTGCCTCCGCCCATTCGAGCGCGGCGGACAGGCCGGTGAAGCCACTGCCGACGACGGCAAGATCGAAGAGCGTGGCGTCCGGCTGCCATGGTGGAATGCCCGAGACCCGCTCTTGCCACCAATAGGGCGTGCCATACTGGCCGCTGGTCGGAGAGGCGAGTGCGGCGCTATCGGGCATTCCGAGCCTTTTCAGGTGGTCTCATCATCCCGGCGAGAGGACCATGGACGGCTGCACCTGTCCATGGCGCAGCTGGAGAGGCCCGCCCGCCCCTCGTCGGACAAGACTGCGCGACTGCCGCCGAGGATTACGGCATCGCGGCGTCGGAGGGCTTGTCAGCCCGGGCGATCGCCGCTTGAACGGGAGACATTCTGGGACGGGGAAAACGGGCGTGCCACGGCAGATGCATCTCGGCGCCTTCCTCTTCAACCTCGGCAATCACGTCGCGGGATGGCGCATGCCTGGCGTGCCGGTGGAAGGGCTGATGGCCTTTTCCTTTTACCGGGACCTGGCTGCGATCGCCGAGCGAGGGAAATTCGATCTTCTCTTCCATTCGGATGGTTTGGGCATCAATGACAGCTACGATGCCGTCCTGCGCCACTCCATCACCATCCGGCCGGAGCCGCTGACGCTGCTCTCCGCCCTTGCCGTCACCACGCATCGCATCGGGCTCGCGGCGACCGTATCGACGACCTATAACGAACCCTACCACGTGGCCCGCAAGCTCGCGATGCTGGACTTCCTGAGCGAGGGCCGGGCTGCCGTCAATCTCGTCACCTCCAGCACCGATCTGGAAGCGCGCAATTTCGGCCAGCCGGTGCATGCGGGTCATGCCGAGCGCTATGCCCGTGCCGGAGAGTTCGTCGAGGTCCTGCGGCGTCTCTGGGATAGCTGGGAGGACGGCGCGGTGGAGCTGGACCAGGCGCGTGGTGTCGTCGCGGATCCCGCACGCATTCATAAGGTGGATTGGCAGGGACAGTATTTCAGCGTGCGCGGGCCGCTGAACATGCCGCGGCCGCCACAGGGCCATCCCGTCATCATCCAGGCCGGAACCTCGGCGGACGGCCAGGCCTTCGCAGCAGGCGTGGCTGACCTCATCTTTACCGTTGAGCACTCTATCGACAAGGCCCGGCGCTGGCGCGCCGCCGTGGCCGAGCGGGCGCGCGCGGCCGGCCGGACGGTCATGCCGCGCATTCTACCTGGTCTGCTGCCGATCCTCGGCCGCACCGAAGCGGAGGCGCAGGCGCAGGATCGCGCGCTGCGGGATCTGGTGCCGGCGCCCCTCGCCGTCTCCACCCTGTCGGATCTCCTCCAGCATGACCTCGCGCGCTATCCGCTGGACGGCCCTCTGCCCGCGCTGCCGCCCAGCAACGGCGAGGTCGGGCGGCGGCAAATGATCCTGGAAAAGGCGCGTGCGCCGGGGGCGACCATCCGTTCCCTGGCGGCCGAACTGGTCCAGAACCGCGGCCATCTGCGCGTAGTAGGCACGCCCGCGATGGTGGCCGATTTCATGTCCGAATGGTTCACGACCGGCGCGTGCGACGGATTCAACATACTCGCCCCCTTCCATCCCGAGGGACTTGCCGCCTTCGTTGACGGCGTGGTGCCTGAACTGCAGAGGCGGAATTTGTTTCGACAAAAGTATGAAGGGCAGACGCTGCGGGATCATTTCGGTCTGGCGAAGCCGGACGGGCGGCCACCGGCCTGATACCTCGTTTGGCACTGTCCTGCGGCTGCGATATAGCCTGCCATTCAGGCTCATGAACGCCGCCGAGGAAGCAATGACGTCAACCGATCGGCTCCCATCCCTGGCGGACAACGTCTTGTCACGACTTCGAAACCAGATCGTATGCGGCCAGTTGCGGCTGGGCCAGATGCTGTCCGAGCGGGTGCTGGCCGAGCAGTTCGGCGTTTCGAAATCGCCGGTGCGCGAAGCGCTGGCGCAACTCAAGAGCGAGGGCCTGGTGCGCATCGTGCCGCAGCGCGGTGCCTTCGTCTTCACCCTCTCGGCGGAGGGTGTGCGGCAGCTTTGCGAATTTCGTCGGATGCTGGAACAGACGGCGCTCGGCCTCGCGGCGGCGCGTGCGCCACAGCAGCTCGCGGATCGCTGGGCCGCGATCGTCGAGCAGATGGCCGAGGCGCGCATGGCGGGGGACAGGCGGCGCTACCTCGATGCGGATACCGCCTTCCACACCACGCTCTTCGACCTCTGCGGCAATCGCTATATGACCGAGGCCTATTCCCTGCATCTCGGCAAGATCGCGTCACTCCGCACCCATCTGGCGGTGAAGCCGCGCCATACCGAGCGCTCCTTCCAAGAGCACGGTGCCATGGCGGCGGCGATCGCCCGTGGCGATCTGGCCACCACCCTCGCCATCCTCGACGAACACATCGATCGCTGCCAAACCAGCTACGACGCGGGGATCATGGACACTGCGCAGGCGGATACCTGCGAGCCACGCACCCGCGCCCGCGGTCATCGGACACCTCCGCGGGAGAGCAGGGAAGGATGAGGACGATGGACGAGGGGCAAGGTTTCGGGCGCGGTTTTCGCCGGCACAGCTCCCATTGGGGGCACTTCTCGGCACGGGCCGAGGGGGAGGCACTCGCCGTCCGCCCCTATCCCCAGGATCCGGACCCGAGCCCTCTCCTCGAGAATTTCACCGATGTCCTGCGCCATCCGGCGCGGATCGCCCGTCCGGCCATCCGTGCCGGCTGGCTCGAACGGGGCTCGGGGCCTGACTCGAACCGGGGGCGCGAGCCTTTCGTCGAAGTGTCCTGGGAGGAAGCTTTCGATCTTTTGGGGGCGGAGCTTCTGCGCGTGCGGGAGCGACACGGACCGGGGGCCGTTTTCGGCGGCTCCTATGGCTGGGCGAGCGCCGGCCGCTTCCACCACGCCCAGAGCCAGATTCACCGCTTCCTCAACGTCGCCATGGGCGGCTACGTGCGCTCGGTCAACAGCTACAGTGCCGGCGCCTCCGCCGTCATCATCCCGCATGTGCTGGGCGACTACAGCGGCCTCACCATGCACAACGTCACCTGGGAGCAGGTGGCCGAGCATAGTGAGGTGGTGCTTGCCTTTGGCGGCCTCGCGCTGAAGAATTCCGCGGTCGCCGGCGGCGGCATCAGCGCCCATCTCGAACGGGGTGCTATGGCGCGCGCCCGGGCCCGTGGCTGCCAGTTTGTTCTGGTGGGTCCGCTCCGCCCGGACATGCCGGCCGAAGCCGAGGCCGAGTGGATCAGCCTGCGCCCCGGCACCGATACCGCGTTGATGCTGGCCCTGGTTCATTGCCTCGTCACCTGGGGCCAGCAGGACCGCGCTTTTCTCGACCGCTATTGCGTGGGGTGGGAAGGCTTCGCCCGCTACGTGCTGGGAAAGAACGACGGCGTACCCAAGACGGCGGCCTGGGCCGCGGACATCACTGGCGTGGCCGCGGAGGAGATCGAGGGGCTGGCCCGCCGGCTCGTGGGCCGCCGCGTGCTGGTCACGGTCGCCCATTCCCTGCAGCGTGCGGAGCATGGCGAGCAGCCGGTATGGATGGCGGCGGTGCTTGCCGCCGTGCTCGGCCAATATGGCCTGCCCGGCGGTGGCTACGGCTATGCCATGGGCGCCATCGGCTATTACGGCCGACGCACCAATGCGGTTCCGGGGCCAACGCTCGCCCAGGGTACGAATGGCGTCACGGATTTCATCCCGGTTGCTCGCATCGCGGACATGCTGCTGCATCCCGGCGAGGCCTATCGTTACAATGGCGAGACCCGCCGCTACCCCGACATCCGCCTAGTCTATTGGGCGGGGGGAAACCCTTTCCACCATCACCAGGACCTCAACCGGTTGCGCCGCGCCTTCGCCCGTGTCGATACGCTGGTGGTGCATGAAAGTGCCTGGACGGCGACGGCGCGGCACGCCGACGTCGTGCTGCCGGCGACCCTCTCGCTTGAGCGCGAGGACATCGCCTACAGCGCCCAGGACCCGGTGATGACGGTGATGGAACAACTCGCCGAACCCTATGCCGAGGCGCGGGATGACTACGCGATCTTCGCCGGCCTCGCCGCACGCCTCGGCGTGGCGGAAGCCTTCACCGAGGGCCGCGACACCCGCGCCTGGCTGGCTCATCTCTACGAGCGCACGCGCGCGGGCCTGGCGGCGCTCGATCTGCGCGCGCCGTCCTTCGAGGAATTCTGGGCGATGGGCGAGATGGTGCTGCCGCAACTGCCGGATGACGGCGGCTATCTCGCGGCCTTCCGCGCCGACCCCGAGCGCGATGCGCTGAAGACGCCGAGCGGCCGCATCGAGATCGTCTCCGAGACCGTCGCCTCCTTCGGCGAGGCGGATTGCCCCGGCCATCCCGCCTGGCTGCCGCCCCTGGAGGCGCCGCAGCCCGAAACGCCGCTCGTCCTCGTCGCCAATCAACCGGCGACCCGCCTGCACAGCCAGCTGGATTTCGGCGCCCATAGCCGTGCGGCGAAACAGCATGGGCGGGAGGTCGCGGCCATGCATCCGGAGGACGCAGCAGCACGCGGCATCGCCGATGGCGACATCATCCGGCTCTTCAATGCGCGCGGCGCTTGCCTGGCCGCCGTGCAGCTGACGGACGGGGTGCGGCCCGGCGTGGTGCAGCTTGCGACCGGTGCCTGGTACGATCCGGAGGACCCGACCGAGGATGCGCCCATTTGCGTGCATGGCAATCCCAACGTGCTGACCCGGGATGTTGGCACATCCAATCTCGCGCAGGGCTGCACCGGCCAGTTGACGACGGTGGAGGTGGAACGCTTCACCGGCGCTCTGCCGCCGATTCGCGCGCACCAGCCGCCGCCCATCCGCGCGGGCTGAGCCGCCGCACCGGCCCCTGGGGCCGGCAGCCCAGCTAGGTATTGCGAATCATTCGCATTGCAAGTCAGTTGCAATTGCAGTAGTAGCCCGCCATCACCTGCGATGGAACGGGAACAGTGATGCGTGGATACAGTGGGGGGCCGGCCCAGGACCGGCGGAGACCGAACCGGTTCTGGACCGTCGCTGCCGCCGCCGGCGTCATGGCGGCGAGCGTCGCCAAGGCCGATGCGCAAACCGGTCAGACATCCGCGCCAGCGGAGGAGGGCGTGGCCTTGCCGGTTTTGCCGGTGACAGGGCAAGCACCTTCGACGACGGCGCACGGCTTCGTTGCCGCTGACAGCAGCACCGCGACCAAAACGAAGACGCCGCTGATCAAGACGCCGCAATCCGTCTCCGTCGTCACCGCCAAGCAGATGACGGACACGGACTCGCATTCTCTGAATGAGGCCCTGCGCTATACCTCGGGGGTGCAGACAGAGACACGCGGGCCGGAAGGCTCACGCTACGACCTGCTGACGGTCCGCGGCTTCGATCCGGTCTTCTATCTGGATGGCCTACCGCTGGTGAGCATGAACTACATCGCGCCGCAGATCGATCCCTATCTGCTGCAGGAGGTGGACGTGCTGAAGGGGCCGTCTTCCCCTCTCTACGGCCAGGCGAGCCCGGGTGGCCTCGTCAACCAGGTCAGCAAGACGCCGACGGATACGCCGTATCACGAAGTCGGCTTCGAGGTCGGCAATTACTCGCATGTCCAAGGATTCTTCGATCTGTCGGACAAGCTCAACAAAGACGGCACACTGCTCTACCGCGTGACCGGCACGGGCTTGACAGAATCCGGTCAGGCAGGCGGCACCAAGAACCAGCGCATCGCCTTGGCACCCTCGATCACCTGGAAGCCGGATGCCGATACGCGTCTCACATTGACCGCGCTCTATCAATACGATCCAGCAGCATCAGGCTACAACGACGTCCCAGCTCAAGGCACCGTGCTGCCCAATCCCTTTGGCACCCTCCCGTACAACTTCTACGCGGGAGACTATGGATTCGACGATTTCAACCGCACGCAGGTTGCGGTCGGCTATCGCTTCGAGAAGAAGCTGGACCCGGTCTGGACCCTACGTTCCTCCGCGCGCTACTTCCATACCCAGCAGAAATACGCGAGCGTCTACGGCAATGGTCTGGAGGCGGATGATACGACCTTGGACCGTGGCGTCGCCTACTCTCAGGACCGGCTGAACTCCTTCAGCTTTGACAATTCAGCCGAGGCCGACTTCGCCACCGGACCCATCACGCACAAGCTGCTCTTCGGCCTCGATGCCCAGTACAACAAGGGCTGGTACGATTCCGGATTCGACACGGGACCCTCCATCGACATCTGGCAGCCGGATCACTACCAGGCCATCGCGATGCCGGCGCTCACCATGACCAATGCCGAAAGCCACGAACTCGGGCTTTATGCGCAGGATCAGATCGGCTTCGGCCGCTGGGTTTTGGATCTGGCCGGGCAGGAAAGCTGGGCACAGACACAGACAGAAACCAGCAGTAGCAAACGCAACAATTCGGCCAATGCTTTCACCGGCAAGGTCGGCCTGCTCTATCTGTTCGACAATGGTATCGCGCCCTATGTGAGCTATTCGACCTCCTTCGTGCCGCAGCTGGGAACCAATGCCGAGGGTGGCGCATTGGTGCCGGTCACGGCGAAGCAGACGGAGGTCGGGGTCAAATACAAGCCGCCCGGGCTCAACGCGCTCTTCACCGCCGCCCTCTTCGATCTCGATGAGACGAACGTCATCACCTACAACGCGGCCGGTCTTGCGGAGCAGTCGGGTGAAGCGCGCTCCCGTGGCGCGGAAGTTGAAGCCAAGGTCAATCTCACGCACCAGTTGAACGTTACCGCCGCCTATACCTACCTCTACACCGCCTATACGGATGAGCCTGGCAACGGCGCCAATGCCGATCTGGTGCTGCCGTCGATTCCACGCAATGCTGCCTCGGTTTTCACCACCTACCACTTCGAGCAGGGGCCGGCCCGTGGTCTCACCATTGGGGGTGGCCTGCGCTACATCGGCTTCACCTACAACAGCGACAACAGCTTCAAGGTGCCGGATACGACGCTGGTGGACGCGACCCTGCGCTACGACCTCGGCGCCCGCTTCGTTGGACTCGAAGGCCTGTCGCTCAACCTGACCGCGCATAACCTGCTCAACCGGGAATATGTAGCCTCCTGCTACTATGGCAGCTGGTGCGGCTATGGCTATGGCCGCCAGATCTACGGCGGCGTCACCTACCGCTGGTAGGGCGCGACTGGGCGGCCTGCAGCGTGGAGGAGGAGGGAGCCCTCACCCCTCCTTCGAGGCCGGGGGGAGAAGCCCGACCGGCGCTGCATCGGCCGTCGAGAGTGCTGGCTGTGGGTTGAGCATCTCGGCTACGGCGGCAGCCGAGGCCGGTCGGCCGAGATAATAGCCCTGGGCGAAATGGCAGCCGGCCGCCGCCAGCAGATCCCACTGGCTGGGCCGTTCGATGCCCTCGGCCGTCGTGACGAGGCCGAGGCGCGACGCGAGCGAGATGACGGCCTCGACGATGACCCGCGAATCCGATTCCGCTTCGAGACCCGAGACGAAGGATCGGTCGATCTTGATCTTGTCGAAGGGGAACTTGTGCAGGTAGCTGAGCGACGCATAGCCGGTGCCGAAATCGTCCAGCGCGAGAGTGACGCCGAGGTCACGCAGGGCCGCCAGGGTCTGCCGCACCGAGGCTTTCTCGCCCAGCAGCGCGCCTTCCGTGATCTCGAATTCCAGCCGCGTCGAGGCCAGACCCGTCTCGTCGAGAACGGTTTTGACGATCTCGACGAAGTTCAGATCGTCGAGCTGCATGGGGGAGAGATTGACGGCGAGCCGGATGTGCTCGGGCCAGGTCACCGCCGTCTGACAGGCGCGCCGCAGCACGGCTTCCCCGATCGGGACGATGAGGCGAGTTTCTTCCGCGATCGGGATGAACTGCGCTGGAGAAATCGCACCCAGGAAGGGATGGTTCCAGCGCAGCAGCGCCTCGAACTGGCTGATGCGGGAGGTTCCAATCTCGTAGATCGGCTGGAACACGAGGTCGAGTTCGCCGCGCCGGCTCGCATCGCGGATGTCGGCGGCGAGCGCCGCGCGGTAGAGCACTTCCGATTCCATCGCCGGCTCGAAGAAGCGCCAGGTGGCGCGGCCGTCCGCCTTGGCACGATAAAGCGCGATGTCCGCGTTCCGCAGAAGCTTCTCGGTGTCCTGCGCAGCGGAATCGAAAATGGCGATGCCGACGCTCACGCTCACCAGAACGTGTCGGCCCTCGATTTCATAGCGTTCGCCGAGATTGGCGACGATCCGCTCCGCGAGATGGCGCACATCCTCGCGCGAGGCGGGGCTGCGATACAGAATGGCAAATTCATCACCGCCGAGCCGGGCCACCATGTCGGTGGTCCCGATGCAGGCTTTCAAGCGGCGGGCCACCTCCACCAGCAGCGTATCCCCCGCGAGATGGCCCAGCGTGTCGTTGACGTATTTGAAGTGGTCGACGTCGAGAAGCAGGAGAGCGAAGAAGCCGTCACGCGCGCGGTCTTGGATCGCCTGCTCGAGGCAGCGTCCCAGCATCAGCCGATTGGGGAGCTGAGTCAAAGCATCGTGATGCGCCAGGAAGTCCGTATGCGCCTCGATCTTCCGCCGCTCGGTGATGTCGTCGTAGATCGCGACCCACCCGCCGTCGCCCATGGCGACGTGATTGACCTGCAAGGCGCGGTCGGAGTTTTCGATCAGAAACTGCCCGTGGCGTTGGGCGACGGAGGCGTCGGACAGCTCCTGTAGCCGCTCCAGGATCGCGTTGGGCCACGGGGCCTGGCCTGCCAGTTCGGCGAAGACCTCGCCGATCTTCCGTCCTTCAAGGCGGCCGCCCATCGGGATCTGGAACATGTCGCGAAAGCGGTCGTTCGCAACGGTGAGGCGCCGGTCCGAATCCACCATAACCAGGCCGTGGGACATGTTGTTGAGCGCGGCGTCGAACCTGTTGTTCTGTATATGCAGCGCCTCGTCTCGGCTGCGTAGCTCGTCGTTTTGAAGCTGAAGCTCGAGGTTTGCAGCCGCAACGGTATCGTTGGCTTCTTTCAGCTCGGCCCGCTTCGCCCGCAGATTGTCCGCCAGGAAGCGCAGATTTTCGTTCGCGTCCGAGACCAGGCGATTGTCGCGCAGGAGAAGGACCAGAAGCAGAACCCCGACCGCGATGAGCGCGAACATCAGTCCCGAGAAGATGAGATGCAGCGTCTGCAGCCGCTCTTGGTCGGTGC
This sequence comes from Acidisoma sp. 7E03, assembly GCF_054665075.1. Lineage (NCBI taxonomy): Bacteria > Pseudomonadati > Pseudomonadota > Alphaproteobacteria > Acetobacterales > Acidocellaceae > Acidisoma > Acidisoma sp. 7E03. The sequence continues at coordinate 172,105 of NZ_BAAFHE010000007.1, forward strand.
GGAACTGGTCGCCCACGAGCTCGCTCGTGATCGAGGCGAGCTGCGTCATCGGCGCGTCGAGAGCCTCGAGCGCCAGGATCGCCTCGTTCGCGACGCCGGACTCACGCAGATGCGGCATCAGCCGCCGCACCTCTTCGAGCTGGTCCTTGAGCTGGGCGACGACGCCGGAGATCTCCGGATGCCCGGAAATGAAGGCGGTAAAGGACGGGCGGCTGAGCACGCTCACGCGATTTTCGACGATCCAGAAGCGGATCTCGACGAGGTTGGACGACGTTCCCGGCAGGCCGAGCGCATAGCCCGCCAGTGCCGTTTGCAGACGCATCAGCTCGATCGTGCCCTGCGCCGCGTCAAAGGCATCGTCATAGGTCGCGAGCCGTTCCACCGTCTGGCCCTGCTGGATGGAGACATAGAGCGTATAGCTCGCCGCCAGGGCGAAGCCGCCGAGCAGCGTCAGAAGGACGGCGCGGGTGCGCGCCGATTTGCGCTTGGTGCGGGAGGCTTGGCGGTTCTGGAAGATGCCCATGGGTCAGATGGCTGGTGCCGATTTCTGCACTGCATCATCACGCAGTGGTGCGTCGAAGGCGCCGCACCCTGCTCAATGCAGCGACGAGAAACATGCGGAACCGACACCCCTCCTGACCGTGAACCGAGCCTTGCCCTGTGGAACGCGCCCACGCCTGGAAGTCTTTCCGGCCGTTGCAGCACCACATCGCTTATAATGAGACCATGGGCTTGCGCAAAGAGTCAGGCAGCGGCAACGGCTGCACCTCTGGCCGCCCAGCGGTCTCTTGGTTATAGGGACCAAGCTCCATCCTGCCTAGCGAAAGCAGAACCGTGCCCCAGACGCTCCCCGCCTGTAAGATCTGCGGTGCCCCCGCTCCGGTCTTCGCTCGTGTCGACTTCGAGAAGCACTGCAACCTTCAACTGCGGGAGGAGCGTCACGCCGGGGTGAACGTGGTCTATCATCGCTGCGAGCGTTGCCAGTTCATGTTCACGCTCTTCCTCGATGAACTGTCGCCGGAAGAGCTCGTGTCGCGTGTCTACAACGACGAATACATCAAGTTCGACCCACTCTACCCGCTCATTCGGCCACGCACGAACGCGGGCTTCTTGCGGATGATCGTCGCCGAGGCCATGGTTGCTCGGCCAGCGCCTCGCATTCTCGATTACGGCGCCGGGAACGGCATGTTGGCCCAATTGCTGGAAGGCGAGGTTGCGGTCGAGAATTTCGACGCCCTCAATCCCCGCTTCGACCGGTTTCCCAAGGGCCGCTTCGATCTCATCTTCTGCAGCGAGGTCGTCGAGCACATTCCGCAGCCGCACGCCCTGATGGAAGACTGGCAGCGCCTTCTGGCGGAGGATGGAGCCGTGATCTTCTCCACCACCATCCAGCCGGATGACATTGCATCGTTGGGCGAGGCCTGGTGGTATCTCGGCCCGCGCAACGGCCATGTCAGCCTGTATTCGCGGCAAAGCCTCGATCTTCTCTGCCGCCGGCATGGCCTCCGCTACGTCCCGATCGATGATCAATGGCATCTGGCGGCTCGCGAACCCGAGCGCGCGATGGATATTCCCCGCCTGCGTACAGTGGCTGACCGTCTGCCCAAGGGCTTCGTCGAGGTTTGACAGATCAGCGGATGACCATCTTTTGCAGTTGCCAGATGCAGCGGGAGTAGATGGCGTTGTTCCGCCATTCCGGGTGGGTATCGAAGCGATAGACGACGAAGATGGGGCCGAACTTCTGTACCGGCATCAGCGCGCCGTCCATCCGCGTCGCCAGCAGCGGCCCATCATCGGTCATGTTCTGCAGCGGAATTTCGATGACGTAGTCGTTGAGCGCGTAAGAAACCGCGGTGGTGCCTTCGCCGCCCAGCCGCTCCATCAGAGTCTTCAGCAGGACGCCTGAGAATTTGCGTTCCGGCGTCCATGGCGTCTTGGTTGAAAAGCTGGTTTGCGGCAGGGCGTCCAACGCCTTCATGTCGAAGAGCGCCGCGTCGCCCTGATTGTGGACCTTGATCTTGCCGCTGACGGTGAAGATCGCGTCATCGCTGGAGACCGGGGGCAGCGCGGCCTGCGCCTGGGCAGGCTGGCGCCAGACGGAAGCGGTGAGACCGGCGAGAGCGGTCAAAACGGTTCGGCGCCGCCAGGCGTTTTTTGGGTCCGACATGGAGGCCTCTGAACTCTCGACAAAGGTTTCGAGCCAAGATGGAAGATCAGGCGACGCGCGCAACAAAGACCTAGGGGCGGGGCTCCGGCGGGTCAAGAATCGCGCGAAGCGGTGACAGGACGGCTCGATGTTGCGTGGCGCAAGTGATTCACGGCTTCACCCCTTCACGTCAAGGTGAGAATGAGAGATTGAGACGAATCGTTTCTTTGCTTGGCGTTAGCAGAGGCGGCACGGGCGGACAGGAAGCCGTTGCCCGCCGGAGGACGCCCTCCGATCAGCCGGCGGGGATCAGCAGCGCGGCGCCGATGACGCCGGCTTGGGCTCCCAGCGCCGCGGCGCGAATGGGCACGCTGCGATAGGCGGGCATCGCCCGCTCGGCCACGATGCGGCCGATCTCCTCCGCCATCAGCGGCAGGGAGGCGGAGACGCCGCCTCCCACCACGATCAACTCGGGTGCATAGAGGTGCAGGAGATTGGCGAAGCCGAGGCCGAGATAGCGCGCCTCCTCTGTCATTAGGCGGCTGGCCAAAGCGTCGCCGGCGGCCGCGCGTTCGGCCACCAGCCGGGCGGTCACAGGCTCCTCGGCCATCAGCCCCGCCGCCCGCGCGCGGCGGCCCAGGGCAGTGCCGGAGGCAAGCGCTTCCCAGCAGCCGAAACCGCCGCAGGCACAGGGGGCCAGCGCTTCCGTCACCACCATATGGCCGATTTCGCCGGCCAGGCTGCGATCGCCATGGAGCAGCCGCCCATCCGCGATGATGCCCCCGCCGATGCCGGTGCTGACGGTGACATAGACCATGTGGCGCAGCCCGCGTCCCGCGCCCAGGCGCCATTCCGCCAGGGCCGCGGCGTTGGCGTCGTTCTCCAGCCGGGTGGGAAGGCCGGTGCGCTCGGCGACGAGTCGGGCCAGGGGCACGTCGCGCCAGCCGCGCAGCGTCGGCGCATGCAGCACGAGGCCGCGGGCGACGTCGAGCGGCCCGGGCGAACCGATCCCGATGCCGATCGGCGCGCGCCCGGCCGAAACCTCTTCGACCAAAGCGCCGATCTGGGTGAGCACGGCCTCAGGGCCGGCCTCGGCGGCCGTCGCGACCTGGGCGTGATGGACGATCCTATCTGCGTCGTCGAGGGCGGCGGCGCGCAGGTCCGTGCCACCCAGGTCGATACCGATGCGAACCGGCATCAGGCGGCGAGCGGCAGGCCGTGCAGCCAGCGCATGCGCGCCGAGAGATCGGGCGCACCGAAGGCGAGGGAGCCCATCACCACCGTTTGCGCACCCGCGGCGGCAAGATCCGGCACCGTGCCCTCGCGAATGCCGCCGTCGGCGGCGAGAATGACGGAATCCGTCCGTCCCGCCGCAGCGATCATCCAGCGCAGCGTGGCGAGGCGGGGGCAGGCCTCCGGAGACAGTCCCTGGCCTTTCACGCCGATCGCGGTGCCGAGCAGCGTGACGAAATCCACCGCGCCGAGCAGCGGTTCGATGGCGTTGACCGGCGTCGCCAGCTTCAACACGAGACCGGTTTTCAGCCCGTGCTGGCGGATACGATCGAGCGCTGCCGGCAGCACCGACTGGTTCTCGACATGGATGGAAATGAGATCGGCGCCCGCTTCGGCGAATTGGTCGATCTGGCTCAGTAGCACCGCATCCGCCGCCATGAGATGGACGTGAAAGGGCCGGCCGGTGAGGCGCCGCAGGCGCGCTACGAGATCGGGAAAGAACAGAAGGGCCGGGGCGAAATGTCCGTCGGCGACGTCGAGGTGATAGAGGTCGGCGAAGGCGTCGGTGCGGGAGACGTCCTCGGCGAGATGGCCGAGATCGGCCGACCAGAAAGAGAACTCGGCGAGCAGCCGGTGGCGTGGCAGAAGGTCCATCCAGTTGGGTGCGGGCATGCGGGCCTCTAATGCTCGGGTGACCAGGCGGGAAGATCCTGCAGAAACCGGGCAACTGCCGCCTGGAAGGCGGCACGGTGCGCCTCGGGCGCCGTTGCCTTGGGCGGGATTTCGACGAGCCGCGCCTCGGGGATCATGGCCGCCAATTCCTCGGCATAGGCCCAAGGGTGGGCATGGTCGACGCCGTGGCCGATGACGAGGGTCGGCAGGCGGAGCGCGGCCAGTTGTTCGGGCGAAACGCCGGGCCCGTCGGCCGCGATCCGCTCGAGCAACAGGGCGAGTTCGCGTGGTTTCGGGTGATCAAAGAAGGCCTGCAAGGTCGCGAGCGTGCCGGGCGCGGCCTGCGCCAGCGCGGCCGCGGTTTCGCTCGCGTCGAAACGTGCGCGTCCCTGGACGGGCCCCGCTTCGCGCAGCAGGCGGCCGACCAGCCCATAGGCTTGCAGATTGGCGGGCGCCGGGCCGCACAGCCAGGCAGGGCGGGCAAGGATGAGCGCCCGCACCCGGGCTGGATGATGGCAGGCGAGATGGAGGGCGATCGCGGCGCCCATCGAAATGCCCCCCGCCACGAAATGCCGTGCGCGCCGCGCATCGGCCAGGGCGAGGCAGTCGGCCGCGAAGAGGCGAATGGCATAGCGCCCGGCGGGGTCGGGCGGCGACGCACCATGCCCGCGGCATTCCAGCGTGAGGCGTCGGATGTCGGTGAGGTCTTCCGGAAAATTCTCCCGTATCTGGCCCTCATGGCCGCCGAGGCCGTGCTGAAAAAGGACGGGCAGGCCCGCGCCTTCGTCGGTGAAGGCCAGCGGCAGCCCGTCGAGCAGCAGATGCGCCTTCATGCCGCGAGCGTGCGAGCAAGGAAGCGGGCGGCCTCCGGCGCCTCGGCGGCTGCCAGCCCATGGGTGACGACGGGTCCCTGGAAGCCGACGCGGGCGAGATGAGCGAAGAAGCAGGGAAAGTCGATGATGCCGTGGCCCGGCGCCACCACCTCGCCTGTCGCGTCCCGGTCCTTGGCATGGGCGAGGGCGATGCGCTCCCCCAGCATGTCGGCCGCCGTCTCGAAAATGCGGTCCTGGTCTATGCCCCCTTCCTCCACCAGATTGGCAGGGTCCAGCACGATGCGCAGCCGTGGCGAGGGCACTTCCCGCAGCAGGCGTGCGGCGCGGGCGGCGGAGCCCACGATGTTCGCGGGTTCCGGTTCGATCCCGAGATCCACACCATGCGTCTCCGCCATCCGGGCGGCCTTGGTCATTTCCAGAACCATTTCAGCCCAGGCCTCGGGCGAGAGGTTGTCGGGATGGCCGCGCCATTGATCCTGCGGATCGCGCGTGCCCGTGCAGAGGGTGACGAGACCCGTGCCCATGGCCTTGGCGTGAGACAGGAGAAGACCGAGCCGCGCGAGGCCCTGTGCGCGCAGCGCGAGATCGGGATGGATCATGTTGTAGGTGCCAGACAGGGCGACGATCGCGACGCCGCTCGTCCGCGATGCCGCGGCGATCTCGGCCACTGTGTCCTCGGCTAGATGATCGGGCATCGAGGGCAGGCCGCAGCAGGAGAGGTTGAACTGGACGCAGCCATAGCCTGCGGCACGCGCGGCGGCCAGCACGCTCTCGGCCGTCTGCCCGGGGAAGGTCTTGGCGAAGATGCCGATCCGGTTCATAGCGCGCCTGCAACCTCGTCCAGCCGCACGGTTCGGCCTTCCCGCACCGATTGCGCGATCGCCACCATGGCGCGGATGTTGGCGACGCCGTCTTCGGCATCCGCGCCATGCTGCGCAACCCCGGTCAGGATCGTCTCGGCGAAGCCTTCCACCTGGCGGCGATAGAAATGCCCGTCCGCGCCGAGTGGGCGTCGGGTGGTGGCATCGGATTCGTGGAAGATGTCCACCTCAGACGCCCGGTAATACCAGGGGTTGAAGGTGCGGGCGACGACGCTGCCGCGTTCTCCATAGAGCTGCAGGCCCTCGTGCCAGTCCATCCGTACCGCGACGGTGAGATCGAGATGGCCGAGCACGCCGTTCGCGAAGGTGGTTTCCACGAACCAGCAATAGGCGCCGAAGCGTTCGGAGAGCCGGGCCCGCACCTCGGTGATGGGGCCGCACAGCCAGCGCGCAAGATCCAGCAGATGGCTGCCGTGGGCCAGCATAAAGTAGCGGCGCAGGTCGGCCTTCGGGTTTTCTTTTGGCTTGCGGGCCTCTGCGCTGGTTACCGGCAGGGGCTGGACGGCATCCGTCATCGTGTAGCGATGGGTGCTGTCGCAATACCACGCCTTCAGCGCCAGAATTTCACCCATCTCACTCTCGATGAAGTCCTTCGCCGCCTGCAGGCCCGGGTCGAAGCGCTTCATATGGCCGATTTGCAGGATGCGCCCGCAACGTGCCGCGGTGTCGCGCAGCCGCTCCACCTCTTCCACGCTCACGCCGACCGGCTTTTCGCACAGCACGTGCTTGCCTGCCTCCAGGGCCCGCAGGCTGGCCGGCACGTGGAAGGCGTCGGAGGTCGCGATGATCACCGCCTCCACCTCGGGGTCCGCCAGCATCGCGTCGTAATCGGCGAAGCTCTTCTGCGGCGCGTGGGTTGCCGCCATGCGGTCGCGCAAGTCCGCGGCGACATCGCAGATCGCGAAGAGATCGGCGTTGCGCGCCTTGGTGCAGGACTCGAAATGCGCGAACTGTGCGATCGGCCCGCAGCCGAGCACGCCGACGCGCAGCCGGCGTTCGTCCTTCTTCATTGTCCCACCATCAGGCGCACGATTTCCTCCGGGTCGACGGCGCCCACCTGCCGCTCGCCGGCGACGACCCCGCGCCGCAACACGACGATACGATCCGACACCGCGAACATGTCGGCGAGATTGTGTGAGATGAAGATGATGCCGATGCCCTTCGTCTTGAGGGAGCGGATGAGCTCCATCACGCGGCGCTGCTCCGGCACGCCGAGGGCGGCCGTCGGCTCGTCCATGATGACGACGCGCGCATCCCAGTGGATGGCGCGACCGATGGCGACCGCCTGGCGCTGCCCGCCGGAGAGAGCCCGCACCGGCCGGTCCAGCCGGTCGAGATGCACGTCGAGCACGGAGATGGCTTTCGCCGCCTCCTCCCGCATGCGGCGGCGGTCGATGCGCGGCAGGAAGAGGAATTTCGTCTTGAGTTCCCGGCCGAGGAAGACGTTGCCGCCGATGTCGAGATTATCGGCCAGCGCCAAGTCCTGATAGATCGTCTCGATGCCCTGGGCGCGGGCAGCCTGGGGGCCGTCGAAGGAGACGGGCCTGCCGCAGTAGCGGATCTCGCCTTCGCTCGGCTGGAAAACACCGGAGATGATCTTGGTGAAGGTCGACTTGCCGGCACCGTTGTCGCCGGCCAAAGCCACGACTTCGCCGGCCCGCAGCTGGAAATCCACGCGCTCCAGCGCGTGCACGCCGCCGAAGCGCTTCGAGATCCCGTGGGTTTCGAGTACGAGATCGCCCGTGCGGATGTCACTCATCCTGGCGTCCTCCGGCAAAGCGGCGCTGGCTCTGGTCGACCAGCACGGAGACGATGATGACGAGACCAACGGCGATGAACTGCCAGAAGGGCTCGACGTTGAGGAAGACGAGGCCGTACTGGATCACGGCGATGATCAGCGCACCGATCACCGTGCCCATGATGGTGCCAGATCCACCGAAGAGGCTGGCACCACCGATGACCACGGCGGCGATGCTGTCGAGCAGCAGGGGCTCCCCCGCCTGCGGCGCACCGGCGGCGAACCGCCCCGTGTAGAGGATGCCGTCGATGCCGGCGGTGACGGCTGAGAGAATATAGAGCAGGACGGTGACACGGCGGACGTTCACGCCGGCGCGCAAGCTGGCCTGGCGATTGCCGCCGATCGCGTAGGTGTATTGGCCGAAGAGCGTCTCGGACAGCAGATAGTGGAAGACGAGGATGACGATGACGGCGATGAGCACGACAGCCGGAATGCCGAGGATCCGGCCATTGCCGATCCAGGTCAGCCAGGTGTTCTGCACCGGCACGGTAGTGCCGCCGGCCACGATATAGGCCACGCCACGAGCGACGCCATACATGCCAAGCGTGCCGATGAAGGGTGGCACGCGCAGCCGCGCCACCAGCACGCCGTTAATCCATCCTGGAACGACGGTCGCGAGGGAGGCGAGGATGCAGGCGGCAAGCAGGCCGAGGCCAGGCCCCGCCGCGGCGCCGACGACATTGGCGACATGCGCCGCGATGACGGCTGCGAGCCCCATGGAGAAGGCGACCGACAGGTCGATGCCGCCCGAGATGATGACGAGCGTCTGGCCGAGGCCGAGCAAAACGGGCGCCACCGCGAAGACCGCGATGGATCGGATGTTGAACAGGCTGAAGACGAAGGTCGTGCCATAGGCGACGCGCGACCAGATTTCGAAGGCGATGACGAGCAGGATGAGAAAGACCCAGGCACGGGCGGAGGCCAGAAGCTGGAGCCATCGCCTGCCCCCGGCGGCACCGGGGGCGGCATGAGAGGAAGCCGCCATCGACCGATCAGGCCGAGTAGACGAATTTCTGGACAGCGGGATCGTCGACGTTTGCCTTGTCGATGATGGTAAAGCCGGTGGCGATGGCGGGTGGAATGGATTGCCCGGTCAAATGCGCATAGGCCGAAGCCACGCCGTACCAGCCGATCTCGGCCGGGTGCTGGGCGATCGCCATGTCGATCAGGCCGCTCTTGATGTTGCCGATGATGGTCTGCGGCGCATCGAAGGCGACGACCTTTACCTTGCCGCCCGCGCCGCCCTGCTGGATGCCGTTGGCAGCACCCATGGCGGAGAAGAGATTGGCGCCGAAGACCCCGGCGAGATCGGGATTGCGGGCGAGCACGGACTGCGCCTGGCTTGCCGCCTTGTTGGCGTCGTCATCGTTGAACTGCGTCGGCAGCACCGTGATGCCGGGGAACTCCTTCTTCATCTCGTCGATGAAGCCCGCCGTGCGCTCGTCGGTTGTGGAAACGCCCGGCTGGATGTTGGAGACGTAGACCTTGCCCTTGCCGCCAAGCTCCTTGCCGAGCGCACGCGCCGCCATCTGGCCGCCGAGCGTGTTGTTGGAGGCGATATAGGAGAGCGGGAAATCGGCATCGCCGCTGCCCGTCTGATAGACGCCGCTGCCGATGTAGGTATCGACGGTGATGACCGGAATGCCGGCATTGGCTGCCGCCTGCAGCGGCTTGATGAGCTGCACCTTGTCCGTCGGTGCGATGAGCAGCGCATCCGGCTTGCGGGCGATCACGGCGTCCAGCACCGGCACCTGCTGCACCGGGTTGAATTCGGGCGCACCCTGAAAGACCAAGTCGACGCCCAGCGCCTTGGCCGCGGCTGCCGCACCGCGATGCATGGTGATGTAGAAGGCATCGGTCGTGAGGCCGGGGATCAGGGCGACGGTGTAGGACTTGCCTTGTGCCCGCGCCGGTTTCGCCAGAAGGCTCGCGGCGCCGGCCAGACCAAGGCCGATCCCACCGATGACGGAACGCCGTTCCATGCTGTCTCTCCCCTTGTCATTCTTGGACGTGTTGTGCAGGAGGCCGCCCTTCTTCGGGGCGCGTGGGGCTATCAGGCCACGTGAAGGCCGCGAGGGCTAGCCTCTTTTTTAAATTTTGACGGTGGGTGACCGCGCATCCTGGGGCAGGCCTTCGCTCAAGCGGAGGGGCACCGCGTCGGGTGTCAGCCCCGCCGTCTCCTCCGCGGTGAAAAGGACGGCGCGATCGCGCCCTTGCTCCTTGGCGCGGTAGAGCGCCCGATCGGCGGCCGCAACGAGTATGGCGGGATTGGCCGTGGCGCCTGGCATGGCGGCGACGCCGAGGCTGATCGTCACGATGTCCTCCTCGCGTCCTTCATGGAGGCGGCGCATGGCCCGCACCGCTTGCCGCATGCGCTCGGCGAGACCCAGCGCGGCCGCGCCATCGGCCCGGCGCAGCAGAACGGTGAACTCCTCCCCACCATAGCGCATCACCTCGTCCTCGGGATGGCTGATTGTCTCGGCCAGGCAGGTGGCCACGGCAGCCAGGCAGGCATCGCCGGCGGGATGACCATACTGGTCGTTGTAGGTCTTGAACTGGTCGATATCGATCATGATGAGGGCGAGCGGGTGGTGCCGCTTGCGCGCCTGCTCCACCGCAGTCGCCAGCTCGGCGTTCAGCCGGCGCCGGTTACCGATGCCGGTCAGCGGGTCTTGGCTCGCTTCGGCAGCGTGGACGCTGTCCGCGTCTTCCTTCACCCAGGCGACGAAGGCGAAGCTCATCACCAGGCTGAAGCCCGTGAGCATCAGGGCGGAGAAGGGGGCGTTCACGTTGGGCCCGAGGGCAAGGATGCCGAGCCGGGTCAAGGCCTGGCCGATGGTCCAGAGCGCGCAGAGCAAGGCTTCGGCCGCGAGCAGGACGGTGACGAACCAATGGCCGGGGCGACGGGGCCAGCCGCGGCCCATCACCGCCCGCAAAGCGAGCCCCAGGAGGAGGGTTCCGCAGGCATAGGAGAGAATGGCGCGGCTCTCCGCATCCGCGGCAAGGCCGGTGCCGAAGGCGATCACCGGCCAGCCCAGAAGAGAAGCCGCGAGGCCCGGCCACAGAGGCGCGCGGCCGCCGGCCCGCCGGCACCCGGTCCAGAGACAGCCGAGACCGAAGAGCACGGTCGGGATGCCGAGGAAGATGGCCGGGGTTTCCGGCAGCAAGCCCCAGAGCCCGAGGCCGCAGCCGGTGAGCGCGGCGCTCGCCGCCATCCACAGCAAGGCCGGGCTGCGGCTCTGCGACCAGATGACGAGGTAGTTCCCCGCCGCGAGCAGGATGACGAACACCAGAACGGTGAGGAAGGTCCAGGGTTCCGGCAGGTAGATGTGGTCGAGCATCGCGGGTGTCTCGTCTCAACTCTCAGGCGGTGGGTGCGGCTTGACCGGAACTATGGCTTCTGTCGGATTGGGCGGCATGACCCAGGATAATCCGCTCCTTCAGCCTTGGACGACCCCCTTCGGCGTGCCGCCCTTCGATCTTATCCGGCCGGAACACTTTCCGGCGGCTTTCGCCGCGGCGATGGAAGAACATCTGGGGGAAATCGCGGCCATCGCCGCGGACCCTGCGGCGCCGACCTTCGCCAATACCGTGGAAGCGCTGGAACGGGCGGGCCGAGCGCTCGGCCGCGTCTCGGCCGTCTTCCACAATCTCGCGAGCAGCCTGGGCGGCGAGGCGCTGGAAGCGCTGGACCGCGACCTCGCACCGAAGCTTGCCGAGCACGGCATGCGCATCGCCCTCGACCCCGCGCTGTTTGCGCGCATCGACCGGCTGCATGCGGAGCGCGCCCACTTGGATCTGGACGAGGATCAGCAGCGGCTGCTCGAACGTCTGCACCTCAACCTCGTGCGCAGCGGCGCGGCGCTGGGGCCCGCGGACAAGGCGCGCATGACCGAGATTTCCGCCCGGCTCGCGGTGCTGCACACCGCCTTCGGCCAGAACGTGCTGCATGACGAGAAGAGCTGGGTATTGCCACTGGAGGAGGCCGACCTTGCCGGACTGCCCGGCTTCGTCCGCGCCAGCATGGCGGAGGCCGCAGCCGAACGGGGCCTGGGTGGCTTCGCCGTCACCCTGTCGCGCTCGGTCATCGAGCCCTTCCTCACCTTCTCCGCGCGGCGCGATCTGCGGCGCATCGCCTATGAAGCCTGGATCGCCCGCGGCACGCATGCCGGCGCGCATGACAACCGGCCGCTGATCCCCGAGATCCTGGCGCTGCGGGCGGAACGCGCCCGACTGCTCGGCTATGACAGCTTCGCCGCCTTCCGGCTGGCCGATTCCATGGCCGGTAGCCCGGCGGCGGCGGAAGCGCTGCTCGCCGAAGTCTGGGAGCCGGCGAAGCGCCGTGCCGATGCCGAGCGCGCCCGCCTGCAGGAGGCCGCCCGGGCCGAAGGTGTCAATGACGCCATCGAAGCCTGGGACTGGCGCTACTATGCCGAAAAGGTCCGCCAAGCCGATTACGCCCTCGATGAGGCCGAGCTGAAGCCCTATTTCGTCCTCGATCAAATCCAGGACGCGGTGTTCGACACCGCAACGAAGCTGTTCGGCCTGCATTTCGTGCCGCGGCCGGATCTGCCCGTCTATCATCCCGAGGTGCGCGCCTATGAGGTGCGGGATGCGGCGGGGACGGTCGGCGTCTTCCTGGCGGATCATTACGCGCGGGCCGACAAGCGCTCCGGTGCCTGGATGAGCAGCTACCGCGATCAGGAAACGATGGATGGTCCGGTGCTGCCCATCATCGTCAACAACAACAACTTCGCCAAGGCGGCGCCTACCCTGCTGAGCTTCGACGACGCCGAGACGATGTTCCACGAATTCGGCCATGCCCTGCACGGCCTGCTCAGCCGGGTGCGCTACCCCTCGCAGTCCGGCACGTCGGTGCGGCGGGATTTCGTCGAGCTTCCCTCCCAGATCTACGAGCATTGGTGGTCTCTGCCCGAGACCTTGCGGGCCTATGCCCGCCACGCGGAGACCGGCGCACCGATTCCCGATGCGCTGATCGAGCGGCTGCTTGCGGCTCAGGGCTGGGGCCAGGGTTTCGCCACCGTGGAATACACGGCCGCCGCGCTGATCGACATGGCCTTGCACCAGCATTCCGACCCGGCCGCGATCGACATCGAAAGCTTCGAGCGCGAATTTCTGGCAGGGATCGGGATGCCGGCGGCCATTGGCATCCGGCACCGGCCTGCACATTTTCAGCACCTCTTTGCGGGCGGCGGCTACGCCGCGGGCTACTATGCCTATCTCTGGTCGGAGGTGCTGGACGCCGATGGGTTCGACGCCTTTACCGAGGCCGGCAACGCCTTCGACCCCGCGACGGCGGCGCGGCTGCGCACCCTGCTGAGCGCGGGGGACACGCGCGATCCGATGGCGCTCTATGTCGCCTTCCGTGGCCGACCGCCCAGCACGGCGCCGCTGCTGCGCCACCGCCACCTGCTGCCGGCGGCTTGAGGGCCTAGCGGCGAGCCGGGAGCTCTGGCTCTTCCCAGATCTGCAGGGCGGCGGCGGGTACGGCGATGCGCGCGGGGCCCGGCAGCCGGTCTCCGTCGGGCGCCTGTATGAGCGGCAGCACGGCCTGACCCAGCCGGATGGTCAGGCGCTGCTGCCCGGCAGCCGGCGGCGCAGCGTCGAGAATTTCGGCGGGCAGTCCGCCATCGGAGACGAGGCGAAGCCGCTCCGGCGCGATCGACCAGCCGAGGCGCCTGCCAGGAGTGAGGGCTGGTCCGTCGACGGTGAGGGTGACGCCGGGGCCGATCTCCATGCGATCTGGCGCAACGGCATGGCCCGGCGCCGCAAAGCGCGCGCCCAGCAGCCGGGCAGCGGTGGCATTCGCCGGTCGCTCAAAAACGGCGTTCACCGGTCCCGCCTGCAGCAGCCGGCCCCGGTCGATCAGCAGGATCTCGTCTGCCAGCAGGAAGGCCTCATCCGGATCGTGCGTCACGAGGAGAGTCGTGACCGAGGTTTCGGCCTGAAGCGTGCGCAGCATCTGGCGCAGCTCGGCGCGCAGCGGTGCGTCGAGCGCCGAGAAAGGTTCGTCGAGCAGCAGCAGCCCGGCGCGACGGCTGAGCGCACGCGCGATCGCTACGCGCTGCTGCTGGCCGAGGGAAAGCTGCGCCGGCCGCCGGCGCTCCAGCCCCGCGAGGCCGAGCCGGGTGAGCCAGAAACGCGCCGCCTCCGCATCATGGTCGCGCGCGAAGCGGAGCTGGCCGGCGGCGGTGAGGTGCGGGAAGAGACCATAGCTCTGCGGCACATAGGCGATGTGGCGCGCGTCCGGTGGCAGGGGCGTAAGATCGCGGGGGCCGAGCGTCAGCCGATCCTCAGGCCCGCGGTCGAGCCCCGCGATCGCGCGCAGCGTCAGGGATTTGCCCGAACCCGAAGCGCCGAGCAGCGCGATGCGGCGTGCCTCGGTGCGATGGGCGAGGGAGAGGGTGAAGCCCGGCAGCCGTCGCTTTACGCTGAAGGCGAGAGGTTCGGGAACCGCTCTGGGTGGAGATGCCGGGGCGGCGACCAGCGGCGTCTCGGCGGATGGGGCCGTCGGCAGCCTCTTGCCCGGCGCGCGGGTGAGCCAGGTCGCCGCGAGCATGACGAGCAGCGCCGTGCCGAGTGTCGGCAGCAGCACCGGCACCATGGCCGGCAAGCCCTCCGCGCCGAAGGCGACGTAGGTGTACACGGGCAGCGAATAGGGGTGATAGGCGACCATCACGGTCGCGCCGAATTCGCCGAAGGCGCGCAGCCAGCACAGCAGCATGCCGGCCGCGATGCCGCGCCAGGCGAGCGGCAGGCTGGCGCGCAGCAGCACGCTCATCGGCGGATGGCCCAGGCTGCGGGCCACGTCCTCCAGCACCGGGTCGACGGCTGCGAAGGCCGAGCGTGCGGCGATGATGAGGAAAGGCGCGGCGACGAAGCTTTCGGCGACAACGATGCCGGCGAAGCTGTCAGTCAGGGCGCCGTGGGTGAGTGCCCCGATGGGGCTCGCATAGCCGAGCAGGAAGAGCAGCAGGATGCCGCTGGAGAGGGGCGGCAGGGCGAGCGGCAATTGCACCATGAAGCCGAGCAGGGCGATCCGCCGGCCTTGTCGCCGGGCCAGCAGATAGCCGAGCGGGATGCCGCCGAGGGTCACCAGCAGGGTGGCCGTGGTCGCGCTGAGAGCGGAAACGAGGCTCGCCGCGCCGAGGCCGCGCCAGTCGGCACCGCGCCAGTCGGCCATGCCGATATGGGCGAGGCCGGCGAGGAAGGGGGCGGCGACGGAGAGGGTGAGCAGCCCGGCCAGCGCCGGCACGATGGTCCAGACGCCGAATGCCGTCCTGCGGCGTCCGCCGAGTCCGCTCAGGGGAGAAGGGCCAGCAGCGGCGGTGGCACGTGGGACCGGTCACCCGTGAGGCGCGGTGGCACGAGGTCCAGGCCATGCGTCGCCATGATGGCGCGGCCGTCCGGACCCAGCAGGAAGGCGAGAAAGTCTGCTCCGCCGCTGGGATTCGGCGCCCGGTTCAGCAGGGTCGCCGTGTAATGGGCGCTGAGGCTGACCTCCTTCGGCAGTGCGATGGCCGGAATCTTCAACTCCGTCGTCTCGGTCGAATAGAAGAAGCCAAGGTCGATCTGGCCCGATTGCAGCCGCCCGACCAGGCTCTCTTCCGGCAGCACCTGGGCCGGGTTATCGGCGGCACCCAGCACCCGTTGGGCGAGATCGGGGATCTTGTAGACCGCGCTGGCCTTTTTCATGAGGGCCAGGGTGAGGCGGCCCTTTGGATCGAGCTTCGGGTCCGTCCGGCCGATACGGATGCCGCTCTCCTGCAGCACCTCGTACCAGGGCTTCGTGCGGAGCTGGACGGCGAAGCGGCCGTTCGGATTGTAGCCGATGACGAGCGGTGACTGGGCGAAGGTCACGTACCAGTCCACCCAGTCACCATTCGCTGCGCCCATGAGGCCGTCATTCACCTTGAGATTGGCGCTGATGAACACGTCCGCCCGCAGCAGCTTGCCCGCGATCTGGTGCGCCATCTTATCCGAGCCGCCGGCATAGCCGCGGAAGGTCGCACCACTCTTGGCAAATGCGGGACCGATGCCGTGTTCCATCAGGGCGACCAGCGAGCCGGCATAGGCGACGGCAACGGTGTCGTCCGCGGACGCCGCATGGGTGACGCGGGGCAGCGCGGCGAGCGCCAGACCGCTCATGAGAAGGTGGCGACGGTGCACGGCGGGCTCCTGGTGGGGTGGAGGCGTTATTCCCAGACGAAAATAACGTCTCTTGCGAGGAGCGCCAGGGGGTCAATCATGACGATCCACCGCGGCTTGAAGCGCGGCGACCTCGGAGGCGATTGCCGCGCGGGCCGCAGCCTCGGCGGTACGGAATTGGGTGACGATGAGCGTGCCCAGATCGGTGAGCCGCGCGCCGCCGCCCTGCCGGCCACCGGCCTGGGTTTCGACCACCGCGCGGCCGAAGATGCGGTTCATCTCCTCCACCAGTTCCCAGGCGCGGCGATAGGACATGCCCATGGTGCGGCCGGCGGCGGAGATCGATCCGAGGCGCGAAATGCCTTCCAGGAGCTCCACTTTGCCGGGGCCGATGTGGCCGTCGGGGTCGAGCAGGATGCGAAGGCGTAACTCGGGCATGCGGCGTGGCTCCGGCGCGGAGGGGCATTCAGAAGGCCGCAGAGGGTGGCCTCTTCGCAAGGGCCCGAACCCACCCCCGGCCACGGGTTTCAGAATTTACCGCGGGGTGCGCCGGAAGATGATAGCCTAGAGGCGGAGATTTCTCAGACGATCGGGGTGACCGCACATGGTCCGGCTGGCTCGGGGCGCGATGCGCCGCTTCTCTGCGCTCTTGCTGCTGGCGGCCGTCGGTGGCGGCGGGCTCGTAGCGCCCGCCTCGGCCCAAGGCTGGTATGGCGGCGGCTGGCACGGTGGTTGGGGTGGCGGCTGGCACGGAGGCTGGGGCGGCTGGCATGGAGGGGGCTGGTACGGCGGCGGCGGGTGCTGCTGGAACGATCCTGGCGTCGCCGTTGCCAGTGGCCTGGCCGGTCTTGCCGTCGGTGCCGCAATCGGTGCGGCGATTGCGCCGCCCGTCTATGCCGCGCCGCCGGTGGTCTATGCGCCGCCGCCCGTGGTCTATGCCGCGCCCGGTTATGCCGCGCCGGCCTATGCGGTGCCGGCACCCGTCCCCGCGTATCCGGCTCCGGGGTATGTGGTGGGGCCAGGCTATTCCTCCGCCTACAATCCCTGAGGCTTGGGCGGGGCGGGGCTTCCTGCGCGGCCTCCTCGTCCCATCTAGAACGGCGGAACTGCCGAGGGTCCGCCATTCCTGATGTCTCCTGCCGCCCACCTCGCCTTCATCAATTTCTTCACCGGCGACATTCAGGGCGGCCTTGGCCCCTTCCTCGCGACCTGGCTCGCGGGGCAGGGCTACTGGAGCCCTGCGCGCACCGGCTCGGTGATGACCGCGATCGGCCTCTTCGCACTGGTGCTGAACGGGCCGGCCGGCCTCATCGTCGATCAGTCCCGCCGCCCCCGCACCCTGCTCGCCGCCGCCTGCGGCCTGATCTTGCTCGGCACCCTCACCATCGTTCCGGCCGCGCATAGCATCGTCTGGATTCTCGTCTCGCAATGCGTGGCGGCCGTGGGCGGTGTGCTGCTGCTGCCGGCACTGACGCTCTTCACCTTGGGGATCGTCGGCAAGGCACGGTTCCCGGGCCAGCAAGGCCAAAATCAGGCCTTCAACCACGCCGGCATCGTCTTCGCCGCCATCCTCATCGGCCTCGGCAGCCGCTGGATCGGCCCGCAGGCACCCTTCTGGATCTTCGGCGCCATGGCCTGTGGCGCGATCATCTCCATCCTGTCCACGCCGCTGCATCTGTTCAACGGCCGCCGCGCCCATGGCTGGGCCGAGCAGGAGCCCGACGAGGTCGAGCATCGCTCCGGCCTCGCGGAGATTCTTGGTAACCGCCGGCTTGCTCTCCTGGCGCTCGGGCTCGGCCTCTTCAACCTCGCCAACGGCTACATGCTGGCACTCGTCGCGCAGCGCCTCTCGGCGCTCGGCCATGACGCCGGCAGCTGGCTCGCCGGCTACGTGATCGTCGCGCAGTTCACCATGATTCCGGTGGCTCTCTGGACGGGGACGCATGCGCAGCGGGCAGGGCGCCGTCGGCTTCTGGTGCTCGCTTGTGCGGTTCTGCCATTGCGCGCCGTCTTCTCGGCCTTCGTCACGGACCCGGTCTGGCTGATCCTGGCCGAAGTGCTGGACGGGATCAGCTCCGGCCTCATCGGGGTCGCGGCCCCGCTCCTCGTCGCCGATTTCACCTGGGGCAGTGGCCGCACCCAGACGGCGCTGGGCGCCGTCAATACCGGCCAGGGCCTGGGCGGCGCACTCTCCGGACTCGTGGGCGGCGCCGCCGTCACCTGGTTCGGCTGGCAGGGCGCCTTCCTGGCGTTGATCGTGCCGGCGGTGGCGGCGGTGGCTCTCGTCATCCGGCTCGAGGACAGTCCCACGGCGCGGGAGGAGGATGCGGCCCTCGCCCCCGGCCGTGCCGAGCTTCCCTCTAAATGAGCGTCACCTTGCCGGTGCCGATGTCGTAGACGCCACCGATGATGCGTACGCGGCCGGCAGCCACGGCCTCGGCGATGATCGGCTTCGCATTGTCCAGGCGCCGCACGTTGAAGCGCACGTTCTGCCGAATCGCTTCGCCCAGTGGATCGGCGGCCTTGCGCTTCTCCGCGAGATCAATCGCGGGCTTGATCGCGTCCACGAGCTGCGGGAGATGGCCTGGCAGCATGGCATGCTCCTTCAGCACCTTGATCGTCGCTGAGATGGCGCCGCAGCCTGAATGGCCGAGCACCATGATGAGCGGCAGGCCAAGGAACTTCACGCCGTATTCCAAGCTTGCCAGCCCGTCGGTATTGACGAAGTTGCCGGCGACCCGCGTCACGAAAAGCTCGCCTGGCCCCTGGTCGAAGATCAGCTCGGGCGCGACGCGGGCATCGGCGCAGCTCACCAGCCCCGCGATCGGGTATTGCGCGGCGGCGCGCGCCGCACGGCCCACCTCGTAGTCCTTCAGGTCGGCGGTGTTGGCGCAGTAGCGGGCGTTGCCTTCCATCAGCCGCTGCAACGCCTCGTCGGGCGAGATGGCGTTCGGCGCAGCGGGGCTGCCGTCCGCCCGGGCAGGGCGAGATCCAGCCACGCCGGCCGCGGTCAAGCTGGCGGCGGTCGCCGCGAACAGGGCGCGGCGGCCCAGATCGGTCTTGTGAGCGACACACATGGCGGGCGTTTCTCCTCTTCTCGTGTGGAAGTCTCAGGAAGTTGATTTTTCACGAGAAGAGATCGTTGCGCCAGCATTTTAATCAACAAAGGTCCAAGCCCCGGCGCGTCTGGATCGGCCAGCAGGACAGAGAAGCCTTGCTGCCACATCCGGTGGCGCGGCTTGCCCCTTCCCTCTATGGTCGGAACATTCTACCCAACCATAAGACGTTCAACGGGAAGACTCTGTCATGACGACCAAGAAGCCACTGCGCAGCCAGGAATGGTTCGGGCGCCAGGACAAGATGGGATTCTACTACCGGTCCTTCCTCAAGAACCGCGGTTTTCCCCAAGATCAGTTCGAGGGCCGGCCGGTCATCGGCATCTGCAACACCTGGTCCGAGCTGAACCCCTGCAATTCCCATTTCCGCACCATCGCGGAGCACGTCCGCTATGGCGTGCTCGATGCCGGCGGCTTTCCTCTGGAATTTCCGGTCTCCTCGCTGGGCGAGGTGACGATGCGGCCCACCGCCATGCTCTACCGCAACCTCGCCTCGATGGACGTCGAAGAAGCGGTGCGCGCGCACCCGCTCGACGGCGTGGTTCTGCTGATGGGCTGTGACAAGACGACGCCGGCCCTGCTGATGGGGGCGGCCTCGGCCGATCTGCCGACGATCGGTGTCTCCGGCGGCCCGCAGCTCCGCGGCGTCTATCAGGGCCGCATGATCGGCTCCGGCACCAATATCATCTCCATGAGCGAGCAGCTGCGTGCCGGGGAGATTACTCTCGAAGAATTCCACGAGGCGGAAGCCGGCATGAATCGCTCCTCCGGCCATTGCATGACGATGGGCACGGCTTCCACCATGGCGTCGATGGTCGAGGCGCTGGGCGTCTCCCTTCCGGGCAACGCGGCGATTCCCGCGGTGGATGCGCGGCGCAATGAGCTCGCCCGTTTCTCGGGCCGCCGGATCGTCGAGATGGTGAACGAGGACCTCACCCTCTCCAAGATCCTCACGCGCGAAGCCTTCGAGAACGCGATCCGCACCCTGGCCGCCATCGGCGGATCGACCAATGCGGTCGTGCATCTCATTGCCATCGCGCGGCGCATCGGCGTCGACCTCACGCTGGATGATTTCGACCGGCTGGGCCGCGGCGTGCACTGCCTAGTCGATCTGATGCCGTCCGGCCGCTTCCTGATGGAGGATTTCTATTACGCCGGGGGCCTGCCCGTGGTGCTCAAGACGCTGATCGAGCAGGGGCTATTGCACGAAGGCGCGCTCACCGCGAACGGCCATTCGATTGGCGAGAACGTCGCCCGGGCGCAGTGCTGGAACCAGGAGGTGATCACGGGCTTCGACGAACCCTTCAAGCCCGAGGCCGGTATCGCCATCCTGCGCGGCAATATCGCTCCCGACGGCGCCGTCATCAAACCCTCCGCTGCATCGCCCGAGCTTCTCAAACACACCGGGCGCGCCGTGGTCTTCGAGAATGTCGAGGAGATGCATCACGCCGTGGACGACGAGGCGCTGGACATCGACGCCTCCTGCATCATGGTGCTGAAGAATTGCGGCCCGAAGGGCTATCCCGGCATGGCCGAGGTCGGCAACATGCCGATCCCGACCAAGCTGCTGCGTGAAGGCGTGCGTGACATGATCCGCATTTCCGATGCCCGCATGTCCGGCACCGCCTATGGCACCGTGGTTCTGCACGTGGCGCCGGAGGCCACGGCTGGCGGGCCGCTCGCCTTCGTCCGCAACGGTGATCTCATCACCCTCGACGTTGCGGCCGGCAGCCTGCATCTGCACGTCTCGGACGAGGAAATGGCGGCGCGCCGTGCCGCCTGGGTGCCGCCGGCCCCTGCCGCCACGCGCGGATATACCAAGCTCTATGTCGACCACGTGCTGCAGGCCAACGAAGGCGCGGATCTCGACTTCCTCGTGGGGCGTTCGGGCGCGCCTGTTCCCCGCGACAATCACTGATCGACCGTCCAGGAAGGAATAAAGACATGTCGGCTGCCAAGCGGCGCTACACGGGCATCTTCCCCGTCGCCCCCACCATCTTCGACGAGGCGGGAAATCTCGATCTGCCCGGCCAGCTCCGCGCCATTGACTTCATGATCGACGCCGGATCGGACGGCATCTGCATCCTCGCCAACTTCTCCGAGCAGTTCGTGCTGTCGGACGAGGAGCGTGAGGTGCTGACCACGGCCATCCTCAAGCACGTCGCGGGTCGCGTGCCGGTGATCGTGACCACGACGCATTTCTCGACCCGGGTGACGGCAGAGCGCAGCAAGCGCGCGCAAGACCAGGGTGCGGCCATGGTCATGATCATGCCGCCCTATCACGGGTCCACCTTCCGCGTGCCCGAACCCGCGATCTACAGCTATTTCCAGGGGGTGTCGGACGCGATTTCGATCCCCATCATGATCCAGGATGCGCCGGTCGCCGGCACTCCGCTCTCCGCCGCTTTCCTCGCGCGCATGGCGCAGGAGATCGAGCAGGTCTCTTATTTCAAGATCGAGGTGCCGCAGGCGGCCGAGAAGCTGCGCACCCTCATCCGCCTCGGCGGCGATGCGATCGAGGGTCCCTGGGACGGGGAAGAGGCGATCACCCTGCTGCCCGATCTCGATGCAGGTGCCACGGGCGCGATGACGGCGGGTGCCTATCCCGATGGTTTGAAGCCCATCGTGCATGATTATCTGGCAGGGAACCGGGAAGCGGCGGTGGAGCGCTACGGCCGCTGGCTGCCGCTGATCAATTTCGAGAACCGCCAGGGCGGGCTGCTGGCCTGCAAGGCGCTGATGAAGGAAGGCGGCATCATCAAATGCGACGCGCCGCGCGCGCCGCTGGTGCCGCTCTCGGCCGAGACCCGGGCGGGGCTGCTGGACGTGGCGCGGCGGCTCGATCCGCTGGTGCTGCGCTGGGGTAAGTAAGGAGAGATGACGATGAGCTTGACCGGAGAGATGCTGATCGGTGCCGCTGCCGTGCGGGGCACCGAAAAGGCCTTCCAGGGATATGACGCCGCCAGCGGTGCCGCCCTCGAACCGAGCTATGGCGGGGCGACGGCCGCCGACGTGGCGCGTGCCTGCGAACTGGCGGATGCCGCCTTCGGCCCCTATCGCGCCACCACGCCCGCGGTGCGGGCGGCCTTCCTCGAACTGGTCGCCAGCAAGATCGACGCGCTGGGCGATGCCCTGACCGACCGCGCCTGTGCCGAAACCGGCCTGCCGCGCGCGCGGATCGAAGGGGAGCGCGGCCGCACCGTGGGTCAGCTCCGCCTCTTCGCCAAGGAAGTTCTGGAAGGCAGCTGGCAGGACGTGCGGCTCGACCCCGCCTTGCCGGACAGGAAGCCGCTGCCGCGCCCCGATCTGCGGATGCGCATGGTTCCCCTCGGTCCCGTCGGCGTCTTCGGCGCCAGCAACTTCCCGCTGGCCTTCTCAGTCGCGGGCGGGGACACGGCCTCTGCACTGGCTGCCGGCTGCCCGGTGGTTGTGAAAGGCCATCCGGCGCATCCCGGCACTTCGGAACTCGTCGGCCGCGCCATTCAGGCGGCGGTGAAGGAAGCGGGCCTGCCGGAGGGCGTCTTCTCCCTGCTCTTCGGGGTGGGCGATACGGTCGGCCAGGCGCTGGTCGCCGATCCGCGGATCAAGGCGGTGGGCTTCACCGGCAGCCGCGGGGGCGGGCTGGCGCTGGCCAAGATCGCGTCCGAGCGGCCGGAGCCCATCCCGGTCTATGCCGAGATGAGCAGCATCAACCCCGTTCTCCTTCTGCCTGGCGCGCTCGAAGCCCGCGGCGCGGAACTCGGCCGCGCCTTCGTGGGGTCGGTCACCATGGGGGCGGGGCAGTTCTGTACCAATCCCGGACTGCTGCTCGCCATTCCGGCGCCCGGCCTCGATGCCTTCGTGAAGGCGGCAGGGGAGGCCATGGGCGATGCGGCGGCGGGCGTCATGCTCCACCGTGGCATCCTGGCGGCCTATGAAAAGGGCGTCGCACGTCTTGCCGAAACGCCGGGCGTGCAGCGCCTTGGCACCGGCCAGTCCGCCGAGAACCGCGCCACCCCCGGCTTCTTCGCGACCGATGCCGCCACCTTCGAGAAGACCCCGCATCTCTCGGACGAGATCTTCGGCGCCGCCGGTCTTCTGGTGCGGGACGAGGATCTGATGGCGCTGGCCCGGCTGCTGCAGGGTCTTGAAGGACAGCTCACCATCACCGTGCACATGACGGAGGAGGACGAGGCGCTCTTCTCCGCCGTTCTGCCGATCCTCGAAACCAAGGCCGGCCGCATCCTGGTCAATGGCTGGCCGACGGGTGTGGAAGTCTGTCACGCCATGGTCCATGGCGGGCCCTTCCCGGCGACCTCCGACAGCCGCACGACCTCGGTCGGCAGCCTCGCGATCCGCCGTTTCCTGCGGCCCGTCTGCTACCAGAACGTGGCCGAGCACCTGCTGCCCGAGGCCGTGCGGGACGGCAATCCCTATGGGCTGTGGCGCCGGATCGACGGCGTGATGACCCAGCCGGGCTGAGCGAAGCGGCAAGGCCGGGGAGGCTGCTGCGCCTTAAAAGTCGTCATGCCCGGCTTCATGCCGGGCATCGACCCGGCTGGGCGGCTCAACGGCGTTTGGACGCCATAACGGGTCGACCCGCGGCATGAAGCCGCGGGCGATGACGAACGGATCGCGTCGATCGAAAGTCGATGGACCCTAACCCGCTTGCCCCGCCTGCTGTCGCAACAGGCCCTCGAACTCCGGCCCGGGCATCGGGCGTCCAAAATGGAAACCCTGGAACACGCTGCAGCCGTAGCGCCGCAGCGTCGCGACTTCTTCCGGCCGTTCCACCCCCTCCGCCAGCACTTCGATGTCGAGCCCGTGGCCGAGTTCGACCAGCGCCTTGCAGATGGCGCGCCCGCTGGCCGAGCCATCCACGTCGCGCACGAATTCCCGGTCGATCTTCAGCGTATCGAAGGCCATGTCGCGCAGGTGGCTCATCGTCGAATAGCCGGTGCCGAAGTCGTCGATGGCGACCGTCACGCCGAGGTCGTGCAGATCGCCGAAGACGCGCCGGGTCGTCGCGCGGTCCTGCATGGCGGCGGTCTCCGTCATTTCGACTTCGAGCCGCCGTGGAGGCAGGGCGAAGCGGGTGATCGACTCGCCGATGACCTTGACCAGCCGGCGGTCGCTGAACTGGCGGGCCGAAAGGTTGACGGCCAGTTTCACGGGTGAAAGCCCGGCGGCATCCCAGCGGCGCAGCTGGCCGCATCCGGTCTCCAGAATCCAGAGGCCGATTTCGTCCATCAGCCCGATCCGCTCGGCGAGCGGGATGAAGACCGCGGGCGAGATGGGCCCCATCTCCGGGTGGTTCCAGCGGAGCAGGGCCTCGGCGCCGACGATGCGGGGGAGAGCGCTCGCCGCTTCGAAGCGCAGGACGGGCTGGTAATGGAGGACGAAATCCTGCCGGTCGACGGCGCGGCGGAGCGCGTGCTGCATGTCCATCTGGCGTCGCGCCGAGGTCTGGCTTGCGGAGGTATAGAAGGCCAGAGAGGTCGCGGGCTCGGTCGGTACGGCGGCCTGCGCCGCGTTCAGAAGGCCGGCCCCGTCCCGCGCATCCTCAGGGGCCAGCGCCAGTCCCATCGCGAAGAGCGGAATCACGTGCATCTCGCCATCGCGTATTTCTTCGCCGAGGCTGGCCAGCATCGTCTCCGCCTGGCTCTCCAGGCTGACGGCATCCTCGCGGAGGGAGAAGGTGACGGCGAAGCGGCGGCCGTCTACCCGTGCCACGACGGCCTCTGCTCCCGCGCTGGTTTGCAGACGGCTGGCGACCGTGCGGAGGGCCGCGACTGCGCCGGCCTCTCCGAAACCGGCCAGGATATCGTCGAGATTTTGCAGCGCGAGGATACCGAGCGCGAAGACCTTGCGATCGGCGATGTCGGCGTCGAGCCGGCGCAACAGATGGTCCCGGTTCGGCAGGCCGGTGATCTGATCGACATAGGTGAGGGTTTCGAGCAGGGCGTCCAGCCGGGTCAGCGAACTCACCGTGTCCGCCATCAGCTGCCCGGCCTCGTCATTGAAGCTGGTGGGCAGCGCGGGAAGCTCTCCATGCGCCACATAGGCGCGCACGGCTGCGCTCGTCACCAGGATCGGCCGCAGCAGGCCGTTGAGCAGTGCAAGCGTCAGGGCCGTACCAAGGAGTGTCGCGACCAGGGCGATGCCGATCGCGGGCAGGGCGCTTTCGAAATTCTCCGTTCGCAGCGCGAAGAAGATCACCAGGGCGAGCAGCGGCACATGGGTGCCGACGAAGGCGATGAGCATGATCTTGTTGCGGTAGCCCAGGGGAACGGCGCGGGCGACTGCGCGATAGAGCCGAAGCTGGGCGCGGTGTGGTGCGACCTCGGGAGGCGGCGGGTCGCGGCGGGTGATCATCGCATGTCTTTCGGTCCGGGGCGGGCGGCGCGCTGGGGTGCAGGTGGGCTGGGCTCGTCGGCGCTTCGTCTCGCGCCCGTAGCGGCACCATTCTTGCTGCCTTACAAAACTCTATACGGCGCAGAACGAGGTTTGGAGCAGCATGACCGACCGAAAGATGCATCTGGTGGCCTTCTTGATGGCAGGGCCGACCTGCCATCATCACGGGGCTTGGCGCCATCCGGAATCCGACGTCGCCGACATCCTCACGCCCGAGCGCTACGAGCACATCGCCCGCGTGCTCGAGGCCGGCAAGTTCGACGCCGTCTTCTTTGCGGACATCCTCGGCATCTACGACACCTACAACAACAGCTACGAGACGATGCTGGGCCGAGGCGGCCAGCTCTGCCTGCTCGAACCCTCGCTGCTGCTCGCCCTGATGGCGCGGGTGACGGAGCGGCTGGGTCTCGGCCTCACCTGTTCCACGACTTTCTTCAATCCCTATCAGATCGCCCGCATGATGGGCACGCTGGACCATCTGAGCCGTGGCCGCGTCGCCTGGAACGTGGTTGCCTCGCATTCCACGCTGGAAGCCAAGAACTTCGGTCTGACCGAGATGCCGAGCCGCGCTCATCGCTATGACCGGGCGGACGAGGTGGTAGAAGCCTGCATGGCGCTGTGGAATTCCTGGGAAGAAGGCGCGCTGGTCTTCGACAAGAAGGCGGGGATCTTCGCCGATGCCTCCAAGGTGCATTACGCGAATTACGACGGCCAGTGGATCAAGACGCGCGGGCCGCTCACCGTGCCGCGTAGCCCGCAGGGCCATCCCGTCATCATGCAGGCCGGCAGCTCCGATCGCGGGCGGGATTTCGGCGCGCGCTGGGGCGAGATCATCTTCACGCTGCAGCACCAGAAGAGCGACATGCAGGCCTTCTACAAGGACTTCAAAGGCCGCATGACGCGCTTCGGCCGGCCGCATGAAAGCTGCGTCGTGCTGCCTTCGATCGACTGCGTGATCGGCGAGACGGAGTCGATCGCCCGGGAAAAGGCCGAATACGTCAATAACCTCGTCGATACGCAGCTCGGCATGGCCTGTGTCTCCGGCCAGATCGGCTTCGACCTGTCCCAGCTCGACCCGGACCAGCCGCTTGCCGACATCATGGTGGAGACGGGCTCGCGCGGCAGCGTGGACGTGATCCTCCAGGGGACGCAGGCGGAGGGGCTGACGCTGGGCGAAGCCGCACGCCGCTTCGCCACCAGCGAACTCTGCCCGCAACTCGTCGGCACGCCGGAGATGATCGCGGACAAGCTCATTGACCTGTTCCAGGACTATGCCTGCGACGGCTTCGTGCTGACGCCGACGACCTTTCCCGGAATGTACGAGCAGTTCGCCAAGACGGTTGTGCCGATCCTGCAGGAACGGGGTGTCTTTCGGACCGATTATAAAGGGGCGACCCTGCGCGAGCATCTCCAGGACTGAGCCACGGCTTCAGGTAAGGTCAAATTGGAACGAAATTTCTAAAACTTTCCGACCGTCGGTTTTTTCCGACCCCCCGGGCCGCTTTGGGCTGACGGCCCGCCACCCGGCCATCCCCTCGTGCTCCGGTCCGCTGCCACCGGCCAGGCGGCGCCGCCCTTTTTGAGGAATTCCGGGTGCTAGCGCACTCCTCCACCACTGGCAAAGCGTCCCCAAGTCCTCTGATGGCTATGAACATTTGTATCTGGGTGGAGCTTTATTTTGCCTAAATATGGAATTTCAAATCGTTTGGTCCAAAAAAGTGGAATTTTTGATCGAAATAGCCCAAAAGCGGATTTACAGGCTGCAGGGGCTATGGCCTTATCCACGGGCCAGTAGCGTCATCAAGAACGTCGGGAGGGTACAGACGGCACCGATCGGCCGTGCCGGCACGAATACACTGCCAATCTGCGTCCATCGCAATCAATGTTGTCACAAGACTAAGAACAATTTGGCGTTTTACGCCCTCATCGGGCGTGAATGGGAGAGGACAAGAAATAATGAAGAAGATTCTTCGCAATACTGCTGCGGTTTCGGCGGCGATCGCAGCCATTGCCTGCACGGCCTCCGTCATCAGCAAGCCAGCTCAGGCAGCCGAAAAAGAATATACCTTCGCGATGATCACCCACGCCCAGCCGGGTGACACCTTCTGGGACATCATTCGCAAGGGCGCCAATGCGGCGGCCAAAAAAGACCATGTGAAGCTTCTCTATCTCTCCGACCCCACGGCCTCGGGTGAAGCGCAGCTCATCAACAACGTCGTCGCCCAGCATGTCGATGGCATCGCACTCACCCTCGCCTTCCCCGATGCCGAGGCGCCGGCCGTGAAGGCCGCAGAAGCGGCGGGCATTCCGATCATCGGCTTCAACGCAGGGACCGATTCCTGGAAGGACATGGGCCTTCTCTCCTATGTCGGTCAGGCCGAAACGGTTGCCGGCGAAGCCGTGGGCGAGCGTCTGAACAACGAGGGCGCGAAGAATATCGTCTGCGTCGATCAGCAGCAGGGCGCGGTGCAGCTCGAACAGCGCTGCGACGGCATCAAGAAGACCTTCAAGGGCCAGATGTACGTGCTCTATGTCCCGGGCTCGGATATGGCGGCCACCCAGTCGCGTCTGGTTGCGAAACTGCAACAGGATAAGACCATCGACTATGTCGTGACGCTCGGTGCGCCTTTTGCACCCACGGCCTTGCAGGCCATTTCGATGGCAGGCAGCAATGCCAAGGTCGGCACCTTCGACATGTCGCCGCGTGCGATCCAGCTCATCGAGCAGGGCAAGCTGCAATGGGCGATCGACCAGCAGCCCTTCGTCGAAGGTTATCTCGCCGTCGACTTCCTGTGGCTGAACAAGATCAACGGTGATGTTGTGGGCGGCGGTCAGCCGGTTCTGACCGGCCCGACCTTTATCGACAAGTCAAATGCCGCGGAAGTTGCCAAGTTCGCGAAGGGCGGAACGCGCTGAAGCGCCTGCCCTTATCGGGTGAGATCGGCCGGAAGCGGCCGGGGAGGATCATGTGAGTGTCGTGACGGAAAGAGTAGACGCGCGGACGGCGCATGCGCAGCTCGTCGAACAGCCGCTTTGGAAGAAGGTGATGAAGCGGCCGGAGGTCGGCGCGCTCGGCGGCGTCATCCTCGTCTTCGTCTTCTTCTACGTCATGGCACCGCCCTTCCGGCAGCTTTCGGCCCTTTCCATCGTCCTCTATCAGGCGGCGACGCTCGGCATTCCGGCCGTCGCCGTGGCGCTCCTGATGATCGGCGGCGAGTTCGACCTGAGCGCGGGCGTTGCCGTTACCTCCTCCTCCCTCGCCGCCTCGATGTTCGCGACGGAGATTGCCGGCAGTATCTGGGTCGGCATTCTCTTCGCTCTCGTCTTTTCCCTCGCCATCGGCGCGCTCAACGGCTGGCTGCTGGTGCGGACGAAGCTGCACAGCTTCCTTGTGACGCTCGCATCCTTCTTGATGCTGCAAGGACTGAACATCGCCATCACCAAGCTGGTGACCGGCAATGTCGCGACTCAGGACATCGCGGGGATGGATGGCTTCGACCTCGCCCATCGCATCTTCGCCTCGCAGTTCAAGATCGCCGGCGTCAGCATCAGCATCGCCATCGTCTACTGGCTGCTCTTCGCCGCCGTCGCCACCTGGATCCTGCTGCGCACCCGCATGGGCAACTGGATTTTCGCAGTCGGCGGCCAGGGCGACAGCGCGCGCGCCGTCGGCATTCCGGTGAAGCGCGTGAAGATCGGCCTCTTCATGGTCGTCGGCTTCTCTTGCTGGTTCACCGGCATGCACATGCTCTTTGCCTATGACACCGTGCAGTCGGGTGCGGGTATCGGAAACGAACTCCTCTATATCGCCTCCGCCGTCGTCGGCGGCTGCCTGCTCACCGGCGGCTATGGATCGGCGGCCGGCTCCGCGCTCGGTGCCTTCATCTTCGGTATGACGACCGAAGGCGTGATCTATGCCGACTGGGATCCGGACTGGTTCATGTTCTTCGTCGGCGTCATGCTGCTGCTCGCTACCGTCTTCAATGGCTGGCTCCGCATGCGGGCCTCGAGCCGGAGCAAGTAACATGGCCAATCACGCCGGAAACGAAATCATCCAGCTCACCAAGGTGGGCAAGAGCTACGGCAATATCAGCGCTCTGCGCGACGTGAGCCTGACCGTGCGCCAGGGCGAGGTGACCTGCATCCTCGGCGACAACGGCGCCGGGAAATCGACGCTGATCAGCATCATCGCCGGTCTGATCATGCACGACTCCGGCACCTATGCGGTGGACGGCAAGCCGATGCACTTCAGCTCACCGCGCCAGGCGCTCGATCTCGGCATCTCCGCCGTCTACCAGACGCTGGCGCTCGTGCCGCTGCTCTCGGTCTGGCGCAACTTCTACCTCGGCTCCGAGCTGCGCACGGGGTCCGGCCTCTTCCGCCGGCTCGACGTGCGGGCGATGCGCGAGACGGCGGCGAAAGAGCTCAAGCGCATGGGCACCAACATCGTCGATCTCGAACAGCCGGTGGGCACGCTCTCCGGCGGTCAGCGCCAGGTCGTCGCCATCGCCCGCGCCGTGCATTTCGGCGCGCGCGTCCTCATCCTCGACGAGCCGACGGCAGCACTCGGTGTCGCGCAATCGGGCGTGGTGCTGCGCTACATTGCGCAGGCGGCGCGCGAGCATGGCATCGGCGTCATCTTCATCACGCACAACCCGCATCACGCCTATATGGTCGGCGATCATTTCATGGTGCTGTCGCGGGGCGAGGTGGAACTGGACCGGCCGCGCGCCGAGCTGACGCTCGAAGACTTGATGTATCACATGGCAGGCGGCGCCGGGCTGGACGCGCTGCAGCACGAGCTGCATCGCGGCGAATCACAGGCGGCCTGATCTCCCATGAAAATCGGCATGGTTTCCGACAGTCTGGGCCATCTGCCCTTCGCGGCGATGCTGGACACGGCCGCATCCCTGGGCATCCAAGGGGTCGAGGTGAACGCGGCCAACTGGACCTCGGCGCCGCATATCGACCGCATCGGCCTGCTGACGGACGATGGCGCGCGCGCGGCCTTCCTGCGCGCCTTCGCCGATCGTGGGCTGGAGCTCATCGCGCTCAACGCCAATGGCAATCAGCTGCATCCGGTGGAGGGGGAGGAACAATCCGCTGCCCTCTATGAGACCATCCGGCTTGCCGGCGCCCTCGGCCTCGATACCGTGGTGCTGATGTCGGGTCTTCCGGCCGGCGGGCCGGAGGATCGGACGCCCAACTGGGTCATCTCCTCCTGGCCGCCCGAGACCAGCGCCATCCTGCGCTGGCAGTGGGAAGAGAAGCTGCTGCCCTATTGGCATGATCTCGCGGCCTTCGCGAAATCTCAGGGTGTCAGGAAGCTCAGCGTCGAGATCCACGGCAATCAGCTCGTCTACAACGTGCCGGGCTTGCTCCGCCTGCGGCGCGAGATTGGGCCGATCGTCGGCGCCAATCTCGACCCGAGCCATCTGCTGTGGATGGGGGCGGACCCACTTGCCGCGATCGACGCGCTGGGCGAGGCCATCCTGCATTGCCACGCGAAGGACACCTACCTCAACCGGCCGCAGATGGCGCTGACCAGCCGGCTGGAAAGCGGTGGGCTCACCAACATTCCCGCCCGCGCCTGGAGCTATATCACGCTCGGACTCGGTCAGCCGGCCGCTTGGTGGGGCGAGTTTTGCTACCGGCTGCGCATGGTGGGCTATGACGGCTGGCTGTCCATCGAACATGAGGACGTTCTGCTGTCCCGCGTCGAAGGATTGCGCCGCTCGGTGGAACTGCTGCGCGGCGCTGCGCCATCCGAGCCGAGCGACTACACGCTGCAGGATTTCTGAAGGCGCATCGGAAAAGCCCCGAAGAGGTTGCCGGTCGCGCTCTGGGGTCGCTGACGGCGCGTTGCTCTTCGTCCCGGCCGCGGATTAATCTCCCGCTCCCCCTGCCGCGGAGCGCCGATCCCTTTGAAGCGACTGTCCTGGAACCTCCTGGGTGAGCTCGGGGTCAACATTCTTGCGCCCTGGGCGGTCTATTCCCTGGTCCAGCCCGGCTATGGGGACACGCTGGCGCTCATGGCCTCGGCCCTGCCGCCATTACTCTGGAGCCTCGTCGAGCTGATTCGGGTGCGGCGGCTGGATGCGGTCAGCGTCGTCGTCCTTGCGGGCATCCTGCTGACCGTCGCCGCCACAGCCTTCGGTGGTTCGCCGAAGCTCCTGCAACTGCGCGAAAACGCCGTGACCGGGCTGATCGGCCTCGTCTTCCTGGCCAGCCTCTGCCTGCGCCGCCCGCTGATCTATCATCTCGCTGCCGCGACCTTTGCGCGGCAAGGCGCGGATGCCTCCACCCGGCTGGAAGATTTTGCGACGAGCCCGCGCGGACAGCGCTTCTTCCGGGCCCTCACCCTGCTCTGGGGCGTCGGTCTCGTCGTCCAGACGGCGGTGATGATCTGGCTCGTCTATCTCTGGCCGATCAGTCGCTATCTGCTGCTGTCACCCGTCATCGGCTACGGCATCCTCGGCCTGCTCTTCGCCGGCACACTGTGGTACCGGCGGCGGCTGCAGTCGATTTGAGCCATCAGCCCTCCAGCGGAATGCTCTGCGGAAAGCTGAACAGGTTGCCCGGGTCGTAGCGACGCTTGATCGCCGACAGCCGCGACAGGTTGTCGCCGTAATAAGCGGTCTTCCAATCGGCCTGGCCACGGTCCGGGAAATTGACGTAGGAGCGGGGCAGCAGGAAGCGCTGCATGTCGGCCGCATAGTCAGCGAGCCAGTCGCGTTGCGCCGCTACCGTTTCCGGCCTGTCGATGGGGCCCCAATTCGCTTCCATTTCGAACAGAAAATCGGAATCGCGATGGACATAGGCGGTGGCATCGGGCCTCACGTCCCGCACGGCGCCGCCGATCGCGAAGAGCAGGCCCATATTGTCCTGGCGCAGGGAACCGCCGGGCCAGCGCGTCATCCAGCTCTGCATGGTTTCGATCGCTTCCGCCGACAGCGCGCCCGCCACGTAGCGGGACTTGATTTCGTAGAGGCCGTTCGGATCGTCGGTTGCCAGGTAGTCGCGCGCCCGCCAGTAGCCCATCTCGTAGATGTCTGCAGATTTTGGCGCGGCGATCGCCAGCACGGGCGCCAGCACCTCGCGCAGCTCCGTCTCGCGACCCCAATAGAGACCGAGCGTTTCCACGATCAGGCTGTTCCGTGACGGGAAGCGGCCTGCCGCTTGCGGGCGGATCTTGCTGCGCGTCGAAATACTGCGCGGATGATCCTGCTGCATCCGCTGCAGCGCGACCATCAGCTCGGTCTGCTTGCCCGGCGGCCATTCGAGCCTGAAGGTGGTGACCGGCCCCACGTCGTGTAGGCGGAAGGTGAAGGCGGTGTGCACGCCGTAGTTTCCGCCACCCCCACCGCGCGCAGCCCAGAAGAGATCGGGTTCGCTCTTCGCGTCGATGGAATGCGTCTTGCCGTCGGCGAGGACGGCTTCGGTCGAGAGCAGACTGTCGCAGGTCAGGCCGGCGCGGGTGGCGCTGAAGCCCCAGCCGCCACCGAGGGTGAGGCCACCGGCGCCGACCGTCGGGCAGCGGCCGGACGGCACGGCGAAATTCCCGATGCGCAACGCCGAGGCCATGTTCTCGTTGTTGGCGCCGCCCTGGATCGCCGCGGTGCCGGCTGCGAGATCGAGCGTCACCCGGTTCATCGCCTTGAGGTCGATCAGCAGCCCGCGGGTGGTGGAAAAGCCGGCATAGTTGTGCCCGCCGGAGCGGATGGCGAAGGGCACCCGGTTGTCACGGGCCCAGACCAGGGCACATTCGACGTCGGCACCATCCGCGCACATCGCAATCGCCTGTGGCCGCACATCCGCCCAGCGCGCGTTGTTGGGCATGGCCGCGTAGGTGAAGCCGGGCTCGTCCGGGCGGATGATGCGGCCGTTAAAATCCCGGGCAAGAGCGTCGAGCCCGGAAGGATCAGAGCGGACCTGTGGTGCCGCCAGCACGCGCCCTGGCAGGGATGAGAGCGCGAGCGCGCCGGCACCCGCCAGCAGGGCACGTCGGTGGAGGGAGGCTGCCGTCATCGCTTGTCCTCAATCCCGTGAAGCCATGCAGATGGCGTCGCATCCCTTTGGCGGCGGCGTCAGAGCTTGTCTTTCGCCATCATCATATGGACGCCCTTATTACCATCGACCGTCTGCGTCACGCGCAGATCGCCGATGAGGGAGCAAAGCATATAAGCCTGGTTACGGGAAAGGTTCGTTCTTAGACAGATATGATCAACCATCTCCCGCACCGCCTGCTTCGCCGCATCGTCCAGGTCCTCGTCCAGGCCAATGGAGATGAGATGCGTCGGGCTTTCCGCGAAAGGCCGCTGGATCTTCATGTCCTTGCGCACCGTCAGGCGGAAGGTGCCGGTCAGGGCCGTCTCCAAGGCGGTGATGCAGACCTCGCCGTCCCCCTGCACACCATGCCCATCCCCCGCCGTGAAGAGCGCGCCCTCGTTGAACACCGGCAGGTAGAGCGTCGTGCCCGGCTTCAGCTCCTTGTTGTCCATATTGCCGCCGAAGGCGCGCGGCTGGATGGTGCTGACCTCGCCCCAGGCCGCCGGCGGGGCCACTGCCATGATGCCGAAGAAGGGGTCGAGCGGCAGTTCGAGGCCCCAGGGAAGCGTCGTCACCTGGCGCGCATGATCGATGGGCGGATGGATGGTCTCGTAGTCGAACTCCTCGGGCAGCGTGCCGAGCAGCGGCAGAATGCTGACGAAGCCGAAATCCATGCAGGGCTTCGCCTCCAGGATGTCGATCTGCAGCGTGTCGCCGGGCAGAGCGCCTTCGACGAAGACCGGACCGGTCACGAAATGTCCGCCCTCGCGCGGATGCGCGGCAATCCCCTGGCGCCAGATGTCGGGCACGCGCGCGGCATCCGGCGGAAAGGAAGCCGCGCCCCCGGCCGGCAGGGAGGAGAGAGAGACGGTATCTCCGCTCGCCACCCGCAGAACGGGCGGAACGGCCGCGGAAAACACGCCGCGCATCATCGTCTCCGGCGTGAAGGGGATGTCGTGATGGGCCATGCGCGGTTCCATTGTTCGGTGATCGGGCCATCGAACCGTATCGTCGGCGGTCTTGGCAACCGAAACCGTGCCGCCGCACCCGTCTCGGCGCCGTGAAGGCACAATCTCGGCCCTGATTGTCATCAATCTGCTATGATGGGTGTGGGCATTGAGAACCCACGAACAGGCAAGGACTCTGGGAGATGAGTATCGAGAGGATTCTGCGCGGCAAGAGCCGCGACATTGCCAGCACGACGGGCGGCGCGACGCTCGCCGCCGTCTGTACGCTTCTCGCCGATCGCCGGATCGGCGCCGTGCCGGTGCTGGAGGGCAACGCCCTCGTCGGCATCATCAGCGAGCGTGACGTGGTGCGCGCCCTGGCGCGCGGCGGGGCGACGGCGCTCGAATTGCCGGTGAGCGAGATCATGACGCGCGCCGTCCGCACCATCACTCGTCTGACGACGGTGGAGGAGGCGATGGCGATCATGACCGAGGGCCGCTTCCGCCACCTCCCCGTGGTGGAGGAGGGGCAGATGGTCGGCATCGTCAGCATCGGCGACGTCGTCAAAGCCCGGCTGGTTGCCCAGCAGATGGAAGTCGAGGAGCTAAAGTCCTACGTCGCTGGCGCCGTCTGAGCGTCAGAAGGCGGCAAGCCCGGTAATCGCGCGGCCGAGGATCAGCGCGTGGATGTCGTGGGTACCTTCATAGGTATTCACGCTCTCCAGATTGGCCGCGTGGCGCATGACGTGGAACTCGCCTGAAATGCCGTTGCCGCCGTGCATGTCGCGCGCCGTGCGGGCGATCTCCAGCGCCTTGCCGCAATTGTTGCGCTTGACGAGGGAGATGGCCTCCGGCGCCAGCCGGCCTTCGTCGAACAGCCGGCCGACGCGCAAGGCCGCCTGCAGGCCGAGGGTGATCTCGGTTTCCATGTCCGCGAGCTTCTTCTGGATGAGCTGGGTCGCGGCGAGCGGGCGGCCGAACTGCTTGCGGTCCAGCGTGTACTGCCGCGCGGCATGGAAGCAGTATTCCGCAGCCCCCATGGTGCCCCAGGCGATGCCGTAGCGGGCGCGGTTGAGGCAGCCGAAGGGCCCTTTGATGCCGGACACGCCGGGCAGCAGGTTCTCTTCCGGCACGATCACCTCATCCATCACGATCTCCCCGGTGACGGAGGCGCGCAGGCTCAGCTTGTTTTCGATCTTGGGCGTCGAGAGACCCTTCATGCCGCGTTCGAGAATGAAGCCGCGGATGGCGCCGTCATGCGCCTCCGACTTGGCCCAGACCACCATGACGTCGGCGATCGGGCTGTTCGAAATCCACATCTTGGCGCCGGACAGGCTGTAGCCGTCGGCTACTTTCACGGCCCGTGTGCGCATACCGCTGGGGTCCGAGCCCGCATCCGGTTCAGTGAGGCCGAAGCAGCCGATTAACGCGCCGGTCGCGAGACCGGGCAGATACTTCCGCCGCTGCGCCTCGGAGCCATAGGCATGGATCGGATACATCACGAGAGAGGACTGCACGCTCATGGCCGAGCGGTAGCCGCTGTCCACCCGCTCCACCTCGCGGGCGACCAGGCCGTAGGAGACATAGCCGAGCCCGGCGCCGCCGTATTCTTCCGGGATCGTCGGGCTGAGCAGGCCCAGAGCGCCCATCTCTTCCATCAGCCCCCGCTCGAAAGTCTCGGTCCGGTAGGCCTCCATGATGCCCGGCTGCAGCCGGCTCTGGGCGAAGTCGCGCGCCGTGTCCCGGACCATCCGCTCCTCTTCGGTGAGCTGGTCTTCCAGTAGGAAGGGGTCCGCCCAGTCGAAGGAGGGCTTCATCGGTGCATGATCCATGATCGTCGTTTCCTCGGTCCCTTCGTGCCCGGCACCGCCGGGTCAAGTCATGAAATCGTAGTGGTGATGGCCGGCTCGGGCAACGATCCGAGACTGTCAAGGGGCTGGCTGCGTGCTAAGGTGTTTTTGCAAGTGCGAAGGGATCATTGAAGCGTGTTGTCATATGACTTCCTCGTCATCGGCAGCGGCCCTTCCGGCCGCCGCGCGGCCATCCAGGCGGCCAAGCTCGGCTATTCCGTCCTCGTCATCGAGAAGGGCCGCCGTGTCGGCGGCGTCTCCGTCCATACCGGCACCATCCCGTCCAAGACGATGCGGGAGACGGTGCTGAACCTCACCGGCTATCGCGAGCGCGGCTTCTACGGCCGGGCCTACCGGGTGAAGAAGGACATTGGCGCCGAAGACATCATGGCCCGTCTGCACAAGACGCTGGACCACGAGGTGGACATTCTCGAGCATCAATTCGCCCGCAATTCCGTCCGCACCATGGAAGGGCGGGCCGTTTTCGTCGATCCGCATACGGTGGAGGTGACGAGCGACAGCGGTGAGGTCAGCCGTGTCCAGGGGGAGAAGATCCTCATCGCCGTCGGCACGCGGCCCTATCGCCCCACCAATATCCCCTTCGACGGCCAGCATGTGGTGGACAGTGACGAGATCGTCGATCTGCCGAAGCTGCCGCGCAGCCTCACGGTCGTCGGGGCGGGGGTCATCGGCGTGGAATACGCGACCATCTTCAGCGCGCTCGACGTGGCGGTAACGCTGGTGGACGGCAAGCGCAGCTTCCTCGATTTCATCGACCACGAGATCATCGAGGATTTCACGCATCAGCTGCGAGACCGGGGGATTGCCCTGCGCCTGGGCTCGAAGGTCGATTCCATCACCATGGAAGATGGCTGGCCCACGACGGTCTTGGAGAGCGGCCGGCGGGTGCGCAGCCAGATGCTGCTCTATTGCGCGGGGCGCGTGGGCGCCACCGATACGCTGAACCTGCCCGCGGCGGGACTCACGGC
Organism: Acidisoma sp. 7E03; assembly: GCF_054665075.1. Taxonomy (NCBI): domain Bacteria; kingdom Pseudomonadati; phylum Pseudomonadota; class Alphaproteobacteria; order Acetobacterales; family Acidocellaceae; genus Acidisoma; species Acidisoma sp. 7E03. The sequence goes on from NZ_BAAFHE010000007.1 coordinate 209,181, forward strand.
GGATGATCGCGGGCGCCTGGTCGTCAATCCACAGACGCTGCAGACCGAGGTGCCGCACATCTATGCGGCCGGCGATGCAATCGGCTTCCCGAGCCTTGCCTCCACCTCCATGGAGCAGGGGCGCATCGCCGCCTGCCACGCCTTCCAGCAGCCCATGCCGCCGGCGCCGGAATTCTTCCCCTACGGCATCTATGCCGTGCCGGAGATTTCGACCGTCGGCATGAGCGAGGAGGAGGTGCAGCGCCGCGGCATTCCCTATGAATGCGGCATCGCCCGGTTCCGGGAGACCTCCCGTGGCCACATCATGGGTCTGGAGACGGGGATGATGAAGATGATCTTCTCCATTCGCACCCACCGGCTGCTCGGCGTCCACATCGTGGGCGAAGGCGCGACGGAGCTGATCCACATCGGCCAGGCCGTGCTCAACCTGAAGGGCAAGCTCGAATATTTCATCGAGAACACCTTCAACTACCCGACGCTCGCCGAGGCGTACAAGATCGCGGCGCTTGATGCCTATAACCGGCTCGCGCGCGGTGCGGCGCCCGTCGCGCCCGTGCATCAGCAGGAAAAGGCGGCCGAGTAGAACCCAGCCGCCTCGCTCCTCCTCAGGCTTCGGCCTGCACCAGCGGGGCGTGGCGATCGACCAGGATGGCGCTCGCCTCATTGAGGCCGATCACCTCGACCGCCATGCCATGGCGCCGCATCTTGTCGACCACCGTCTCCAGCGCGGCGACGGCGGTGATATCCCAGAGATGGGCGCCCGTCAGATCAATCACCGCGCGTTTGGCGTCGTCGCGCAGGTCGAAGCGATCGGCGAACATCTCGGCACTCGCGAAGAAGATTTGCCCCGAGACGCGGTAGAGCCGCGTGTCGGTCGCCGCATCGTAATCGACCGACACCACCATCAGGCGCATCACCTTGAAGGCGAAGAAGACGCCGGACAGCAGCACGCCGACCGCGACGCCAGCCGCGAGATCGGCTGTGGCGACCGTCACCGCGACGGTCGCCAGCATGACGGCGCTCGACACCTTGGGATGGCGGGTGAGGTCCCGGACGGAGGACCAGGAGAAGGTGCTGATCGAGACCATGATCATGATGGCGACCAGGGCCGCGACCGGAATGCGGGCGACCCAGGGGTGCAGCGCCACGATGAGCAGAAGCAGGAAGAGGCCGGAGGTGAGGGTGGAGAGCCGTCCGCGACCGCCATAGCGCAGATTGCCCACCGTCTGGCCGATCATGCCGCAGCCCGCGATGCCGCCGAAGAGACCCGCGGCGAGGTTCGCGAGGCCGAGACCCGCACATTCGCGGGACTTGGAGCTCGTCGTCTCAGTCCATTCGTCGACGACGCTCGCCGTCATCATGGATTCGAGCAAACCGACCACGGCCATCGCCAGCGCGTAAGGCGCCACGATCTCCAGCGTCTGCAGGGTCAGCGGCACCTGCGGCAGCACCAGATGCGGCAGGCTCGTCGGCAGACGACCGAGATCGGCCACGACATGGAGCGGCATCGGATGGGCAAGGCTCACCATGGTGAGGACGATGATGCAGATGAGGGGGGAGGGGATCACCGCCGTCAGCCGCGGCAAGAGATAGATGATGACGAGGCCGAGGGCGATCATCGGATAGGTCTGCCAGGGCACGTGGATCATCTGCGGCAGCTGGGCCGAGAAGATCAGGATGGCCAGCGCGTTGACGAAGCCGGTGCGCACGGATTTGGAGACGAAGCGCATCAGCACGTCGAGACGCAGCAGGCCGAAGATCACCTGGAAGGCGCCGGCCATGAGCGTCGCTGCCAGGAGATAATCTAGCCCGTGGGCGCGAACGAGAGCGGCGGCCACCAGGGCGACGGAGCCGGCGGCCCCGGTGATCATGGCAGGGCGGCCGCCGGTGAAGGCGATGACGACACCCAGGATGAAGGTCGCGAAGAGGCCGACTTCGGGATCGACGCCGGCGACGAAGGAGAAGGCGATGACCTCGGGGATGAGCGCGAAGGTCGCGACCATGCCGGCGAGAATGTCGTTGATGGCGGCGCGTGGCGTGGTGAACCACTCCGCGCCGTAATGCGAGGGGGGTTGGGAGGACATGAGCAGGCCCGTAAGGGCGCGACGCCGGCGGCAGGGCTGTCCTAAGACAAGGAAGAGCCGAGGTCGCGTGCGTTGTCCGGCGGATTGGCGGCCGGAAGAGCCACCCGGATTTTCACCGGGGTCCTGACGAATGCTTTCGTCTTACCCTGACGCCTCGCGGCACCGCAACAGCGATGAACAAAATTTGCGACAGAAAACTTATGCGCTGCCGACGACGGCGGCTGTCGGCAAGGGCGGGGGCCCGGGCCGCCGGAACTGCGATCCCTGGTAATTGTGCTCATGGCCGAAGGAAACGCCGCCGCCATGGTCCGCGAGCTTGCGGCCTTCCGACTCTACATAGCCCCAGGGCGCCGTTTCCGGCATCGCGCGGCTGGGCGCGAAGAAGACGTGCTGGTGATAGACCGGCACGCCTTCCGGGGTGACGTGCATGACGAAGCTGAATCGCGTGCGCTTGGGGTCGCGGATCGGCGTGCCGCCGTGCGGCAGCTGCGGGTGCCAGATCACGGTATCGCCCGGAGAGACGTGCAGCCTGCGCCGCGGCAGCCCGCGGCTTTCCGCCTCCGCCACCACCGCGTTCTGATACTCGGCCCACATGTCGTTATCGAGGCTGGGGATCGCGTCCAGCGAGCCGTAGCGGCGCAGTGCCATGCTCTCCCGGTCGAGTTCCGGAATCCGGTGGCCGCCTTCCAGAACTTCCAGGCAGCCGTTCTCGTCATCCGTCGCTTCGAGATACACGGTCACGCCGAAATAGAGATATTCCGGCCGCGTTGCGAAGACGGGCGTGTCGCGATGCAGAGGCTGTTGGGAGCCGGTCTCGTAGAAGAGCGAGGTATAGAGGCTGGCGCGCGCACCGAAGAGCAGATCGAGCGTGGCCAGAAGCGTCGCGTTGCGAGTGAAGAGCCGCCCGAGTTCGGGAATCCCGTTATGCAGGTTGACGATGCGCGGATAGTGCCCGATGGCCGAACGGCTAGGGGCGAAAATCGCCTCGTTGGCGCGCTCGTAGCTGCGGAACAGCGCGATCATCGCAGCCGCCGTTCCGGGAGAAATCGCACCCGGCAGGACGACGTAGCCCTTCTCCACCACGTCCAGTGCGTAGCCGCGGATCAGGGGATCGGCCGGCGTCTCGCCGATCAGGTGGCTCGCATCGGGATGCAGAAAACGGCCGAGCATAAGAGACTCCGCAGGTTGCAGGCACAATCGCGAAGCGCGAGATCCGTCTAGTCCCCGACGATAGGCGGCCGTGAAAGAGGGATCAAGTGTCGTCCGGAAAGGCTTGCGACAGCCGGCCGCCCTGGCGCAGGGGCGCGATCCGCCGCGCGAGGCCGGTCGCGTCGTCCGTTTCGACGAAGACGCCGCAGAGCGTCACCGGGCCGCTCGCCGGCTGCAAGCGCTCGCCGGGCATCTTGCGCCAGAAGCGTTCGGCGGCTCCCGCCTTGGCCATGCCGATCACGCTGTCATAAGCGCCGCACATGCCGGCATCCGTCATGTAGGCGGTGCCTTTTTCAAGGATTTGGTGGTCCGCCGTCGGCACATGGGTATGGGTGCCCACGACCAGGGAAAGCCTGCCGTCGAAACTATGGGCGAAGGCCTCCTTCTCGCTCGTCGCTTCGCCATGGAAATCGACGACGGCCGCTTGCAGTGTAGCGCCGAGCTTGTGGCGACTCAGCAAGTCATCGGTGCTGCGGAAGGGATCGTCCAGGCTCTCCATGAAGAGCCGGCCCATGGCATTGACGACGAGCGCCCGTCTGCCGTCGGCGAGCGTCAAGAGCACGCTGCCCGCGCCGGGCGTGCCGGCGGGGAAGTTGATCGGCCGCAGCACGCGCTTCTCGGTTGCCATGAAGGGAATGATCTCGCGGCGGTCCCAGGCGTGGTTGCCCAGCGTCAGAACGTCCGCCCCGGCAGCGAAGAGCGCCTGCGCCATGTCCGGCGCCAGGCCGAAGCCGTGGCTCGCATTCTCGGCATTGACGATGACGAGGTCGAGATTCAGGCGCGCGCGGAAGCCGGGAAGGGCGTCGATGACGGCATCACGGCCGCCACGGCCGACGATGTCGCCGAGAAAGAGAATACGCATTCAGGTCCTGTCACTGCGCGGAGGGCGAAAAGCGCCGCACCCCGGCTTCGGTCGCGATGGCATGCAGCTTCTGATCGAAGGGGCCGGTTGGCACAAGCGGCACTTCCTGCGCGGCATAGGCGCAGCCGATGCGCAAGCTTCCCGGCAGGGCGGCAATGGTGCGGTCGTAGAAGCCGCCGCCATAGCCCAGGCGACGGCCCTCCCCGTCGAAGGCGAGCAGAGGGATCAGCAGCACCGCGGGTGTCACCACCGGCCCCTCCGGATGGCTGGTGCCGAAGCGCCCGGCCGTCATCACGGCGCCGGGTGTCCAGAGGCGGAAGACCAGCGCCTCGCCCCGGCGGCCGGTCACGGGCAGGCCGATCGAATGGCCGCGGGCGTGAAGGGCAGCGAGGAGCGGACGGATGTCGATTTCCTCGCCCATCGGCCAGAAGCCGGAGATGGTCGCACCAGACGGAAAGGCCAAGCTGGCCAACACGTGGCGCGCAAGGATCTCGCCCAAGGCCGGGTCGAAGCCGACGCGCGCCGCGATTGCGGCCTGCCGCAGCGCGGCCTTCGCCGCCGCCGTCTCGGGATCGTCGGAACTGGGGGGAGGGAAGTGCGGAGCCGCCATGGCCGGTGGCGTATTCATCCTCCTAGAGCCTGCAAGTGCAGGTGGGCACCAGATACCAAGACCAGGGTCAGGGCAGCGCCAGTTCCCAAAGGAGAATGCTTATCGGCCCCGGGGATGATGTGCCTGTCGAACCGGGCAGCTCCGCCACGCATACTTAGGAGCGTTCGAGCGCGTCTGCAATCTCTTCCGCCCTTGCGGCAAGGCGGCGCACCGTTGCGTCGAATTCAGGGTCGCGCGCGGGAGGAGGTGCCGTCAGCTCCGCCGGAAGCGGAAGGCCGGCCTGGGCCGCGGCCAGTGCTTCCTCCTTGTCGTGCAGGTGATCGGCCAGCAGCAGGCCCGCGAGCAGGAGCACACGCGCCTCGCCATGCTGGCCCAGCGCCTTGACCGTATCGACCTTGGACTGCAGGACCGCGGCCATCGCCTCGAGATGCTTTTCCTGCCCGTCCTCGCAGCCGACGACGTAGGAATAGCCGTTGATCCGCACGTTCACCTGAGCCATCGCGGCCTCCTTCCTGCCAATCTCATCCTCTGGCGCCGCCGCCCGTCAGGACGGACGGGCGATGCCGAGGGCGCTGCGCAGGCCACCGATGAGATCGTCGAGCTTCGCCACGACCTCATGCCGGGTCTGATCGTCGACGGGCGCCGCGAAAGCGGCCCTCGAGGGAGCGGCGGCGTGGTCCGCCACGTCATCCCCCGGGGTTGCTTCGGCGGCAGGAACGGTACGAGGTTTCGCGACCTGCGCAGCAATTCTATTGAGTGCTGCTTCCAGCCGGCGCAAGGCCGCGCTGGTGTCCTCGTATTCTGACATGGGCTTCTAGTCTACCATTTCGCGGGAAATTACCTTGCCGCATCAGCACAGGTCGGACGAGCAACGTCAAGGATTTCGCGACATGCGGGCAGCCCCGCCGGTGGTCATGATCCACGGCTTGGCCCATGGCCGCGCGGCGCTGGCACCGAGGCTGCCGGTCACGCTCCTCTCGGCCCCGGCCGCGGCCCTTTTCGCCGGGCCGCCCTGGTGGATCGCGCTGCTCGCGTCACTGCGTGCCGAGCATGCGGGATTTGCCTTCGATGACGTGCTGGACTGCGGCGATGCCCCGGGTCTCGCCGCCCAGGCGCTGCGGCTCGGTCAGTGCCGCATCCTCTTCGCGGGCGGAACGCCCGCCCTCGCCGTGGCCATCGCTGCGCTCGCCGCGGGGTGCGGCGCCCACGTGTGGACCGATGCGCCGCCCGCGCTCGACCTCGCCGAGCCGGACGCCGAACGGCGCCTCGCCTCGTGGCTGGGCGCCCCCCGCCAGGGTGACAAGGATGGGGGTTTTCGCTAGTCCTGCCCAGCATGGACGGCCGCGCCGCGGCTTCATCTCGGGACATGCCCTCACGATGTTTTCATCTGTCATCACCGGACCGATGCCCCGCTCCGCCGGATGGCGCTGACGATGGCGGAGGATCTGCCCTGCCGCCTCTACCTCGTCACCCCGCCGGTGCTCGACCCGGTCTCTTTCCGAGACCGTCTGGCCCTTGCCCTGGATGCGGGGGACGTGGGCGCCGTGCAACTGCGGCTCAAATCGGCCGAGGATGATGCGATCCGCCGCGCGATCGACGTGCTGCGCCCGGTGTCCCAGGAGCGTGGCGTCGCCTTCCTCCTCAATGACAGGTCGGATCTCGCCGTCGCCCAAGGGTGCGACGGCGCCCATGTGGGGCAGACGGATACGCCAGTGCGTGAGGCGCGGCGTATCCTTGGGCCCGATCTCACCTTGGGCGTCTCCTGCCACGGCAGCCGAGAGCTCGCGATGACCGGCGGGGAGGATGGCGCGGATTACGTGGCCTTCGGCGCCTTCTTCCCGACCGCGACCAAGGCGGATGCACCGGTCGAGGCGGAGGTCGAGATCCTCGCCTGGTGGTCCGAGATGATGGAGCTGCCCTCCGTCGCCATCGGCGGCATCACGCCCGCGAACTGTGCGCCGCTGGTGCAAGCAGGGGTGGATTTCCTCGCCGTCGTCAGCGCCGTCTGGGATCATCCCGAGGGGCCAGGTGGCGGCGTGCGGGCGATGAATGCGGCGATCGCTGCCGCCCTCGGCCGCTGACACATAAACATATGCTTATGATTGGTTGCCCATGGCCCCGCTGACCGCGCTTGCCCTGCCCCTGCTGCGCCGGATGGAAGCGGAGCGCGCGCACAGGCTCGCCATCCTCGGCATGCGGCTCGGCCTCGCTTCGGAGCACACCAAGGCCGATCCGCCGTCGCTCGCCACCACCGTCGCCGGCATGCGCTTCAAGAACCCGGTCGGCCTCGCTGCCGGCTTCGACAAGGATGCGGTCGCGCTCCGCAGCTTGATGCGGATGGGCTTCGGCTTCGTCGAGGTCGGCACGGTGACGCCGCGGCCGCAGCCCGGCAATCCGCAGCCCCGCCTGTTCCGGCTGACCGAGGACCAGGCGATCATCAACCGCATGGGCTTCAACAATCACGGCGTCGCGCCCTTCGAGCGCCAGCTGGCGCGCCATCGCCGCATCGTCCCGGTGGGCGCCAATATCGGCGTCAACAAGGAGGGTGCGGACCCCGAACGGGATTATCCGGAGCTGCTGCGCCTAGTCGCCCCCGTCTGCGACTACGTCACCGTCAACGTCTCCTCTCCCAACACGCCCGGGCTTAGAGACCTCCAGAGCGAGGCGCGGCTCGCCGCCATCCTCGCCGCCATGCGCCAGGCGGTGCCGGATGCGCCGCCGATCTTCGTAAAGATTGCGCCCGATCTTTCGGTAGAGGGGCTGGAGGCCGTGGTCGAGGTGGCCGTACAGGCCGGGATCGCCGGCCTGATCCTGACCAACACCACCATCGCCCGGCCGGACACGCTGCGCAGCGCGGCAGCGAAGGAAAGCGGAGGCCTGTCCGGCCAGCCGCTCTTCACCCGCTCCACCGCCATGCTGGCGCGCGCCCGTATCGCCGCCGCCGGCCGGCTCGCCCTCATCGGGGTCGGTGGTGTCGCGACCGGCGCCCAGGCCCTCGCCAAGATCGAAGCCGGGGCCGATCTCGTCCAAGTCTACACCGCCTTCATCTACGGCGGCCCGGCGGTGATCACGCGGATCAAGGCCGATCTTGCCGCCGCGCTGCGGCGGGCCGGCATCTCTAATGTCTCGGAATTGACCGGCGCGGCGGCCGAACGCTGGGCGAAGGACATATGACCATGCAGCATCTCGAAGGCCTCGCCCCTCTGGCGGACGCTTATGACGGCTTCATCCTCGATCTTTGGGGCGTCATTCACGACGGCCAGAAGCTGCTGCCACATTCCAAGGCGACGCTGGAGGCCCTGCGCGCGCGCGGCAAGCGCATCGTCATGCTCTCCAACGCGCCGCGCCGAGCCGCCATGGCGGTGCAGGGTCTGACCCGCCTCGGTGTCACCCCCGACCTCTATGACGGCGTCATGACCAGCGGCGAAAACGTCTGGCAGGCACTGCACGACCGGGACGACCCCTGGTATGCGGCGCTCGGCCGCCGCGTCTTCTTCATGGGGCCGGCGCGCGACCTGCCGCTGCTCGAAGGGCTCGACCTCGATCTGGTGCAAAGCCCGGCGGAGGCCGATTTCGTTCTGAACGTCGGCGCGGACGAGGCCATCACTGATCGCGCGCTGGAGCCGCATCTGCCGGCACTCGAAGCCTGCCGTGCCGCGAACTTGCCGATGGTCTGCGCCAATCCCGACTACATCATCGTGCGCGATGGCGAACCGATCCTCTGCGCCGGAGAACTGGCCGAGGCCTATGCCCGGATGGGGGGAGAGTTCCGCTGGCGCGGCAAACCTTCCCCGGAAGTCTATGGGCCGACGCTCGCCATGCTGGGCGTGGCGCCGTTCCGGGTTCTCGCCGTGGGCGACGCGCTCCGGACGGACATTGCCGGGGCGACCGCCGTGGGCCTCGATTCCCTCTGGGTGCTGGACGGCATTCACGATCTGGCCGGGCAGCACCCGGATGCCGAGCGGGAAGCGGCTGCGATGGGGCTTGCGCCCGTCGCGACGCTTCCTAGCTTCCGGTGGTGATGCGGAAAACTCTCCTCCTCTCCCTCTTCGTGGCGGGGTTCGCCCCGCAGTCCCTGGCCCAGACGGCTGCTGCCCCGAGCGCGCCCGCCGCGCATGCGCCCTATCCGAAGCCGCCGGCCGACGTCTTCGGCGCACTCTACCGCGCGGTCGAAATGGCGCAGATCTTCCCGGACCAGAAGACCTTCGCCGACGCCATTCCGACCGAGCCACCGGCCCAGATCATGGCGGCCTATGAGGCTGAGAAGGGCAAGCCGGGCTTCGACCTCAAGGCCTTCGTCCAGGCGCATTTCCGGGAGCCGGTGCTGAAGACCGTCACGTACCAGCGCAAGCCCGGAGAGACGGTCTCGGACTACATCACCGATCTCTGGACCGTGCTACTGCGCAAGCCCGACACGGCAGAGGAATACTCCTCCCTTCTGCCGCTGCCCGACCCCTACATCGTGCCGGGCGGCCGCTTTAGCGAAATCTATTACTGGGACACCTACTTCACCATGCTCGGGCTGGAGCAGGATGGGCGGGATGCGATCGCCCGTGACATGGTGGAGAACATCGCTTCCCTCATCACCCGCTACGGCCACATGCCGAACGGCAACCGCAGCTATTATCTCACCCGCTCTCAGCCGCCCTTCTTCTCCTGCATGGTCGATCTTCTGGCGGAGAAGGAAGGCCCCGGCGTCTACCAGACCTACCTGCCCGAGATGCGCGCCGAGTATGACTATTGGATGCGCGGCGTGCAGGGGCTCAAGCCCGGGCAAGCCCGCGGCCATGTCGTGATGCTCGCCGATGGTACGGTGCTCAATCGCTATTGGAGCGATGCGACGACGCCGCGCGACGAAAGCTTCCGTGAGGATGTGGAGACGGCGAAAGCGTCGAACCGGCCGGCCGCGGAAGTCTATCGCAATCTGCGCGCAGGTGCGGAATCGGGCTGGGACTATAGTTCCCGCTGGCTCGCAGACGGCAAGACGCTGGCGACCATCGACACGACGGACATCTTGCCCGTCGATCTCAATGCGGAACTCTTCCACCTCGAAAGCGCGCTCGCGCACGCCTATCAGCTCGCGGGACAGACCAAACTCTCGACCGAGTTCGCGGAGAAAGCGGCGCGCCGTGCGGTGGCCATTCAGCGCGTGATGTTTGACGCGAAGGACGGCGCCTTCCACGATTATGACTGGCGAACGAGACGGCTGACGCCGGTGCTCTCCGCCGCGACCGTGGTGCCGCTCTTTTTCCATGTCGCGACCGATGCCGAAGGCAAGTTGGTCGCGAATATCGTGGAAACCAAGCTGTTGGCACCCGGCGGCCTGCTGACCACCACGGTGCAGACCGGCCAACAATGGGATGCGCCGAACGGCTGGGCGCCGCTGCAATGGATGGCGATCCAGGGGCTCCGCCGCTATGGCCAAGCCGATCTGGCGCAGACCCTGGCGACCCGCTGGGAAACGCGCGTGAACGAAGGCTTCGCCCGCGATGGCGTGCTCGTCGAGAAATACAACGTGGCAGCCCCGCCCGGTGCAAATGCCGGCGGCCATGGCGGCGAATACGCGTTGCAAGTGGGTTTTGGCTGGACCAACGGCGTTCAGGCGGCGCTGATGGCGCAATATCCCCTGCCGCAGCCTAAGGCAGGGACCGCCGCCAAGACCGGCGAGTAGACGCAGGCCGCCGAAATAATCGGCAGATGGCACCGCAAGTGATCGCCGGGCAGGCAGTTCCTGTCCGGCGATCCCATTTTGGCAATCGCGCGCGCCGCTCGTCCTAAACCCCCTCTGCCGTCAGTTTCTAGGATCGCTCCTGATCGTTCATTCACAGGAGTGACCCCGGATGACTTTGCTGAGGACCCTGCTGCGCGCCGCCTTGGGTGCGGCATGCCTGGTGGCGGTCGCCGCCCCGCATCTCGCCCATGCGGCGAGCGACTTGCCGCCGACGCCCGCCGCCTGTGCAGCGCTGCAAGCGAAATACCCGATGTTCAAGGGCAAGACGCTGACGAACGCCATTAACCCGCATACGCCGGGCTATGAGGCGCTCGACCCGCAGGACCCGAGCCAATACATCGGTTTCGACATCGACCTTGGTGAATCCATCGGTAAATGCTTGGGCTTCAAGGTTGACTACAAGCCCGTGGCCTTCGCCGCTCTGCTGCCGACGCTGCAAAGCGGCCAGGCCGATTTCGTCATCTCGGACATCTACGCGACCTCCGACCGCGCCAAGGCCGCCGATTTCATCACCTATTCCAAGGTCTTCGACGGCGTGCTGGTGGTGAAGGACAATCCCAAGAAGATCACCGGCATCAATACCTCGCTCTGCGGGCTGACGGCGGCCGAGAATACCGGCTTCGTCGAAGTGCCGCTGGTGCAGAACCTCGCCCCCGCCTGTAAGGCTGCCGGCAAGCCCGCGCCGCAGCTTCAGCTCTATGACAACAACGCCGACTGCATCCAGGCGATCCTCGCCGGCCGGGCGGACACCTATATCAACGACGTCAATACCGTCGATCAGGCGGTGAAGGCTTATCCCGACAAGCTGAGCAAGGCATTGGCTGTGACCTTGCCCTACTACATCGGCATCGGCGTGCCCAAGGGCAAGACCGAGATGCGCGACGCCTTCGTCGCCGCGCTCACCGCGCTGCAAGAATCGGGCGCGCAGCTTGCCCTCGCCAAAAAGTGGTCGCTCGATGCCGGTGCCGTCGAAGCCCCGCATCTCGTGACCAACTGATGCAGCTCTTCCTCCATTATCTGAGCCTGCCCTATCTGCTCGCCGGCATCGTCTTCACGCTGCAAGTGACGGTGCTGGGACTGCTCGGCGGGCTGATACTGGGGCTGATCCTGGCGGGCATGCAGCTCGCCAGGTTCCGGCTGCTTGCGGCGATCGCGCGTGCCTATACGGTGATCTTCCGCGGCACGCCTTTGATCCTGCAACTCGTCTTCGCCTATGATGCCCTGCCCCATATCGGATTGAAGCTGAGTGCGGCGATGGCGGCGGCGCTCGCCCTTTCCGCCAACGAAGCGCCCTTCATCGCCGAAATCCTCCGCTCCGGCATCCTCGGCGTCGATCGCGGCCAGCGCGCTGCCGGCCAGGCGTTGGGCATGACGCCCTTCGTGCTGATGCGCCGCATCGTCGCGCCGCAGGCCATCCGCATGATGGTTCCGGCCTTCGGCAATGAAGCGGTCTCGGCGCTCAAGAACTCCTCCCTCGCCAGCGTCATCTCCGTGCAGGAGCTGACCCTGCGCAGCACGCAGCTTGCGTCCTCCACCTTCGATTTCTTCTCGATCTTCTTCGCCTCCGGCCTGATGTATCTGGTGCTGACCGGCGCCGTCAGCGGCTTGCAACTACTGGTCGAGCGCGCCCTCGATCTCGACCGTGCACCGTCGGAAAGCCGGCTCGTGCGGCTGATGCCCTGGTATCGCGCGCAGGGGCCGCTCCCCGCGCCGGCAGCATCGGAGCGCGCGGAACCGGACCCCACGCCCGATCCGCTGCCCGCCGCAAGCCGCCCCGCCGTGCCCCGCCGTTTCGGCGATATCGTTCTGGAAGCGCGGGACCTGCGGAAACTCTATGGCGATCAGCTGGTGCTCGACCGGGTGAGCCTGACGGTGCGCACGGGCGAGGTCGTGGCGCTGCTCGGACCGTCCGGCTCCGGCAAGAGCACGCTGCTGCGCTGTCTCGATGGGCTGGAGAGCTGGGATTTCGGCACGGTGCGAATTGCGGGCCGCGCCTTCGGCACGGATGCCCATGGCCGCGCCGTCTCGCCTCGCATCCTCGCCCAGACCCGGGCGCGTCTCGGCATCGGCATGGTCTTCCAGCATTTCAATCTCTTCGCGCATCTCTCCGCCTTCGAGAACGTGGCGGGGCCGCTGCGCTGGGTGCACGGTTTTCCGGCGAAGGAGGCCGAAGACCGCGCGATGGCGCTGCTCACGCGGGTGGGTCTTGCCCATCGCGCCCATGCCCTGCCGCGCCATCTCTCCGGTGGCCAGCAACAGCGTGTTGCGATCGCCCGGGCACTCGCCCCCAATCCGCGCCTGCTGCTGCTGGATGAGCCGACCTCGGCGCTCGATCCCGAACTGGTGGGCGAAGTGCTGGAGGTCATCCGGCGCCTCGCCGTGGAGGACGGGCTCACCATGGTCATCTCCACGCACCAGCTGCGCTTCGCCCGTGATGTCGCGGACCGCGTGGTCTTCCTGGCCGGCGGCGTGATCGCCGAGGAGGGCCCGGCGCGGGAGGTTCTCACTCAACCCCGGCATCCGCTCACCCGCCGCTTCCTGCGCGTGATGACGGCGGCCGAACCCGTAGAGGCCATGACATGACTGCCAAGGACAGCGTTTCCTTCACGCCGGCAGAGGGCGTGCCGCCTGCCGTTGCCCCGTTCAGCCATGCCGTGCGCTGGGGCGATACGCTTTACGTCACCGGGCAGATGCCGACGCAACCGGAGACGGGACGCCTGGTCGACGGTGACGTCGTGGCGCAGGCGGAGCAGGTGCGCCGCAACCTCGAAGCCGTGCTCGCACCCTTCGGCCTGACGCTGGACGACGCGCTGATGGTGCGTGTCTATCTGACGGATTTCGCAGCGGATTACGCCGCCTTCAACGAGGCCTATCGCGGCTGGTTCCAGGGACCGCTGCCCGCCCGCACCTGCGTCGGCGTCACGGGCCTGGCCGTCGGCGCCCGGGTCGAGATCGACCTCGTCGTCGGCATGCGCGGCTGATCCCACCCCCGACTTACGGAAGACGCATATGAGCCTGATCCAGAACGACCACGCCGCCGAACGGGACAGTCTGCGCCCCAGCCTGCATGAGCTGCGCGCGACCCCCGCGACGGTGCATTGGGGTTATTTCGACGCGGCCCTTGCGCCGGCGCTGACGGTCAAGAGCGGCGATATCATCCGCGCTGAGGCCATCACCCATCATGCCGGCGATGCGCCGGACCTGATGTTCGATGCCGGGGTCGAGCGGATCTTCCGCGACGTGCCGGAGGCTGACCGCAATCCGGGCGTGCACATCATGACCGGGCCGATCTTCGTGGAGGGTGCGAAGCCCGGCGACATGCTGGAAGTACGCTACCTGCAGATGACGCCGCGGCTGCGCTACGGCTCCAACCTCGCGGCCCATTGGGGCCACCTCTACAAGGAGTTCGGCGAGAAGGAGCGGGTGACCATCTACCGGATGGACGAGGCAGGACAGACTGCCGAAGCCGTCTTCGCCTATGATTTTCCGGGCAAGTACGAGATGCCCGGCACCATCACCCATGAGCGCGATTGCTGCCGCCAGCCGGCGCTTGCCGGCATTCGCGTGCCGGTGCGCCCGCATCTCGGCACGGCCGGCGTGGCGCCGGACGTGGCCGGGCGCGTCTCCACCGTGCCGCCGGGGAATCATGGCGGCAACATCGACAATTGGCGCATCGGCGCGGGTGCCACGATGTTCTATCCGGTGCAGGTGGATGGCGGGCTCTTCTCCATCGGTGATCCGCACATCTCCCAGGGCGATGGCGAGATCAGCGGCACCGCGATCGAGGCGTCCCTCGACGTCACCTTGCAGATCTTCCTGCGGCGGGATTTCGCCTTCCCCTCGCCGCTGTTGCAGACGCCGAAATACTGGATGACGCACGGCTTCGACGACGATCTGAACGTCGCGATGAAGAATGCGAGCCTCGAGATGCTGCGCTTGTTGACGGACCATCGCGGCCTCAGCCGGGACGATGCCTATTCGCTGATGAGCGTCGCGACGGATTTCAGCGTAACCCAGGTGGTGGACGGGCGGCAGGGCGTGCATGCCCGCATCTGTCGGGCGGTGTTCCCGCCGGGCTGAGTTCTTGCATGGGAACGGCCATGGCCGTTCTCCGGTTCAGCACCGATCCCTTTCCCTTGGACCGTCGCCACGCCGCCTGGGGCGAGGCGCTGGGCCGCCTCGACCTCGGCGCCGCCGACGGGCCGCCGCCTGCCGGCAGGCTCGTCGCCTGGCGGGCGCCGCGGGGCAGCGCCCTCTCGTTGCTGGTGACCGATTCTCCCGCCCTGCACCGGATCGGTGCGATGCGCGATGACGGCCTGCTGCTCGGCGTGCTGCTCGCGGGGGCGGCGAAAGCGGCGGACGGTTCGGCACTCGCATTGAGCGACTTGCTGTGCTGGCCGACGACGCCGGGTCTTTTGCTGCGGCCCGAAGGGCAGGCACGGCTGCTGCTGCTGCGCCTGCCCCGGCGCGATCCGCGCTGGGGTGGGCTGGGGGAGATCGTGAGCGAGAGCGCAGCGCCGCTCCGCCTCGGCCGCCATCCGGTGCTGGCCGGTCTGCTTGGCACCATCGCAGACACGCTGGAGACCGAGAGCGGGACGGAGGCGATGCTCTCCACCTTGGAGACGGCGTTGGCGGAAATCATGCCCGCCGTGCTGGGGTCGTTGAGCGGCGGCACCGCCCAGCGCGCCGCCTTGCGGCAGCGCATCTTCGCGGCCATCGAACGCCAGCTCGGCGAACCGCATCTCAATCTTGCCCGCTTCGCGGCCGAGGCGGGGCTGTCCGAACGCGCCGTGAGGAAGCTCTTAGAGGCCGAGGGCCGCAGCTTCAGCCAGTATCTGCGTCACCGCCGCCTGGTCCGCGCTGCCGAAGACCTGCAGGACCCTGCGCTGGCGGGGCTCTCCGTCTCGGCCATTGGCTTTCGCTGCGGCTTCGAGGACCCGGCGCATTTCAGCCGTGCCTTCCGTCAGCGCTACGGCATCACGCCCGCGCAGCACCGGGCACAGGCAGAGCGGACGCAAGACCCTCCGGCCGCCCCGCGCAGCCGCGGCCGGCCTGAGCCTGGCGCACGGGAACCGGCAGCGGTCCCCGCCGCGCCGCCGGCCGCGCGGCCCCGGCCCGATGGCCCTGTGCACCACCATCTGCGCGCGACGCCCGAGACGGTGCATTGGGGCTATTTCAGCCGCAGCCTGGCGCCGGCTCTGACCGTCCGCTCCGGCGACACGGTGACGGTGGAGACGCTGACGCAGCATGCTTCGGACGATCCGGCGCGCATGATCGCGGGTGATGCCGACGCGGAAGCGGTGTTTCATTGGACGGCGACCGAGAAGGCGGTGAACCGCCGTGGCGCAGGTCCGCTCGACGCCTCCATCTACGGGCGTGGTGCGGGGGAGGGGTTCGGCGTGCATATCCTGACCGGCCCCATCGCCGTGGAAGGCGCCCGCCCGCGGGATGTGCTGGAGGTCGAGATTCTCGACATCGTGCCGCGGCCGAGCCGCGCGCCGGGCTATGAGGGTCGCTGCTTCGGGAGCCATGCCGCCGTCTGGTGGGGCCGGCATTACGACGAATTGTTGAGCGGCCCGCGCCCGCGCGAGGTGGTGACGCTCTATGAAGTGCTGACCTGCGGCAATCGGCTCTGTGCCCATGCCGCCTACAACTTCCGCTGGACGCCGCAGCGCGATCCCTTCGGCGTGCTGCATCCGACGATCGACTATCCCGGCGTGCCCGTCGACCCCTCAACTGTCGAACGCGATCCCGACGTGCTCGCCGGCGTGCATGTGCCGGTGCGGCCGCATTTCGGCACCATCGGCCTCGCCCCCGATCATCCGGGCCCGCTCGATTCCGTGCCGCCCTCGGCCTTCGGCGGCAATATCGACAATTGGCGCCTGGGGCCGGGGGCGCGGATCTTCCTGCCGGTCTCTGTCGCGGGTGCGCTGCTCTCGCTCGGCGATCCGCATGCCGCACAAGGGGATGGCGAAGTGTCCGGCACGGCCATCGAATGTTCGATGACCGGTCATCTCAGGCTCATCCTGCATCCCCGCGAGACGGCGGGGCCGATGCTGCGCGATCTCTCCTATCCGCTGATCGAGACGGAGGAGCACTGGATCGTCCAGGGCTTCAGCCACCCGGATTATCTGGCCGATTTCGGCGAAACGGCGCAGAGCGAGGTCTACAAGCGCTCCTCGCTCGACGCCGCGATGCGGGATGCCTTCCGCAAGGCGCGGCGCTTCCTGATGACGGCGCGCGGCATGAGCGAGGACGAGGCGGTCTCCGTCCTCTCGGTCGCCGTCGATTTCGGCATCACCCAGGTGGTGGATGGGAATTGGGGGGTGCATGCGAGCATCCCCAAGGCGCTGTTTCAGCCGGGCGGTTGATCCTTAGGCGTAGAAGGCCGGCCGCTCCACCTCTTCCACGGCAACGCGCGCGCCGCTCTTCCAGGCGGCGAGCGCCGCTTCGATCACCAGCATCGCCTGATAGCCATCCCAGGCGGTGGCGCCGGGATTCGGCGTGCCCGTCAGCAGCGACGTCACCCAGGCCTGGAATTGCAGGCGGTAGGCATCGTCGAACCGGGCACGCCAGTCGCCCGGCACCAGCGTGCCGTCCTGCCCGGCCAGGCGCAGCGTGGTGGGCGGCCCGGGGCGGAGGGCGACGGTGCCTTCCTCGCAGACCATTTCGCCCTGCACGTCATAGCCGTAGCGCGCATCGGTGAAGGCTTCGATGTCGATGACGACGCCCGAGGCGCTCTGCAGCACGATGAATTGCGGCTGCCGCCCGGGTGCGAGGCGGGAGGCGCGTGGCGTGATCACCGTTGCGGCGGCGATCTCCTCGTCCAGCAGGAAGCGCGCGATGTCGAACTCGTGGCCTGCGGTGCTCGAGATGATGAGGTCGGAGGTGAGGTAGTCCGGCGACACGGCATTGCGGTGCCGGCAGTGGAGGAAGAGGGCCGCGCCGATGCGGCCGGAGGCGAGGGTCTGCTTCATCTCGACATAGCCCGGGTCGAAGCGGCGCATGTAGCCGACCTGCACCAGGGGTCGGCCCGCGGCAATCTCGGCCTTGAGGATGTCCTCGGCCTGCACCCGCGTGGCGGCGAGCGGCTTTTCGATCATCACCGGCTTTCGGGCCGCGATGGCCTTGAGGCCCAGGGCCGCGTGGCTCGGATCCGGCGAACAGACGACCACCGCATCCACCGCCGGGTGGGCGATGAGCGCATCGGCGTCGCTCAGCACCTGCACGTCCAGTTCGCGAGCCAGCGCCGCCGCGCGGCTCTGGTCGAAATCCTGCACGGCGACGAGGCGCGCGCCCGGAATGGTGCCTGCGAATTTGCGGGCATGGTCGCTGCCCATGACGCCGGTGCCGATGATGCCGATACCCAGATCCTGCATGGGGCTGATCCTCCGTCAGGCGGGAAGGGCCATGGGAGCGTCCGGCACCGGCATGGCGCCGGCGACCGCGCCCCAGACCGACTGGTCGTAATTGACGATCGCGCCGGTCATCAGCCCGGCATCGTCCGAGACCAGGAAGTTCACGGCCCGGGCGGCCTCCGCCGGGTCGATCAGCCGACCAAAGGGCATATCGGCGGCGACGGTCTCCAGCCAGTCGGCGCTGCCTCGCGCGGCCGTCTGCAAGGCGATCTCGTGATCGGAGGCCATCCAGCCCAGATTGAGCTGGTTGACGCGGATGCGGTTCTTCATCACGGCGAAGGCGGTATTGGCGGTCAGCGTCGCGAGGCCACCCTTGGAGGCGCAATAGGCGCTGATGAAGGGCTGGCCGGAGAGCGCGGAGATGGAGCCGATGTTGCAGATGGCCCCCGCAATGCCTTGCCGGATCATCGCCCGGATCGCGGCCTGCATCAGGAAGAAGGGGCCGCGCAGATTGGTGGCCAGCAGGCGGTCGAAGGCGTCGGGGTCGGTATCGAGAATGGTGCCGCGCTCGGTCGAGGCGCCCGCATTGACCAGCACATGCAGGGCACCGAAAGCCTCTTCCGTCGCCGCCACCGCGCGGCGGCAGTCCTCCACCACGGCGAAATCGGCCCGCAGGAAGCGCGTGGGCGCGCCGGTTTCCGCCTCAACCGCACGGGCCATGGCCTCGCCCTTGTCGACGGAGCGGCCGGTGATGGTGATGCCCGCGGCGCCGGCGGCGCCCAGCCGGTGGGCGATGGCCGCGCCGAGCCCCTGCGTCGCCCCGGTGACGAGGCAGATCTTTCCGTCCATTCTGTTCATGTCTGATCTTTGGAGCTTCCGGCGCCCTTGCAGGCATCTTGGTTGAGACGGCCGTGGAGCATAAGCAGCGCGAGGCGCGGCGATAGCTCAGGAACACCTCAGAAAACCCTCAAAAGGATCGGCTGCCGCAGATGGCCTTTCACCGGAAAAGCGCCTACATCTCCACCCCTCCACGAAGTCCCGAGCGTCCATGATCTCCGTCTTGGCCGGCGCCCGCCGCTTGGCCCATAAAATCCCGGTCCCGCTCTGGCTGGTGACGGCCATCTGTTCGGCGACGCTCGCCTCCTCCCTCTCGGTCCCGGTCATCCACCGCGTCGGCAGCCCTGCGACGACCGCGCTGCGACTGATCTGGGCCGCGCTGTTCTTCCTTGCCGTGGCACGACCAAAGGTTTGGACGATGGGGCGCCAGCCGCTTCTGGGTGCCATCATCCTTGGCGTCATCACCTGCGGCATGTCCTTCTTCTTTTTCGCAGCCGTAGGCCGAATTCCCATCGGCATGACGGTCTCGATCGAGTTTCTAGGGCCGCTGGCGGTGGCGCTCCTCGGGTCCCGCCGGCTGCTGGATCTGGTCTGGGCCATCCTGGCGGGGTTGGGCGTGTGGCTGCTGACGATGCAGGGGAAGGGCAGCACCGATACCATCGGCATCGCGCTCGCCGTGGCCTCGGCCGCCTGCTGGGGCGGCTATATCCTGATGACGCGCCGGGTGGGCAAGGCTCTGCCGGGGCTGCAGGGTCTGGCCTTGTCGATGGCCGTCGCGGCCTTGCTGGGCGTGCCGATCGGCATTGCCCCGCATTGGGCGGCGCTGAGCCTCGGCACGGTCCTGTTCATGGCGTTGATCTCGCTGCTGGCGCCGATCCTGACCTTTTCGCTGGAGATGGCCTCTCTGCGCCGCATGGAGCCGCGGCATTTCGGCATTCTCATGAGCCTCGAGCCGGTGATGGCGGCGGTGATGGGCTTTCTCGTGCTAGGACAACGCTTGAGCCTGGCGCAGCTCGGCGGGATGGTCTGCGTGACACTGGCCAGTTTCGGTACCGTGGCGGCGCGCCCGAAGGAGGCTCCGCCCATTTTGGAAGGAGAGGCGTGATGCCCGTGACCGGCCTGGACCCCTATGACGACCAGAATATCTTCGCCCGCATCCTGCGCGGCGAAATCCCGAACAAGACCGTGTATGAGGACGCGCACGCGCTCGCCTTCCATGACATCGCGCCTCAGGCGCCGGTGCATGTGCTCGTGATTCCGAAAGGGCCGTACGTCTCGGCGGTGGATTTCGCGGCCCGCGCGAGCGAGGCGGAGATCGCGGGGTTCTGGCGCGCCGTGGGCACGGTGGCGCGGCAGCTCGGGCTGGAAGCAGAGGGCTACCGTCTGCTCACCAATCACGGGCTGAATGCCGGGCAGGAGGTGCCGCATTTCCACGTCCACCTCTTTGGCGGCGGGCCGCTCGGCCGCATGATCCAAACGAAATAGAGATAGAACCGTTACGAATCAGTCATATTGACAGGTCGCTCTTGAATCTTCTCCCCGTCCGCGACATGGTGATTGCGACACCGAACCAAAAGCGGGGAGAACACCGTGAGCGAGACCGAGGACAAGAGCAGCCATCCCGAGAAGCTGGGCGAGCCCCTGCAAGGGACCGATCACAAGGGCAAGGTCTATTTCAAGAACGATTGGGGTGAAGATCTCTATTCGGTGACGGTGCGCCACCGCCGCAGCAACGAAGCCAGCCAGCAGGAGGAGAAGACCTTCTACGGTGTGGGGGCTGGCCAAACGGTCGGGCCGCTGGACATCACCTATACCACCGGCGCCGGTTCGCCCTTCGATTATTGGTGGATCAAGTTCATCACCAACGTGACGAAGAAGACCTATTCCATCAAAGACAATTTCTATTGCTACATCAGTTCCAGCGACGATGGAAACGTCACGCTGCGTGCGGATGGATCGACGAAGAAGATGTATGTGAAATTCTCCAGCTCGAGCGGATGCACCGTCAGCATCGAATGAGCCAGGGCTGACGGGTGGGAAGGGGCGGCCCGGCCCCCTCCCGCGTCCGGCGTCTTACGGCGCCTGCCACGTTCCCGTGTCACCAGCCCGAAAGATGCTCTCGATCACCCGCATGTTGGCGATGGAGTCTTCCAGAGGGAATTCTAGCGCCACTTCGCCGAGAATGGCACGGGAGAGGGCGTCACCCTGCAGCGTGTACTGGTCGGCGGGGCCGAAGCTTTCGGCGATCGCCTCCAGCCCGCCCAGTGCACGACCCTCGTCGATGAGGATCTGCACCGGCACGTCCGGCGGCGCGTTGAAGGGGATCAGCACCTCGACCCGTGCGCGCGTGCCCGTCACCGTCACGCGTTGATGTGGCACCAGCTGGGTGGAACAGGTGAAGGTCAGATGCCCCTCCGGGAACTCAACGAGAGCGCTCGTCAGCCGGTCCGTCCCCATCGCCGGGTCACGCTCGATGAGGGCCGCTGCCCGCTTTGGTTCCGAACCCCAGAGGTAGCGCGCGGTCGCGATGGCATAGCAGCCGATGTCCATCAGCCCGCCGCCGCCGATCTCCGGCATGTTGCGGATGTTGGAGGGGTCATCCAGATAGTAGCTGAAGAAGGTCTGGATCGCTGAGACGCGGCCGAGCCGGCCTTCCTGCACCAGCGCCCGCACGCGTTGCCACCAGGGCGTATAGCGCACCATGAAGGCTTCGGCGACGATGAGGCCGGTCCGGTCCCGTGCCGCCAGCAGGGTTTCGGCCCCTTGGTGTCGAGCGCGATCGGCTTTTCGCACAGCACGTGCTTGCCGGCTTCCAGAGCCTTGATGCTCCAGGGCACGTGCAGGTGGTTGGGCAGCGGATTGTAGACCGCCTCGATGTCGGGATCGGCGAGCAGCGCTTCGTAGCTGCCATAGGCGCGGGGGATGCCGAGTTCGGCCGCCGCGCGCTGGGCCGTGTCCTCGTCCCGTGAGGCGAGGCCGAGCACGCGGCTGCTCTCGCCCTTCTGCATCGCGGGAATCACCTTCTCCCGCGCGATCTTGGCCGTGCTGAGCACGCCCCAATTGACGATCCTGGTCATGATTCCCCCTCCGGTAGCGGCCTTAGCTGCCGGCTTTCTCCGGCGGCGGCATCATCAGGTCCCGCCGCGTCAGCGGCTAGAGGGACGAGCCTCAATTTCACTTCAAGGCATTTCCCGAGCGGGAGCCCATATTATCCCTATTAAACGAGTAGACTTTTGTGGTATGGATAATTATACCATTTCTTATCGGATAAATTGGCGGATCGTTGTTGGAGATGTTGCGCATGCAGACGCCGGGCGAGCATCACATTCACATTCATCCACACCTTGGGCGACGCATGCTGGTGGCCGCCGGCATAGCCCTCGGGCTTCTGGTGGCGGGTCTCGTCGCTTCGGCCTGCGCCCGTGCTGACGAGCCGCTGTCCATCGCGGTGACGCCGGGGCCGCTGGCCGACATCGTGGGTCATGCCGCCAAACTCTCGGAGAAGCAGGGGCAGCCGGTGAAGGTCGTCGTCTTCTCCGACTGGGTGACGCCCAACGTCGCGGTGAACGAAGGCTCGGTCGAGGCGAATTTCTACGAGCACAAGCCCTTTCTGGCCGTCGCCATCAAGCAGCGCGGCTTCGATCTCGTCGCCATCGCGCCCGGCGTGGTGACGCCCATCGGCCTCTTCTCCCACAAGGTCAAAAGCATCGACGCCGTGCCCGAGGGCGGTCGCGCGGCGGTCGCCAATGATCCCGTCAACCGCGCGCGGGGCCTGCAGCTCTTCGCCAAGGCCGGGCTCATCACGCTCAAGCCCGGTGTCGGCGATGCCGCGACGGTGCATGACATCACCGCCAATCCGAAGCATCTGCATTTCATCGAATTGCCGGCGCCGCAGTTGGTGCGGGCGCTGGACGATGTGGACGTCGCCCAGGTGAGCTACACTTTTCTCATCGCGTCCCATGGCGATCCGAAGAGCGCGCTGATCACCGACGGGGCCGGGAACGGCCATTACGCCTTGCAGTTCGTGACGCGGCCGCAAACCGCGCAGGACCCGAAGCTGCTCGCCTTCATCAAGGTTTTTCAATCGGATGAGGAGCGCGCCTATATCACGAGCAAATACGGCGATGCCTTCCTTCCGGCCTGGTAAGGGTGGCCGTGATGGATCAATGGGTGACCTATAGCCCGCTGCACGGCACGCGGAAGAAGGACCCCGAGCCCTTTCTGATGGTGTCGAACCTCTCTCGCCGCTTCGGACAGACCGCGGCGATCGAGGATGTGTCCTTCACCCTGCACCGCGGTCAGGTGCTCGGGATCATCGGCCGGTCGGGCGCCGGCAAGTCCACGCTCATCCGCTGCCTCAACGGGCTGGAGCGGCCGGACAGCGGCCATGTCGATATCGACGGCCGCCGGATCACGGCTCTCACGGAAACGGAATTGCAGGCCGAACGCCGGCGCACGGCGATGATCTTCCAGCATTTCAACCTGCTGTCCTCGCGGACCGCGCTCGACAACGTGGCGCTGCCGCTGAAACTCGCGGGCGTCGGTCGTGCGGCGCGGCGTGCGCGCGCCGCCGCCCTGCTGGACCGCGTGGGGCTCGCCGACCGGGCAGAGGCCTATCCCGCGCAGCTCTCCGGCGGACAGAAGCAGCGCGTCGGCATCGCCCGCGCGCTTGCCGCCAATCCGTCCCTGCTGCTCTGCGACGAGGCGACCTCCGCCCTCGACCCCGAGACCACGCTTTCGATCCTGGCTCTTTTGCGCGACATCAATCGTGAACTGGGCCTGACCATCGTGATGATCACCCATGAGATGAACGTGGCGCGGCGCATCGCCGATCAGGTTCTGGTCATGGCCCGCGGCCGGGTGGTGGAGCAGGGGCCAGTGCGCGCGGTGCTGACCGACCCTCAGGCCGAGGAGACGCGCCAGTTGCTGGCCGCGGCCGGTCTCGGCTTCGAAGACGCAGGTGCGCTCTGATGTGGGATCTTCCGATCGACGGCAGCGATCTTTGGACGGCGCTGTGGCAAACCTTCGAGATGGTGGGGGTCGCGGGCTTCATCGGCTTCATCGCCGGCCTGCCCTTGGCGTTGGTGTTGGTGGCAACCGCGCCCGGCGGACTGTGGCCGCACCCGCTGCTGAACCGTATCCTCGCGTTGTTGGTGAACGGCGTGCGCTCCGTGCCCTTCATCATTCTGCTGGTGGCGCTCATTCCTCTCACGCGTCTGATCACCGGCAGTTCCATCGGCACGGAAGCGGCCATCGTGCCGCTCGCCATCGGCGCCACGCCCTATTTCGCGCGGATCGCCGAGGTTTCGCTGCGCGAGGTCGATCCTGGCCTGGTCGAAGCCGTCCGCTCGATGGGCGGCAGCCGCCTGGCCGTGATGCGGGAGGTGCTGATTCCCGAAGCCCTGCCGGGCCTGATTTCTGGTTTCGTCGTCACCCTCGTGACTCTCATCGGCTCCTCGGCGATGGCAGGGGCGGTGGGAGCCGGCGGCTTGGGTGATCTCGGCATCCGCTTCGGCTATGACGCCTTCAGCACGCCGGTGATCGTCATCGTCGTCGCCATCCTCATCCTGCTGGTCTGCGGCGTGCAGGCGGTGGGCGATCGGCTGGCCGCCCGCTTCGACCACCGGTGAGTCTTCCAGGGCGTGCCGCGGCCGTCCTCTTCTGGATCTGAGCCATGTCCCGCACGCTTCGCCTCAACGCCTTCGCCATGAACACGCCGGTGCATCAGTCGCCGGGGTTGTGGCGCCATCCGCGCGACCGTTCGCGAGAGTTCAACGGCATCGGCCTGTGGCTCGACCTCGCCCGGCTGTGGGAGCGCGGGCTATTCGATGGCGTCTTTCTGGCGGACGTGCTCGGCCCCTATGACGTCTATGGCGGCGACGCCCGCGCAGCGGTTGCCCATGCCGCGCAGCTCCCCGCCAACGACCCCATGCTGCTCATCCCCGCCATGGCGGCGGTGACGCACAACCTCGGCTTCGGCGTGACGGTTTCGCTCACCTATGAGCATCCCTATCCACTGGCCCGCCGCTTCTCGACGCTGGATCACCTCACGGGCGGCCGCGCCGGCTGGAACGTCGTGACGAGCTATCTGGATAGCGCCGCCCGCGCCATGGGCCAAAGCCGCCAGCGCGCGCATGACGACCGCTATGCGGTGGCCGAGGATTTCATGACGGCGATCTACAAGCTGTGGGAAGGCTCCTGGGAAGACGGCGCCGTGCTGGCCGATCGGGGCGCTGGCCTCTACGCGGACCCGGAGCGTGTGCACGTCATCCGCCACGACAGCCCGCATCTACAGATGGAGGCGCTGCATCTGGTGGCGCCCTCGCCCCAGCGCACGCCGGTGCTCTACCAGGCGGGCAGCTCGCCGGCCGGCCTCGGCTTCGCGGGTCGCCATGCCGAATGCGTCTTCGTCTCCGGCCCTTCCGCCGCCGTCATCGGCCCGCGCGTCGCGCGCCTGCGCCAGGCGGTCGCCGCCGCCGGGCGTGACCCGCACAGCGTCAAGGTCTTCGCCCTAGCAACGGCGGTGATCGCGCCCACGGCGGCCGAAGCGGCCGACAAGCTCGCGGAGTACCGCAGCTACGTGGACCCGATCGGCGCGCTGACGCTGATGGGCGGCTGGCTCGGGGTCGATTTCTCCGGCTACGCCCTCGATCAGAAGATCCGCTACATCGACAATGACGCTGGCCGCGCAGCGATGGAGAATTTCACCCGTGCCGACCCCACCCGGGATTGGACGGTGCGCCAAGCGGCCGAGCATGTGGCCATCGGCGGGGCCGGGCCGGTCTTCTCGGGCGCGGCCGGCCGGGTGGCGGAAGAGATGGCCGCCTGGGCGGCAGAGACCGATATCGACGGCTTCAACCTCTCTTACGCCGTGCTGCCCGAGAGCTTCACCGATGCGGTGGACCTGCTGGTGCCGGAATGGCAGGCGCGGGGCCTCTACAAGACCGGCTATGCGCCGGGCACGCTGCGGGACAAGCTCTTCGGCCAGGGTCCGCGCCTCACCGCCCCGCATCCGGCGGCGCTCGCCCGGATGTCGCAATCGGCCACGTGACTGGTCGGCTCCGGGCCAGTCTTCTCCTCGGCTGCGCTTCACTGAATGCTTCCCGACCAGGGGGTTTTGCGACTGGCCTTCTCCGGCCTATAGGAAAGCCTCCGCGGCTAGGCGGTGTTCCCTGAAGACGATGGAGGCTCGATGAAGATCCTGGTGCCGGTGAAGCGGGTGGTTGATTACAACGTCCGCGTGCGCGTGAAGGCCGATGGCTCCGGCGTCGAACTGGCCAACGTCAAGATGTCCATGAATCCCTTCGACGAAATCGCGGTCGAAGAGGCGCTGCGCCTGAAGGAAGCCGGAAAGGCGACCGAGGTGGTGGCCGTCTCCATCGGCCCGGCCCAGGCGCAGGAGACGGTGCGCACGGCGCTCGCGATGGGCGCGGACCGTGGCATCGTCGTCGAAGTGGCCGACACGGTGGAACCGCTGGCGGTCGCCAAGATCCTCAAGGCCGTGGTGGCCGAAGAAGGCCCGGACCTCGTCATTCTCGGCAAGCAGGCGATCGACGATGACTGCGGCCAGACCGGGCAGATGCTGGCCGCTCTCCTCGGCTGGGCGCAGGGCACCTTCGCCTCCAAGGTCGAGATCGGGGACGGCACGATCGCCGTGACGCGCGAAGTGGATGGCGGCTTGCAGACGGTCTCGCTCAAGCTGCCGGCGATCGTCACCACCGATCTGCGCCTCAACGAGCCGCGCTATGCGAGCCTGCCCAACATCATGAAGGCGAAGAAGAAGCCCGTCGCCATCAAGCCGGTGGCGGACTACGGCGTCGATCCGGCGCCACGTCTCAAGGTGCTGAAGACGACGGAGCCCGCCGGCCGCAAGGCGGGCGTGAAGGTCGCCTCCGTCGCCGAACTCGTCGCCAAGCTGCGCGACGAAGCCGGCGTGATCTGAGACGCGAGACGAGAGGGGATAGAGAGATGAAGACGCTCGTTCTGGCCGATCATGACGCCCAGGGCCTGAAGGAAACCACCGCCCGCGCCGTTTCGGCCGTGGCTGCCCTCGGTGGCGAGGTGGATGTGCTGGTGGCGGGGCAAGGGGCTCAGGCCGCCGCGGCGGCCGCCGCCAAGCTGGCCGGCGTGTCCAAGGTTCTGCTGGCGGAAGACGCGGCACTCGCCCATCAGCTCGCCGAGCCGGTGACGGCGCTGCTGCTGCAGCTTGCCCCCGGCTATGACGTGCTGGCCGCCACAGCGACCGCTTCGGGGAAGAACGTGATGCCGCGCGTCGCGGCCCTCCTCGACGTCATGCA
Source organism: Acidisoma sp. 7E03 (assembly GCF_054665075.1). Taxonomy (NCBI): domain Bacteria; kingdom Pseudomonadati; phylum Pseudomonadota; class Alphaproteobacteria; order Acetobacterales; family Acidocellaceae; genus Acidisoma; species Acidisoma sp. 7E03. The sequence continues at coordinate 236,169 of NZ_BAAFHE010000007.1, forward strand.
GGTGTCGGACGTCATCAAGATCGTCTCGCCCGATACCTTCGAGCGGCCGATCTATGCGGGCAACGCCATCCAGACGGTGCAGGCGACAGATGCGAAGAAGGTGCTGACCATCCGCACCGCGGGCTTCCCGCCGGCCGCCGAAACCGGGTCCGCGCCTGTGGAGACCGTGGGTGCTGCGGCCGATCCCGGCCTTTCGCGCTTCGTCGGTGAAAGCCTCTCGAAGTCCGAGCGGCCGGAACTGCCTTCAGCCAAGATCATCGTCTCGGGCGGCCGGGCGCTCGGCTCCTCCGAGAAGTTTCAGGAACTCATCACGCCCGTCGCCGACAAGCTGGGTGCGGCGATCGGCGCCTCCCGTGCCGCCGTCGATGCCGGCTACGCGCCGAACGATCAGCAGGTGGGACAGACCGGCAAGGTGGTGGCGCCCGAGCTTTACATCGCGGTGGGTATTTCCGGCGCCATTCAGCATTTGGCCGGCATGAAGGACAGCAAGATCATCGTCGCTATCAACAAGGACGAGGAGGCGCCGATCTTCCAGGTGGCCGATTACGGCCTGGTGGGCGACCTCTTCACCCTTCTGCCGGAGCTCGAAAAGGCGCTGTAAGTTCGGCCCGCCCGCTTCGCTGAAAAAGCCGCCCTGCGAGGGGCGGCTTTTTTGTGGACCGGAGCCGCGGTAGGGCGTGCGTTTACGCCTGCAGGCTTTCGTCGAAGGCGCGGATGAAAAAATCCACCTCGTCGTGCGACCAGATGAGCGGCGGCCGCAGCTTCAGGGTATTCGGCGTGCCGCGCCCGATGAGGATGTTGCGGGCCAGCATGTCATCGACGAGCCGCCCGGTCAGCGCGACGGCGGGCTCCTTGCTGGCGCGATCGGTCACCAGCTCCACACCCGTCATCATCCCTCGCCCACGCACGTCGCCGATCACCGCATGTCGTTCGGCGAGACGCCGAAGCTCCTGCCGCAGATACTCCCCGATGGCCGCGCCCCGCCGGACGAGATCCTCGCGCTCGATCACGTCGAGCACCGCCATGCCGGCCGCGCAGGCGACGGTGTTGCCCCCGAAGGTGCTGAACAACAGGGGATAGCTGCCGCTCAGGAACCGCGTCATGAGCGCCGAGCCGAGGATGACGACGCCCAAGGGATGGCCGTTGCCGACCGGCTTGCCCATGGTGATGAAATCGACGTTTCGGTCATCCAGCCCGTTGGCGCGAAAGCCCCAGAAGTCTCCCATGCGGCCACAACCGGCCTGCACCTCATCCGCGATGACGAAGCCCCCGGCCGCGCGAACCTTCTCTGCCACACGGTTGAAATAGCCCTCCGGCGCCTGCAGCACGCCGGTGGAACAGAGGGCGGTATCCACCATGAAGGCGGCCGGTTCGTGGCCACGCGCGCGCAGCGCGGCGATCGCCCGGTCTGCATCGGCCGCGTATTTCTCCGCGGCATTCGGATCGCCCGCGTGCGGCCCGCGATACATATCCGGGGCGAGCAGGATTTCGACCCGTTTCGGATGATCTGCGGCAGGCAGGTCACGCCAGCTTTCGTTGGAGAGTGCCGTCGTCAGCTCGGTGCAGCCGTGATAGGCTTGGTCGATGATCAGCCCACCATCATGCCGGCTGAGCGACATCGCGATCTGCATCGCGAGGTCATTGGCTTCACTCCCCGAGTTGACGAAAATGCAGGTGTCGAGGTGATCCGGCAGGTCGGCCGTCAGCCGGGCGGCATACTCCACCGCCACGTCACACATATACCGGGTGTTGGTGTTCAACGCGCTGGCCTGACGGTAGATCGCCTTGGCCACGTGCGGGTGGCAATGACCGATCTGCGGAACGTTGTTGTAGACGTCGAGATAGGCAGTGCCGTCGGCGGTGTACATCCAGGCGCCCCGCGCGCGGGTGAGGCGTAGAGGCTGTTTGTAGAAGTGCCAGATCGGCCCCATATGGGCGTCACGTGCCCGCCGCAGCCCATCGTAATCACGCGCGAGATCCTCGTCTGCGTCGTTCACGGTGCTGTAGACCGGAAAGCGGCAAGCCTCGCGAAGCCGCTGGACGGCTTGCGCACGGCCTTGGCGGCTCAGCAAGGCCATCATGCGCGTGTAGTGGCCGGCATTGTCGATGTGAGGGATATCCGCTTCCGCAGTCGCGTTCCTGCCTTCCACGATGACGGTCGCAACCGCGAGGCGCAGGAGCATCGCGTCGTAGACGAGGTCGATCTCGGCTTCTTCCAGCGGATAGGTCGAATCAAAGCCTGAGGTGACGTCGCAAAGATAGGCGATCGGATCATCGTCGTGATCCGAGAAACTCTCGGCCACAGCGACGATCTCTGCGAGGATGGTGTTGTACCCGATATCGCCGAAGTCGATGATACCGACCGGCATCGTCGCGTCCTCGGGATCGAGGAGGATATTCCCGGCATGCGCGTCCTGATGAACGACCTGCCGCCGCGTGCGCGCCAGTTGGGGAATGGTGAAACGTTCGGCGCGCTCGAAAATCTCTTCGCACAGACGGCGGGACTCGCCGTCCGAAATCTTGGCGACATGGGGACGCAAGGCAAGGCTGCGCGAGATATCCCAGAGATGCATGTTGCTGCCGGCATAAGGGTGGAAGAAGTCCCGCAGCGCATGGTCGAGCCGTCCCATCATCGCGCCGACCTTGAAGCGGGTCTTGGCGCAAAAGGCTTCCTCGACCTGCTCCATGATCCGCCCGGACAGGAAGGTCAGCACGCGCAACATGTGCCGGGTGCCGCGTGCGTCTTCGATCCACTCGTATGGATTGCCAGCCAGGGAAGGCACGACACGCGGCACCGGAAGGGTCGGATCGCGTTCGACGATATGCGCGAGAGCCTTCACCTGCATATCCACGACGCCCTCGGGTTCGTGGGCGTTGGAGATTTTGACGACGACGGTGCGGCCATCGGCCTCGGTGATCCGCCAAGACAGATCACGCTCCGAAACGAGCTGTCGATATGCGCCTTCGATTCCGTAATGGGTGGCGACCCAGCGTGTCGCTGCTTCCAGTGAGAAGTCGGGAAGGTTCCGAAGCAGCGAAGCGTCTGCCGTCATCTGGCACTCCAAGGCCTATCGATCCACCCGCCGGCGGCCCTGTCGCCGCCGTGTCACCTCTGCCACGCGCATCACTGACTGCGGCAGCTTAGACCTGTGCCGGCATGGTGAGAATATCGGTTGGCGAACCGGTCGTGCCGCGGCCGCCAAGGCGCGCGGTCCAGGTGGAGTTGACCGTTTAAAGGTTATCGCCCGGCTGTCTCGACGTGACGGGAGGCGTGCCCGCGGCCCAGTCGGAAACCGCCGTGCGGGATTTGTTGGTGCAGCGGCGGTCCGTCTTGCGCGGATTGCTGCAGGAACGCCTCGAAGCCATCGCCGAGCCTGAGGATCTCCCGGGCAAGATGACCCCGGCGGACTTGGCGGCCTTGGTGGCGACGCTCGCACATGGCTTGGCGGTGCAGGCCGCCGACGGCATGGACCGCGCTGGGCTCCAGCGGATCACCGCGGATTTCGTGGCCGCGCTGGAATGGCCTGATAGCGCAGGGTAGGGCGGACGCTTGAGGCGGCGCCCCCGAGTCCCCACCTGATTGAAACCGCGGTGAGCGGAAGAGAAAAGCGAAAGGATCGGCGCGGTGGCACTCAAGAAGGGCGACAAGGTCGCGTGGAACACGAGCCAGGGCAAGGCGCATGGCACGGTGGAAAAGAAGCAGACCTCATCGACCCACATCAAGGACCACAAGGTCCAGGCATCCCCTGCCGATCCCCAATACATCGTCAAGAGCGACGCATCGGGAAAAAAGGCAGCGCACAAGCCGGCCGCGCTGAAGAAAACGTCCTGAGATCACGGGGCGCGTTGCACGGTCATCGCGCTGGCGTCACGCTCAGGCTCGCCCCACCGGCACGGCCGGCGCGGGCGGCTTGGGAAAGAGCCTGCCCGCGATCGCGAGCCGCAGCGTGCCCAGGGCGAGGATAGCGATAAGGATGTTCGCGCTCACGAAGAGGATCGGTGCCAGGACGCTGATCGCACCGCCATCGCCATGCAGAAGCATGATCAGCGGCGTCGCTGCCAGCGCCGTGCCGCCGAAGCTGAAGGCCCAGTAGGAGGGCGCGAAGGGCTGCTCCCTGATCCAGGGGAGAAGCCGGATCAGCAGTAGCGCCTGGAACAGGCCGTAGCCCAGCAGCCCATGGGCAAGCGTCGCAGGCGCCCCAGGTGTCACCGCAAGGTAGGCGACCGCCCCCACCACGGGCGGCGCGAGTTGGATGCCGAGCGTCGGCCGCAGCGCCACCGCCATGCGCGGCCCGGTGTAGAGGCGGTGTAGCAGCACCGATTCGATGGCGAGCCAGGAGAAGAAGCCCATGCCGAAGAGCAGGGAGCCCCAGTCCGGCCAGCCGAGCCCGGCCGCACTGGTCGCGGCGACGAAGCTGCCGGCAACCGCTGGCAGATAGAGCACGGCGGTGGTGTCGGCCGCTTCCCGTTCGCCCTGCCACAGCAGGCCTGTGCGCCAGAGCGCGAAGCCGAGGGTGAAGATCAGGCCGAGCAGGAAGAGCGCCACCGTCAGAGGCCGCGCATAGGGGAGCAGCGCATTGCCGCTCAGCATCGTCGCGACACCGATGAGGCCGACGAAACAGCATTGCACTGGATGGCCGAGTTCGGCCTTCGCCTCTGCCGGCGTCCTCAGCCATTTCCCGAGGTAGAGGACGATCAGCGCGGCCCAGACGAGTATGCCGAGGGTGAGGATGATCTCCCCCACCGCGGCGGGCAGACCCCAGACCCGATGCCCGAGGCGCCAGCAGGCGCCGAGCCCGGCAAGGCCGAGGACGATGCCGAACATGGAGGCCGGTACGCGCGGCATGAAGGTCTCCGGTCGAAGAGCGGGAGATGGGGACCCTAACGCCTGCGCAACGGCCCGTCGACCCGGCCAGGTGGCCTGGTTCAGAAATGATAGGCGAAGCGCAGGTTGCCGCTTTCGCTCAGATAGTTCGGGCTGACATGGGTCATGAGTTCGGCGCGCAACTCATACCGTTGCCCGCGGAGGAGCTGCAGGCCGAGACCCACATTGGCGAAGGCCGAGGGCAGGGGGGTGCTGGTGGAATAGCGCGCGCTGCCGCTGGGCGCCCCTTCGAGGCTCGCCTCCGTCGTCCAATTCGCGTTGGAGAGGAAGGTCGCGCCGATGGTCGCATAGGGCCGCAGCGTCCAGTCCGGGCCGCGATCCACGCGGCCGCCGATTTCGACATTGGGGCTGATACCGAGGGTTGTCTGGCTGCTGCCTGCGATCGCCATGTTCGTGCCGCTGCTGCCGCTTTCGCTGAAGCCCGGCACGGAGACGTAGATGAGGTCGAGATCAGAATAGGGTTTGATATACCAATGATCAAAGGGGAATTCGTAGCTCACCCGCAGCCTGCCGGAGGCGCTGAGTGCCTGGGAATCGCTCGCGGCCGTCGCCGTATTGCTGCCGATCTGCACGGTCCGGCTGTTCTGGTACCACATATTGCCGAAATCGGCGGCGAGCCCCACCAGCCAATGGCCCATCTGATGCTTGAGGGACGCCGAGAGATCGAAGCCCTGGCCGAGCGAATTGGCGCTGCCGTTGTTGCCCACGCTCCAGCTCGTGTCATAGGCGGCGGAGGCGGCCAGGAACCAGTCAGGCGCGATCGCGTGTTCGCCACCGATGCGATAGCCCGCAGAGGTCGCATGATAGCCGAGGCCCTGGGGGCTGGAATATTCGGCGGCCGAACCGCCGGATAGCCGCGCCCAGACGCAATCCGTCTCGACGAGGTCGACGCCGTGCCCTTCGAACATCGGGCAGCTCAGCACCGCAGAGAGCGAGCCTTGCGCATCGCCCAATCGTACGGCGGGGGCCGTGCCGAAATGCTCGGCCGAACTGCTGTTGACGGCGGTGCCATAGGCTGCGGCCGTCGGCAGGTTGACCAGTCGTGCATAGAGCGGCGCCAAGGCGGCCGAACCGCCGGCATCCCAGGTCGATTGCCAGTAGGTCTGCAGGGACTGGCCGTTCCGATCGGTGGCGAGGCCACTCGTGTTGAAATGCACCGTGGGTGACACGCTGAGGCTCTGCGTTCCCTGTTGCGTCGTCCAGGTGACAGGCACGAAGGTGCCGGGCCGCTGGCTCGCGGAAACGCCGCCGTTGATGATGCCACCTGCCGCTTGCAGAACCTGATAGGAGCCGGGCAAGAGGCTGTCGGTGACGTTCATCTGCACGGTGCCGGCGAGGGCCGCGGTGCCGCTGGCCGAGAGCAGATCCGCCCGCTGTGGGCCGAGGGCCGAGACGTCGGCGGCCAGGATGCCGCTCGGCGACTGGACGTAGTTGCCGGCGAGGTCGATCCGGCCGAAGGCCCCCCGGCCGCCCACGATGACGGTGCCGTCGTTCTGCAGCAGCCCGCTCGCCGTGCCGCCGCTGCCCGCGAGGATGAGGGGAGAGGCGCCCGCGACGGAGGCATAGGTGCCGCCGGCTTCGTTGTGGAAGACCGCGCCCGTCGCCTGGCCGGTGGTATTGAGGTCAACGCTGCCGGTGATGGTACCGTAATTGTCCAGAGTGGTCTGCCCGAGGGAGGCGACGATCGCCGTATTGGATTGTGCGGCGACTTGAGAGCCAATCAGCAGCAGGATGGTGTTCTGATTGCCGCCGTCGAGTTGAATGCCGGCGCCTGTCCCGGCGCCCCCCATCAGCTTGCCTTCGTAGGTAACCGTGATGCTGCCGTTCTGACTGGCCGGCGAGACGATTGCGCCCGTGCTGCCCTGCACGCCATCCTGCGCGTAGATTCCCACCGAGCCTGCGCCCGTCGTGCTGATATGGGCGTTGAGATTGATGGTGACGTCGCCCGGCGCCGTCGTATCCGTGATGGTGCCCGTGCGGGCGGTGTTGTTCTGCACCACGGGGATGCTGATGCCGTTCGCCGAACCCACCGCTCCGCCGCCACCGCTCAGGCTCTGGGCGAAGATGCCATGGGCATTCGCCCCCGTCGTCGTGATGTCGAGCGGAGCGATTTGCTGCCCGTTCAGGGCGATGGAAACGGCGCCTCCGATGCCGTTGGTGAGCGGGGTTGCCGCCAGAAAGGCCTGGTAGCTGACGCCGCTCGCAGTGACGGCGCCGGTATAGCCGCCGCCACCACCGATGGATTGGGCCAGGAGGGCGGTGGCCCCCACGCCCGAGGTGCTGATCGCATTATTGCCGCCGAAAGTCACGCTCACCGGGCCGCCGTCGCCGTTGCCGCCACCCAGCGTCCCACTCTTCAGGGTCACGGGCTGGGCGAAAGTACCGCTAGACGCGACGAGGCCGCCGCCGCCGCCGATAGACTGCGCAACGAGGCCGAAGGCGTTCGCGCCCGTGGTGCTGATGCTGCCATTCTCCGTCACCGCCACCGTGCCGCCATTGCCGGTCGAACCCTGGCCACCCAGATCGATCGAGAGCGTGCCCGCCGCCTGCTGCAAGGCCTGTTCGAAGCCTGCGGTATAGGCGGCGATGTCGAAGCCGAGACTGGTCAACTCGCTTTGGATGAGATTGCTCAGCGCAGTGTCGCTGCCGGTGGAGGCAATCGTGCCATTGGGGTTCAGCCGTTCAATGCCGCCGCCACCGCCGATCGACTGGGCGATGAGGCCGTGGGATTCTGCGCCGCTGGTGGTGATGGAGCCGGTATTCTGGATGCTGACCGTGCCGCCGCCCCCGGCACTCGCCTGGTTGCCGTAACCGCCGAGATCGGCCGAGATCGTGAAGTCGAGCAGGGTTTCAGTGGTGCCGAGGCTGGCGAGGCCGCCGCCACCGCCTACCGACTGGCCGAGAATGCCAAAGGCCGCGCCGCCCGTCGTGGTGATGGCGCCGCTATTGGTCACCGTCACGCCCTCGCCATCGCCGCCCGCGCCACCAGTACCGCCGAGGCCGAAACCTTCCGTGATCAGATTGGCGCCGGATTCGGCGGCAGCTCCGCCGATGCCGCCGCCGCCGCCTACGGATTGGGCGAGGATGCCATCCGCCAGATTGCCGTTGGTGGTGATCTGGCCTTGATTGGTGACGGTGACGGCGCCGCCGTTTCCGCCGGTGCCCCCGTTGCCGCCGACGGCTAGGCTCACGGAGACGCTGGGCGTAAATTCCGGACCGATCTTGTTGGCGGCGGCGAATTTCGGAAGCAATGCTTTCACGGTCGCATACAGCGCGTTCTCGATGCCCATGTCCTGGGCCTGCTCCAGCACGCTGTTGGTGGTACCGGCCGAACTGGTGCCCGCCGTACCGCCGCCACCGCCGACCGATTGCGCTTCGATGGCGGTTGCCCCGTCGGCCGTCGTGGTGATCGTGCCGCTGGCCGCATTCGTCACCGTCACGGCGCCGCCCGTGGCACCCGACCCTCCGGCGCCGCCCACCGAGATGTTCAACTGTTCCTTGTCCGTGCTGTAGGCTTGGCCGCTCGCGCCGATGCCGCCACCGCCGCCGATCGACTGCGCGAAGATGCCTTGCGAATCGATGCCGTGGGTTGCGATCGCGCCGCTATTGGCGATGGTGACAGCGCCACCCGTGCTGCCTGCGCCGCCATCCCCGCCCAAGCCGAGCGTGAGCGCGTAACTCGTGCCCAAGGATACCGGCACCCAATCGGCGCCTGGCAGTTCGGTGGAGGTCACGGCCGCGCCCGTGCCGCCATTGCCGCCGCCTCCCCCGATGCTCGCGGCATAGAGCGCCGAGGCGGCGTAGCCGTTGGTGGTGAGGCCCCCGGCATTGGTCACCGTGACGGTATTGCCGGCGCCCCCGGCCCCACCGGTGCCGCCTACGGCGACGTCGAGTGTTATCTGCGGCGCGGTGCCGAAACTATAGGAGAGCGTCGTCGCATTGCCGCCGTCACCCCCGCCGCCGCCGACGCTATAGGCCGCGATGGCGGCTGCGAGATCGGCATCGGTGGTGATCGACCCGGTATTGGCGATGCTGATCGTGCCGGCATTGCCGCCGGTGCCGCCCGTGCCGCCGATCGCCGTGGTCACCGTGATCGCCGGCAGCTCCCCGAAGCCCACCTCATAGGAGCTGGTGCTGGCGCCGCCGCCGGTGCCGCCGCCGCCGCCGATACTCAAAGCCTCGATCCCGGTGGAGCCGAAGCCCGTGGTGGTGATGCTGCCGCTATTGGTCACGGTCGTATTGCCGGCAGGGCCGCCATTGCCGCCTGCCCCGCCGATGGCGACCGAAATCGTCGGCAGGATGAAGGAGGCAGAACTGGCATTGACGGTGCCGCCATTGCCCCCACCACCGCCCACGCTTTCAGCCAGAATGCCGAAACCCGTGGCACCATTGGTGGTGATCGTGCCGCTATTGCCGATCGTCACGTTGCCGCCGCTGCCGCCCCCGGAGGCATCGCCACCGACCGAGACGTCCACGATGGGCGCGAGAGAATCGGCATTGCCGCCGGAGCCCGAGCCGCCGCCGACGGAAAGGCCGAGAATGCCGAAGGCGGCATCGCCATTGGTGCCGACACTGCCGCTATTGCTGACCGCGACATCGCCGCCCGAGCCACCGGCTCCCGAGTTGCCGCCGATGGCCGTGACCAGCCCATTGGCGCCGCCGCCCGCGCCGCCATTGCCGCCCCAGCTTTCGGCGTCGATCGCCGTCGCCCCAAAGCCCAGGGTCTGGATGGAGCCGCTGGTGCTGACACTCACGATCGGCGCGCCGCCGATGACGCCATCGTCACCGCCGATCCCGCCGGAACCGCCCTGCGAATCGACCGCCGCGGTGGTGAGGCCCCCGGCCCCGCCGTTTCCGCCCATGCTCTCGGCAAAAATGCCGCTGGCATAATTGCCTTGGGTCAGGATGCGGCCCGCGGCGGTCACGCTCACCGCGGCGCCTGCACCACCGGCTGCACCGTTCCCCGTGCTGCCGATGAGGTTGATGTAATCGGCGCCGTCACCGCCCGCCCCGCCCTGGGACAATAGGGCCACGGCCGGAGACAGGCTGCCTATGGTGGTGATCGTCGCGGCATTGCTCAGCTGCAGAGTCACAGCGCCGCCGCTGCCCCCTTGCGCGCCGTTCGCCGCAGAGACGTCACCGGACAGACCGGCGCCGCCCGCGCCACCGATGGCTTCGGCGGAGATGCCGGCGGCTTCCACGCCCGCTGTGGTGATGCCAAGGCTTTGCCCCGCGCCCGCGGGCGCGATCGCGATCGTCCCGGCGGTGGCGCCGGCCGTCGGGCTGCGCCCCGAACTGCCGCCTGCGCCGCCATTGGCTTCCACCGTCACGGCATCCGATTCCGTGCCCGCCGTGCCGAGGAGACCGGCGAGTGCCAGCGCGACGGCGCCTCCGGTGCCGCCCGCGCCGCCCGCGCCTGAGGCCGAATAGGAAAGGCCCCCTTCGCCGCCGGCGCCGCCGTTCGCCCGCAGGCTGAGGGCCGGGGCATTTCCCCCGATGCTGCGCAGCGTGGCGCCAGGTGTGAGAGAGACGGTGATGCGGCCGGCTGTACCCCCAGCACCCCCGGCCGCACCCCCATGCGACGCTCCTTCTGCTTGACCGATGCCACCTGTGCCACCGCTGCTGTCGATGGTGATGACGGGCGCGCTGCTGCCGGCGGTGGTGATCGTACCTGCGTCGGTGAGGGTGACGGCGCCGCCCTGGCCGCCGGCGGCGCCGGCGGAAGCGCCGTCGGGGCTGCTGCCGCCATCGCCACCGAGGCCGCCCTTTGCGGTGACCTGAATGCCCGCCGCAGTCTCACCCGTGGTCGTGATGAGGCCGGCATTGCTGATCGTCACGGGGCCTGCCGCTCCGCCGGCGCCGGCAGAGCCTTGACCATCCTCGCCACTGCCTGCGGTGCTTCCGGCTCCGCCGGAGGCCAAGGCTACGATGCCGCCGGCGCCTTGGCCCGTGGTCGCGATGAAGCCAAGGCCGGTATTCTGGATGCTGATCGTGCCGCCCTGGCCCCCTGCCGCGCCATCGCCGCCTGTGGAGTTCACATCGCCGCCCGATTGCGCCGCGCCCCCTGCGCCACCCATCGCGTTGGCGAGAATGGCCGTCGCATCTTGCCCGGACGTCTGCACGGTGCCGTTCGCATTGCGGATCGTGATGATGCCGCCCGCGCCCCCCTGGCCGCCCGAACCGCCATCGCTCACGCTGCCGGATGCGCCCCCCGCACCGCCAGCGCCGCCCTGCGCCGAGGCATAAAGCCCGAGCGATTGCTGCCCCATCGTCTGAACCGTGCCGCTATTGGTGATGGTCGCGGTTCCACCCGCGCCGGCCGCGCCACCAGCCTGGCCATCGTTTCCGACAGCGCCCGCGCCACCAGTGCCACCCGCACCACCATCGGCGACCGCCACCACGCCGTCAGACTGGCCGCCATTCGTCTGCAAGACGGCGCTGGTGCTGACCGTCGCGGCTGCCCCTTTTCCGCCAGCCCCACCGATGCCCGCGCTGCCGTTGTAGCCGCCAACGCCTCCCGTCCCGCCCGTGCCGCCGGCTGCCTCGGCATCGATTCCTGCGGAGCCCGTGCCAGCAGTCACGATGGGTCCGGCGGCAGTCACACTGACGCTGCCAGCCGCACCGCCCTGGCCGCCCGTCCCATTGTTGACGGAGAGACCGCCTGCGCCGCCATCCGCCGTGGCGAGCAGGGCCGTGGCCGATGCAGCCTGCGTGGTAATCTGGCTGCCGGCCCCGAGCGTCACGGTCACGCTGCCGCCCTGGCCGCCATTGCCACCACTGCCACCCGCGTCGCGGAACTCGCCCGTTTCAGGTCCGGTGCCACCGGCCCCGCCATCGGCTGCGGCCTTCACGCCGAGAGCGGAGGCGCCATCTGTTTGAATGATGCCGGTATTGCCGATGCTCACCGTGCCGCCAGCCCCGCCGGCCGCGCCGTCTCCGCTGTTCGTCGCGCTAGTTGAAGCACCACCGTTGCCGCCTGCGCCGCCAAGAGCTTCGGCATCGACGCCAAGAGCATAGGTCCCGCTCGTCGAAAGCGCGGCCGCATTGGTGACTTCGGCCGTACCGCCGTTGCCGCCGCTCCCACCCGCTTGTGCATTGTTCGGAGCATCACCCCCGCCGCCTGTTCCCCCAACACCACCTTGCGCAAAGGCCGCGATGGCGGAGGCGTGATCGCCTGTGGTCGTCACGCTGCCGGACGCTGTCGTTGTGACGCTCGCGGTGCCGCCGATGCCGCCACCACCGCCACCGGACGCGGACTCGAAATCGCCCGCCGCACCTCCGGCCCCGCCCGAGCCGGCATCGGCGAGGGCGGAAAGCGCGGCCACCCCACTAACCGCCGTCTGGACCAGGCTTTGGTTGGTGATGCTGGCGGCTGCGCCATTGCCGCCCGTCTGACCGCGCGAGCTGGACGCGAAGCCGCTCGCCTCGGCGCCGTTATTGCCATTGCCGCCGCTGCCATTGGCGATGGCCGCGGAAATGCTGGCGAGGGCGGGCAGCGTGATGGGACCGAGATTGACCGTGGTTGCCGTGCCGCCCATGTCTCCCGCCCCGCCGATGCTCTGCGCGAGGATGCCGTAGCCCGCGGTGCCTGGACCCTGGTTGGTGATCCCCGCGCTCTGGGACCCGCCGGCGATGGCCGTTTGCGTGAAACCGTTCGAGCCGCAGGCAGCCGAATTGCCGCCGATGCTGCACGAAACGCTCTGCGCGCGCGCCGCCTGCCACGCGGTGGGTGAGGCGATCGCCAATGCGCCCGCCAATGCCGTCTGACCGAGGAAGGATTTCCGCATCTGCACACCATTCCAGCCACAGTGGGAGCGCTGAGACGGTCAGCCTAACGTCGCTATTTCGCAATGAAAAGCCGCTTGCGGTATGCGGAACTGACTGAGCGGCGGATTTTCGCGCGACGGAACCAGGAAACTAAATATTCTTTATATACAACGTTACCGCGTCGTGGTGCGCTAACGTGCGAGACGTACCGAATTCTTATGTCGCCGCCGTTCCCAGCCAGCGCGCTCGAGTTCCGGCGTCTCATGCGTTTCGGCGGGATAGCCGAGGCAGAAATACCCGATGAAGGTCCAGTGCTGCGGCACGTCCAACACCGTGGCGATGTCGCGCGGGTCCAGGATGGAAACCCAGCCGAGTCCGAGACCTTCGGCCCGCGCTGCGAGCCACAGCGTGTAGACCGCCATGACGGCGGAATAGGCCGTCGTCTCCGGCATGGTCCTTCGGCCGAGGCCGCGACCCTGCTCCGGCTCCGGCTCGGAGAAGACGGCGAAGTGGCAGGGCGCCTGATCCAGCCCTGCGAGCTTCAACCGGGCATAGGCGGCGGCCTGCGCATCTGCCTGAGAGGCCAGAGCTTCGGCATTGCTGCGCGCGAAATTGGCGCGGATCGCGGCCCTTCGCGCCGCATCCGCCACCGTCACGAAGCGCCACGGCTCGGAGAGGCCGACCGACGGGGCGAGGCAGGCGGTGTCCAGCAGACGATCGAGCAGCGCCGGGTCCACGGGATCGGCGCGGAAATGCCGCACGTCCCGCCGCCAGCGGAAGAGCGCCTGCAGCTGCTCGCGGAACCGGGAATCGAAATCGGGACAGGGGGAGGGAGGATCGCCGGCCATCTCGTCAGCTCGCTGCCAGAGAGGCGGAGAAAGCACGGGGCGGCGGCGCCTGTCACGCGCGCCGCCGTTGGGTCAGCCGAGCAGGGCGGCCAGGTGGTCGTTCAGGAAGCGGCCCTCGGGGTCCAGGCTGCGACGCAGCGCGCGGAAATCCCCCGCCCGCGGATAGAGGTCCGTCACGTCGTCCCGATCGAGGAAATGCATCTTCCCCCAATGCGGGCGCGACCGGAAGCCACGCAGGATCTGGTCGGTGTCGCGCAGGAAGGCCCAGTAGTCGATTCCGGGGCCGCCGGAGACGGAGAGGGTGATGCTGTCCTGCCGGTAGAAGGGGCTGATCCAGCCGTCATCCCCGGCCGTGAAGCGGTATTCGATGGGATAGATGCAATTGGTGTGCTTGGTCAGCATCAGCTCCCGCACCGCGCGGACGGCCGCCTTGCCGTGCTCCAGCGGCACGGCATATTCGAGCTCCACGAAGTTCGGCACGTATTCGATGGGATAGACGTCTGAACTATAGGCGATCGTCTCGAACGCGCTTTTCATCGGCGGCGCGTCGGTGATGTCCATCACCTTCATCTCGCAGACGTCGGCGGTCTTGGTGGTGGTGGTCAGCGGGGCTGCCGTGGTATCGGCCAGGCAATACAGGTGCCGGCTTTCCGGCACCGGGCACCAGAAGAAGCCGAAATGGCGGTGCTGCGCGGCCAACTCGTCATGCCGCTCCATGCAGGTCTCGAAATCGTCGCGCCACAGCCGCTCGTGCAGATTGTAGGCCGGCATGACCTTCAGCGTCATCGCGGAGATGACGCCGAGGCTGCCGACCGAGACGCGCGCGGCGTTCAGCAGCTCTGTCTCGTCTTCGCGGATCTCCAGCACCTCGCCATCGGCTTTGACGATGCGAAAGCCGGTGATGGCGGAGGCGAGATTGCCCAGAGTGATGCCGGTGCCGTGCGTTCCGGTGGTGAGCGCCCCGGCCACGGCCTGGCTATCGATGTCGCCCTGGTTGATCAGCGACAGGCCCTCGGCCTTCAGGGTCCGGCCGATCTCGTTGATGCGCGTGCCGCCCGCCACCGTGATACGGTTCCGGGCGGGATCGACCTCGAGCACGCCGCGCAGATTCTCGAGCGAGAGCAGCAGCCCATTCGTGCCGACCACCGGCGTGAAGGAATGGCCCGAGCCCGAGACGCGCAGCTTGAGGTCGCGCTTGTGCGCCTCGCGCACGAAATCCTGCAGCGCCGCTTCGGTCGCCGGTGCGCCCTTATGCGCCGGCACGCAATACTGGTTGCCCACCCAGTTGCGCCAAAGCCCGCCTTTTTCCAGTTCCATGAGGCCGGTTCTCCTCAGACGGCGGTGAAGCAGTTGTCGACGAAGAGATGCGTGCCGTTGATGAAACTCGCATCCTCACTCGCCAGGAAGAGTGCGGCGCGGGCGACCTCGATGGGTTCGCACATGCGGCCCTGCTGGGCGGCAAGTGCGGCTTCCGAGACGTCGATGCCATAGCGCGTGAGTGCGTCCACCTCGCGCATCCCGTGGGCGGTGCGGATGAAGCCCGGGCAGACGGCATTGCAGCGGATGCCGCGGTCGCGGAACTCCACCGCGATGGCGCGGGAGAACATGTGCACCGCGCCCTTGGTCAGGCCGTAGAGCACTTCCATCGGTGTCGCGGCGACGGCGGAGATGGAGGAGGTGTTGACGATGGCGCCACCGCCCGCGGCGAGCATGCCGGGCAGCACCACCTGCGTCATGAGGAACATGGAGCGGACGTTCACATCCATCAGCCAGTCGTACTCCTCCATCGTCGTTTCCAGGAAGGGTTTCACGACGATGGAGCCCGCATGGTTGAAGAGGACGGTGGGCGCGCCGAAGCCCGCGGTGGCGGCGGCGACTGCCGCCTCCACCTCAGGCTTCTGCGAGACGTCCGCTCGGGCGAAGAGCGCCTCGTGCCCGGCAGCGCGCAGTTCCGCGGCCAACGCTTCTCCCGCTTCGGCCTGCCGGTCGACGATGGTGACGCGCGCGCCCTCGGCCGCGAAGAGGCGTGCAGCTTCCGCCCCGCATCCTCCCGCGCCGCCCGAAATGAGGGCGCTGCGCCCTGCAAGCTTGCCCTGACCCATGACGCGCCTCCTCAGTCCCCAGTCTCGCCGATAGCGGCTTCGGCCGCGGCGATTTCGGCCCGGCGGCGGGCAATTTCCTCGCCGATCGGCGGCCCCTTGAAGCGGCGGCGCTCCAGGCCGAACCAGACCACGGCCGTCAGCACCAGGAAGGCGAGGGTGATCCACAGGGCGTTCTGGTTGGGCGGCTGCACGCCGATGAAGAAGATCAGCACCATGCTGACGATGGAGAGCACGGCGAAGAGCCGGTACCAGTGGCCGATGTCCCAGGGGCCCATCTCGCGCCACTTCGTGCCGTAGCCGATCAGCCCGAGGGTGATGGGCACGGTGAAGCAGAGGAAGAGGAAGATGACGGTGACGGAAACGATGGTGGTGTAGAGAGAGGTATAGGCGGTGAAGGCGACGGCGAGGACGGAGGCCGTCCAGATGGCGGCGACCGGCGTGCGGAATTTGGGGCTGACGCGCTTGAGGAAGGTGGAGCCGGGCAGCCCGCCATCGCGCGAGAAGGCGAAGATCATGCGCGAGGCGGAGGTGACGGTGGCCAGGCCGCAGAGGAACTGGGCCGCGAGGATGACGAGGTAGAGCAGGATCTTGATCGGCGCTGGGATGACCTGATCCATCATCCAGAAGAAGACGTTCCAGCCCTGCGCCGCCGCCTTGTTCATGTCGGGGATGGCGATGACGATGGCGATGAGGAAGAGCCAGCCGATCAGCGCCGACCAGATAACGGCGCCCACCATGGCGCGCGGCACGCTGTGGGCGGCACGCTTGGTTTCTTCGGCGGTATGGGCGGAAGCGTCATAGCCGGTGATGGTGTAGATCGGCAGCAAGAGGCCGAGGAGAAACAGCATCGGCGTCTCGCCCTTCGGCCAGACCCCACCACCGGCATCACCGCTGTAATTGTGGAAGGTCCAGAGGCGCGAGACGTCCCAATGCGGCGCGAAGGCGAAGCAGGCGACGGCGAGCGCGATGGAGCCGAAGAGGATGAGATAGCCGCTGAAATCCGTGAGCAGGCTGGTGAGCCGGATGCCGCGGTGGTTGATGATGGCCTGGGCCGCGGTGATCAGGATCACGAAGATCAGCTGCTGTGTATAGGTGCCGGACAGGTGCAGCAGCGGGCCGAAGGCGCCGAGGAAGAAGCCCCAGGTGCCGACGTTGATGGCGCCGAGCACGGTGACGAGGCCGATCAGGTTCAGCCAGGCGGTGAGCCAGCCCGAGCCTCGGTTTCCGAGGATCGACCCCCAGTGATAGAGGCCGCCGGCCGTGGGGTAGGCGGAGGCGATCTGCGCCATGGCGACCGCGAAGACGCCGGAGATGAGGCAGCCGAGCGGCCAGCCGATGCCGATGGAGGCGCCGCCGACGCCGCTGATGCCCTGGGCCAGCGAATTGATGCCGCCGGAGAGGATGCAGATGATGGAGAAGCTGATCGCGAAGTTGGAGAAGCGGCTCATCCGCCGTTCGAGTTCCTGCGCATAGCCCATGCCGTGCAGGATCTTGACGTCGTGGTGCTTATCCTCGTCGGTGTAATGCGCGTCGCCTACGGGTGGCCGCGTCGAAGACATGAAGATTCTCCTGCATCCGCCATTTGAAGAACGAGAACAAATGCTGGCGGCGCGCCGCGGAGCCGAGCAATATCCCTAAAGGGATAGACTCCGTTGCCGGTGCAGAACTTGCATCGTTCCTGACTTCGACAACGATCCGAGGAGGGAGGATGGGCTACGAAGGTGCGATGCAGCACGGTCAGGCGGCCGGCATCGAGGCGGCCGGGATGATGGCGCAACTCGCCACCTGGCCGCAGCACACGGCCGAGATCATGGCCGGCATCGGCGGGCAGGACTTGCCGCGGGCGCTGGACCGTAGCTTGGCGCAGCTCGTTTCCTTCGACATGACGGTGATCTTCGCCTATCCGGACGGCGCACGGCCCCTCTATCTGCATGACGGCTTCTACGGCCATGTGCCGGGCCAGGCGCTCGGCCGCTACCTGTCCGGGGCCTATCTGCTCGATCCCTTCTACACTGCCTGCATCCGGCGGGTTCGGCCCGGGCTCTATCGCATGCGGGAACTGGCGCCCGATGCCTTCTTCGTAGGCGAATACGTCAATTCACCCGAGGTCCATCCCTGCATTTCGCTGGAGAGCGGGTCGCTCGCCGAGGAGATCGGCGTCATGGTGCCGCTCGCCGCCGGCTTCATGGCCTCCTATTCCTTGATGCGAAGCCATGGCCGGCCGCCTTTCAGCGAGGCCGAGATGCGGCTGCTGCGCCACGTCGAACCTGTGGTGCGGCAGGCCATTCAGCTGCACTGGAAGGATCTGCGGGCGAGCGGCAGTCCAAACGCCGAGGCGGGCCGCGCAGCCGAGATGGAACGTGCTTTCGAAAGCTTCGCCCCCGAACTGCTCTCCCGTCAGGAGCAGCGCGTGGTGCAGATGATCCTGCGGGGCCATTCCAGCCTGTCGATCGCCGCGAGCCTCGGCATCGCCGAGGGAACGGTGAAAAATCATCGCAAGAGCATTTACGCCAAGCTGGAGATTTCGAGCCAGCAGGAGCTTTTTACGCGTTTCATCCGGCATCTGTTCGGATGAGGCAGCGCCCGACCGCGACGTCGAGCGGCGTCTGCGGTTCGCCGCCGAGCAGCGCGACGAGCTTGCGGTTGTCGAGCAGGATCTCCTCCCGCCAGAGATAGCGCATCTCAATGAGCTCGCGCAGGAAGGTCACGAAGGGGGCCGCCGCATAGACGAGCGGCCAGGGAAAGGTGCGAACGGACCGCTTGCCACCTGCGGCACGCGCCACGGCCTCTGCCATGCCGCGGCCGGCGAGGACATGCCCTGCGAAATGGAAGGTTTCGGCCTGGCCGAGATCCGCCTCGCGGTCCGCCAGCTGGGCGATGGCCTCGGCCAGGTCGGGCAGATAGGCCCAGGCATGGCGGACGCCGGGGCGCTCCGGCGTGCGGATGACGCGGGCGGGCTTGCCCCCCGGAGCCATCACCCCCGCGAGCCAGGAACTCGGTGCCTGAGGGCCGAAATAATCGCCTGCGCGGAGCACGAGGAAGCGGAGGCCGTGCGGAACCTCCGCCTGCATCATCGCTTCCATCTCGACGCGGATTTTGCCTTTGCGCGTTCGCGGGTGCTGCGGCGCGCCCTCGGTGGTCCGCGGCCAGGCGTCCGGACCATAAACATAGACGGAGCCGGGGTAGATCAGGCGCGCGCCACTCGCCTTCGCGGCTGCGATGGCATTGGTCAGCATGGGAATGGCGAGGCCGCGCCAGTTGCGGTAGCCGGGTGGATTGGCACCGTGGAAGATCACCTGCACGCCCGCCGCCGCCCGGATGACATCCTCCGCCCGCATGGCGTCACCGGTGATCCAGGTGATGGGCCCGCCGCTCTCCATCCTGCGGCGGGTGAGGGCCCGCACCTGCCAGCCATCGCGCAGCAGCGCTTCCGCCACCGCGCTGCCGACGCCGCCCGTGGCGCCGGTGATCAAAGCCGTTTTCGTCATCGATCATCTCCGTGTTTCGGTGACGGGAGGATGGGCGGCCGGCAGTCCAAGGAAAATTGCCGAAACTCATCTAGTCGCTATAGAAATATCTATGGCCAATCCTGATTGGACGCTGTGGCGCTCCTTCTTGGCAGTGCTGCGCCACGGCAGCCTGTCGGGGGCGGCGCGCGACCTTGGCCTAACCCAGCCGACGCTCGGGCGGCACGTCGCCCTGCTAGAAGAGGCGCTGGGCGCCGTGCTCTTCACCCGCTCCAATGACGGACTGCGGCCGACGGTGCTCGCCCTCTCCCTGAAACCCCAGGCCGAAAGCATGGCGGATTCAGCGGATCTTCTCAGCCGCATCGCCTCGGGCGAAGCGGAGGCTGCGGCCGGCCTCATCCGGCTGACGACGAGCGAGTTCATGGGCACTGCGGTGCTGCCGCCGCTGCTGGCCCAATTCCGCGCTCGCCACCCGGCGATCGACATCGATCTCGTCATGAGCGACCGCAATCTCGACCTGCTGCGGGGGGAGGTGGATCTCGCGGTGCGCAACGTGGCGCCGGTGCAGGAGGCGCTACGCGTGCGCCGCATCGGGGCGGCGCCCGTCCGCCTCTACGCGCACAGGGACTATGCGGCGCGGCATGGCCTGCCCCAGACCCTCGCCGAGTTGCAGGACCATGCGCTGATCGGGCGGCCCGAATACGGGGAGCGGGTTCCGGCTCTGGCCGGGCTGCGGCTGCGCTTCGGCTTCACGTCACCCAGCGACGTGGCACTTCTGAGCGCCCTGCGCGCCGGCCTCGGGATCGGCGCCTGCCAGCAGGGCGTGGCCGAGGCCGACCCGGCGCTGCTCGCGGTTCTGTCGGAGCTGACGGTGGCCGAGGTGCCGGTGTGGATCGCGATGCACGAAGACCGCCGCCGGCTCCGCCGCCTGCGGCTTCTCTTCGATGATCTGGCGGACGGGCTCGGCCGCTATCTCGCTGGTGCGCGGTAGGGCTGGAACCAGCCGAGCCCCGCGAGCGTCCCGGCGCGAGGGCGGTATTCGCAGCCGATGAAGCCCTGGTAGCCCAACCGGTCCAGCTCCTCCGTCACCACCCCGAAGGCGAGTTCGCTCGCGTCGGGCTCGTGCCGCTCGGGCACGCCGGCGATCTGCACGTGGCCGATGATCGGCATCATCTCCCGCAGGCCCATCACTACGTCGCCATGCATGATCTGGCGGTGATAGAGGTCGAACTGCAGGGCGAGGTTGGGCAGGGCGAGGTCGCGAATCAGGGCAGCGGCATAGCCGAAGTCGTTGAGGAAGTAGCCTGGCATGTCGCGGCCGTTGATGGGTTCCAGCACCAGGGTGATGCCGGCGCGGTGCAGCCGTTCGGCGGTGCGGAGGACGGCCGCGCGATAGGCGGCCTGAGCCGCGGGGTCGGTCCGGTCGGCGATTCCTGCCATGAGATGGAGCGTGCGGCAGCCGGTGGCCGCGGCATAGGGCAAGGCGGTCTCGACCGCGGCCGCGAGTTCTTCGGCGCGCGCAGGAAAGGCCGCCATGCCGCGTTCACCCGCGGCCCAATCGCCCGGCGGCAGGTTGAACAGCGCCTGGGTCAAGCCGGCACGCGTCAGTGCCTGGCCCACCGCCTCCGGCGCATGCTCATAGGGAAAGAGGTATTCGACGGCCGTGAAGCCGGCATCCGCCGCGGCGGCGAAGCGGTCCAGGAAGGACCACTCCGTGAACATCATGCTGAGATTGGCGGCGAAGCGGGGCATTGCAGGGCCTCTCTATTCTGGACGCGCCGCGGAGTTTCCGAGGCACCCAG
Source organism: Acidisoma sp. 7E03 (assembly GCF_054665075.1). Lineage (NCBI taxonomy): Bacteria > Pseudomonadati > Pseudomonadota > Alphaproteobacteria > Acetobacterales > Acidocellaceae > Acidisoma > Acidisoma sp. 7E03. The sequence continues at coordinate 257,040 of NZ_BAAFHE010000007.1, forward strand.
CAGAAAAGCCGGAAAGCGGGGGGCCGCCAAGCCCCGCCGTCTCAGACCTTCTCGACCTGGCTGTATTCGAGGTCGACCGGGGTGGAGCGTCCAAAGATGGAGACGGAGACCTTCACGCGGCCCTTCTCCTCGTCCACCTCTTCCACCGTGCCGTTGAAGCTGGTGAAGGGGCCGTCGGCCACGCGGACCTGCTCGCCCACTTCGTAGACCACGGAGGGACGCGGTCTTTCCACGCCTTCCTGGGTCTGCTTCATGATGCGCTCGGCTTCCGACTCGGTGATCGGGCTCGGCTTGTTGCGGCTACCCAGGAAGCCGGTGACCTTCGGCGTGTCCTTGACCAGATGCCAAGCCTCGTCCGTCAGCTCCATCTTCACCAGCACATAACCGGGGAAGAACTTCCGCTCGGAATTGACCTTCTGCCCGCGCCGCACTTCGACCACCTCTTCCGAGGGGACGAGGATTTCGTCGAAATGATCGGCAAGACCCTTCTGCGCCGCCTGTTCGCGAATCTGCTGGGCGATCTTCTTCTCGAAGCCAGAATAGACGTGAACGACGTACCAACGCTTAGCCATGACCAGCCCTCCTCAGGAGCCGCTGCTGAACAGGGTGCGCACACCGAGGCCAATGAGCTGGTCGGCGGCGAAGAAGAAGAAGGACGCAATGACAGCCATACCGATCACCATCGCCGTGGTGATCAGCGTCTCCTTGCGGGAGGGCCAGGTTACCTTCGACGCCTCGCTCCGCACGTCACGGAGGAAGCCCAGGGGATCGAAGCTCACGGCCACACTGCCTGCCGGGAAATCGTCTTCAACGCGCACCTATTCCTGAAACAGCGGCGCCGGCCGGAGGGTCAACGTCCGGCCGGTGCAAAATACCGACTGGCAGGGGTGGAGGGTCTCGAACCCCCAACCTCCGGTTTTGGAGACCGGCGCTCTAGCCAATTGAGCTACACCCCTGCAGGCTCGGCGAGAGACGCTACACACATTTTGCGGCCCGCCCTGTCAAGTCCCCGCCTGCATACCGCTGGTGAACGGCACGGTGACGAAATGTCCACGTGACGGTGTGTTCACGATCTCGCATGCAGACGGAACGGCGGCAGCGCCTATCTAGCGGGCATCAGGACGGCAACGGCCGCCGTCCCAGTGGCCCGCACGCGTTTGGAACATAGGAGTTACCCATATGATGACCCGTCGTTTTCGCCTGAGGTCGGCCCTCGCCGTGACCCTTCTGGCGGGCAGCGCCCTCGGCGGCTATGCCCTGACCTCGCCGAGCTTCGCCGATGCGACGGCGGCGGCCGGCGCGGTGAGCGGGGACGTGAGCCGGCTGCCCCCGGGCGTGACGGCGCAGGTGCTGCCCGACTTCACGGAACTCGCGGCTCGGGTGAAGCCCGCGGTCGTCACCATCCTCGCCGATCTCAACCCGAGCCAGGCGGCCTCCGACAGTCCGGACCAGGGTGACCAGGGCGATCAGGGTCCCGGTGACCAGAGCCAGGGTGGTTCCGGCCCGAACGGCATGCCCTTCCCGTTGCCCTTCCCCTTCAACATGATGCCCGGTGCCCCCGGCATGCAGATGGCACCCATGCATCCGCAGATGATCGAGGCGGCGGGTTCGGGCTTCATCATCAATGCCAATGGCACGATCGTCACCAACAACCACGTGGTGCAGGGTGCCAAGACCATCACCGTCACGCTGTCCGATGGCACGCGCCTGCCGGCCAAGCTGATCGGGCGTGACCCCTCCACCGACATCGCCGTGCTCAAGGTCGATGCCAAGCATCCGCTGCCCTATCTCGACCTCGGCAACTCTTCCAAGGTCCAGACCGGCCAGTGGGTGGTGGCCATGGGCAATCCCTTCGGCCTTGGCGGCACGGTGACCGCGGGCATCGTCTCGGCAGAAGGCCGTGACATCGGCGACGGCCCCTATGACAGCTTCCTGCAGATCGACGCCCCCATCAACAAGGGCAACTCCGGCGGTCCGCTCTTCGACCAGCAGGGTGAGGTGATCGGTATGAACACCGCCATCCTCTCGCCCTCCGGCGGCAGCATCGGCATCGGCTTCGCCATCCCGGCCGATACCATCAAGCCGGTCGTCGCCCAGATCCTCAAGGACGGTCACGTGACGCGCGGCTTCCTGGGCGTCGAAGCGCAGACGATCGACCAGGGCATGGCCCAGGCGCTGCACCTGCCGGGCAACGGCCAGGGCGCGCTGAACGGGGCGCTGATCGCCCAGGTGGAGCCGAAGAGCCCGGCCGATAAAGCCGGCCTGCAGCCGGGTGACGTCATCACCCAGGTCAACGGCACGGTGATCCACACGCCGCGCGATCTGGCCGTGACGATCGCCGCCATCGCCCCGGGCGACAAGGCGAATCTCGACATTGTGCGGAATGGCAAGACCCAGACCGTGGATGTCCAGATCGCGCAGCTGAAGAGCAAGATCGCGAGCAAGGCCGGCTCCTCCGACAGCACGAGCCAGGGTGGTGTGGGTCTCGCTCTCGCGCCGTTGACGCCCAATCTGCGCGGTCAGCTCGGCGTGCCGGACGGGACGGATGGCGCGGTGGTCGCGCAGGTGCGGCCCAATTCCCCGGCCGATCAGGCGGGCATCCAGCAGGGTGACGTGGTGCTGGGCGTGAACAGCGCGGCCGTGGGCTCCCCCAACCAAGCGGCGAGCGCTATCCGCAGCGCCCTGCATGACGGCGGCGGCGCCGTGGCCCTTCGCATCCTGCGCCAGGGCCAGCCCATCTTCGTCGCGATCACGCCGGACAAATCCGCCGGCTGATCTCCGACCGATCGTCGCGCTGCGCAAAAGAGCCCGGTCAGGACTTTCGTCCTGGCCGGGTTCATTTTTGCGCAAAGACGTGCTCAGAGTCATAATCAGTGGGGAAAGAGCGGCCGGCGAAGGCTGTCGGGGACCGCAGCGCCTCTTGGGAGAAACGATATGAGAGCCGTGGTTATGGAAGAGGTGCGCCGCCTGGCGCTCCGTGAGATCGACGTGCCGACCAAGACCGGCCCAGGCGATGTGAAGATCGCCATGAAGGCCGTCGGCATCTGCGGCAGCGATCTGCATTTCTACTTGCATGGCCATATCGGCCCCTTCTGGGTGAAGGAACCGATGATCCTCGGCCACGAAGGTTCGGGCGAGGTCATCGAGGTCGGCGAAGGCGTCACCAATCTGAAGGTCGGCGACCGCGTGGCGATGGAGCCGGGCATTCCGGACTGGTCCTCGCGGGCCTCGCAGCTCGGCCTCTACAATCTCGATCCTGCCGTGCGCTTCTGGGCGACCCCGCCGGTGCATGGCTGCCTGGTGCCCGAGATCGTCCACCCCGCCAATCTCACCTTCAAGCTGCCCGAGGGAGTGAGCTTCCAGGAAGGCGCCTTCGTGGAGCCGCTGGCGGTTGGCATGCAGGCCGTGTCCAAGGCGCATATCCTGCCCGGCCAGGTGGCCGTGGTGCTGGGGGCCGGCACGATCGGCATGATGGTGGCGCTCTCTGCCCTCGCCGCCGGCGTCTCCAAGGTCATCATCACCGACGTTCAGAAGGAGAAGCTGGCGATCGCCGGCTCCTACGAGAACATCATTCCGGTGAACGTCGCCGAAGAGAAGGCGGTGGAGCGGGTGAAGGCGCTGACCGACGGCTGGGGCGCCAACGTCGTTTTCGAGGCCTCCGGCAGCCCGCATGCCTTCAAGGGCATGTTCGACCTTCTCTGCCCGGGTGGCTGCGTGGTGCTGGTCGGCATGCCGCCGGCCGAAGTGGCGCTCGACGTGGTGGCGGCGCAGATCAAGGAAGCCCGCATCGAAACGGTCTTCCGCTATGCCAACCTCTACCCGAACACCATCGCACTGCTGGCTTCGGGCAAGGTCGACGTGAAGCCGCTCATTTCGCGCACCTTCCCCTTCGAGCAGTCGATCGAGGCCTTCGAATTCGCGGCGCAGGGCTCGCCCGACGTCGTGAAGACGCAGATCGTCTTCTGAGGGGGCGCGCCATGAGTGTCGCCGAACGGTTTTCCCTCGCGGGTAAGAAGGCGCTGATCACCGGCGCCTCCAAGGGCATCGGCACCGAGCTGTGCGCCATCCTGGCGGAGGCCGGGGCCGATATCGTCGCGGTCGCGCGGGATGCCGCGGGGCTGGCCGAGGTGAAGGCGGCGGTGGAAGCCCGCGGCCGCCGCTGCCTCGTCATCCCTGCCGACCTTGCGAGCCCGACGGAACCCGAGCGGGCGGCGCGTGAGGCGCTTGCCGCCTGGGGGACGATCGACATCCTGGTGAACAATGCCGGCATCAGCGTCCCCAAGTCGCTCGTCGATCAGACGGTCGAGGAATGGGATCTGATCCAGGCGGTCAACCTGCGTGCACCCTGGCTGATTGCCCGTACGCTGGTGCCGGCGATGATCGCCCAGAAGGCGGGCAAGATCGTCAATGTCAGCAGCCAGACGAGCAGCGTGGCCCTGATCGAGCACGGCGCCTATGCCGCCTCGAAGAACGGGCTCAATGGCTTGACGAAGGTGATGACGGCGGAATGGGCGGCGCACAACATCCAGTGCAACACCGTCTGCCCGACGGTGACGATGACGCCGATGGGCCAGCAGGTTTGGGGTGATCCGGCGAAGCTCGGCCCCATGGTCGCCAAGATCCCGGCGGGGCGCGTGGCGGAGACGCATGAGGTCTGCGAGGTGATCCTGTTCCTCTGCGCTCCGGCCTCCGACATGATCACCGGCCAGGATCTCTTCGTCGACGGTGGCTATACGGCGCTGTGAGCCTGTCCTCGTCGTGCCCCGCCGGGG
>NZ_BAAFHE010000008.1:0-242405 GCF_054665075.1 Acidisoma sp. 7E03
TCGCCACACGCTACGACCGGCTCGCCACAAACTTCCACGCCGCTGTCTGCATCGCGGCGGTCGTCAGCTACTGGTTATGAGTCCCAACCCTAGGGAACGGGCTACGCAACGCATCCAACCTGTGGCCGCCTGCAGTGGCGGCCACTCAATTCCTGTTACTCACTGGTTGGCGCAGCGGTGAGGCAATATCGCTCCGTTGGCAGGACCTCGACCTTGGGAGGCAAACCGCGAGGTTGCAGGAGACGAAGACTGGCCTGTCTATTCGCCCGCTGCCGCAGGCAGCTTGCGAGATCCTCGCGGCACAAGGACGCAGGGGCCACCAGGCTCTCGTTTTCCCGGCATCGAGGGGGGACGGTTTGATGTCAGGTTTCCCAAGTTTCTTCCGTCGCCTGCTCAAGCTGAGCGGTTTGCCTGACGATATAACGCCCCATGTTCTGCGCCACAGCTTCGCAAGCGTCGCTTCCGATCTGGGCTACTCAGAGGCAACAGTTGCGACGCTCATCGGGCATAAAGGCACCACAGTTACCCGCCGATACATTCACACAGCAGACACTGTCTTGCTATCGGCCGCCGACGAAGTGGGACGCCAGATTGCCCGATTGACGGGCGATCTAATCACTCCAGGCGATCGGGCGGTGTCTCCGGCGCTGGGCCTTCGCTCATGACGGAAAATCTGACCACCCGCCAGGATCAGGGACGGGAGTTGGTACTGCGAGCGGGCGCCGTCGATGTTCCGCCTGAGTTCGACGGAGCTGCCCTTCTTGAAGACATTGAGGAGGCGGACTTCAGGTTTTGGCTGTGCTTAGACGATGCGACATTTCGTGTGATACAGGCGGATTTGGATGCTTTCGATGAAGCGATCGCCTCAGTGAGGAAGGCACGGGCGAAGCTGCAGGCTGCCATGGTGCGTTTCTATGCAGGAGAAGCGATTCGTAGCGGACTCGTCGCTATCCGGGCGGATGGTCCTCGGCCGAAATCAGAGAATGGCCTTGCGCAAGAGGATGACGCGTCTCTCGACCTCGGTAGCCTTCGCCGGCAACTACGAACGGCACATCCATCGGTTCTGATGGCAATACTAATGGAAGGAATGCAGGCAATCATTGCTGCGGCGCCGGATAGTCGAAAGCAATTAGAGCATTGGAAGATGCGTGCGCCTCTTATAAGAGCGGAGGACTTGCCTGATAATGGGACACCACAGGGACGTCTTCTTGGTCAGGATTTACCTTCCATATTTGAGAAACATTTAAAAATTTCGTGCCGGTATTGGGAGGACCATCGAGGCCCCTCGTTGGGTGCTAAGCTTGTAAATGAAGCACTATGTTTTCTCAAATACGAGCCTATGAAAGTGGAAGCATTGAGAAAGGCGGCCAGCGCATACAAATCCGGCGGCAGGAGCTGATCACAGCGTGTTCTGGGAAAGGACCCCCCAAAAAAGCTCGTGGTTTCCCAGACGACGTGCGGTCCGGCTCTGCATATTGATTCGGCTCCATCAATCAGGAGCTGATGAAAGCTATGCACAACGAAAAGGCGGCAGATACTAGCAAATCCCAGTTTATCGAAGGTGGCGCCCTCCTCAGCCGCAAGGAGCTTGCGCGCGCTCTGAATGGGCTCGGATACCCTATTACCTCTCAGACGCTGGCAACGAAGGCGGTCCGCGGTGGCGGCCCTCCTTTCCGCAAGTTCGGCGCTCGCGCTGTCCTGTATCGCTGGAGCGAGGCGGTAGCCTGGGCCGAAGGCAAGCTTAGCGCCCCGGTGAACAGCACGAGCGAAGCTCTTCCCCTGCGCGATAGCACGCCTTCGAATTCGTAAGTAGATCAGGCCAACTGCGAGATGGTGACCGATCATACAAGAGGGCCCGCTGGCGACGGGTGCCCAGAACCCCTGACGCCGCCTGAGTGCGAGCTGCAAGGGTACTACTTCATGCCGCTCTACGGTGAGCAGCTGTTCAGCTCTGAACTCTATATCGAGGGAACCGCAGTCGAGTTTCGAGCTTACATCAAGCTTCTGTACGAGGCTTACAAGCAGAAACCGGCTGCTAGCCTTCCGAGCTCGGACAAGGCGCTCGCATATTTCGCCGGCTTCGGGTCGAACGTGAGGAAGTTTCTCACGGTCAAGCAGGCTGTGCTCAGGGAGTTCATTCTTTGCAGCGATGGGCGCCTTTATCATCCTCTTCTCTGCAAAGTGGCAATCAAGGCTTTTGAGAAACATTCCCGGAGCATCCTCAAGCGCGAGGGGGACAGGAAACGGCTTCAAAATTGGCGGAGCCGCTCTCGCGAGGAGCATCCGTCCGAGGAAGTAAGCAGGGACGAAACGCGTTTCAGCAGCGTTTCTGAAACAACTATCGTCGCGGGTGAAAGGAGAAGAGAAGGAGAAGAAAAGGAAGATTCCCATCCTTCGGATGGGCCCTCTGAGGCGGGTCAGGGGATGGATGGTTTGTCAGGGGGAGGTAAGCCTCCCCCAGGTGCCCGAGACATCCTCTGGCAGCAGGGCTTGCCGATCCTCGCTCATCTGACCGGCAAGCCTGCAGGCAAATGCCGGAGCTTCCTTGGCCGTCTCCTGAGCCTCGCCGGCGACGACTGCGCCATGGTGATGATGAAGCTCTACGAGGCGCAGAGCATGCACCCGCTGGCCGAGGCCGAGGCTTGGCTCATGCGGGCCTGCGACACCAAGGGGAAGCGCCCGGCCGCCCGCAAGAGCCGGATGGCCTGGATGCACGATGACCCGCAATTTGCCGCGCTGGTGGGCCGTGCGCCGCCGGCCGCCGCCAAAACCGCCAGCCCTGATCTCAACATCATCGATGCCTCGGAATGGGAGGAAGCCCGATGACTGCCCTTGTCGCTCGCCCTGCAGCCTCTGGCGCCCTCGCGCGGACGTCCGTCGCCGGCAAAGACATCACCCTGAGCAAAGGCCTGGCTGCGCTCTGCGCCGAAGCCGCGGAAGGCCGCCAGTTCATGCTGGTGCCAGCGATCGCCGAGCACCTGCCTGAGGCGACCGAGAAGCTGCAGGCGGTCGAGCGCATGTGCGTCCCGCCCGATGCCGAGCGGCTTCGGATGTGGGGGCTCGTCGTCAATGGCCTGGTCGGCGCGCCGCTTGAGGAGAAAGAGTTCAAAGACCGCCTCAATTTGCTCCTCGAAGCCCTGCAGGGCGTGCCTGCTGCTGTGCTGACGCGGGAGTCGGCGCGCGCCGTCGCCGAGACCTCCGAATTTTGGCCGTCGCTCAAGTCGATCATGGCGGTGCTCCGCCCGGAGGCCCGGAAGCTCGAGCTCCTGCGCCATGGGCTGCGCACGGTCCTCGCCGCCACCGCGCTGCCCCCGCCGGACGATGAGAACGGCAAGCCGGAGAATGCCGAAGCCGTGCAGGCGATCCTGGACAGCTTCCGCGATCGCTGGAAGGCCGCGACGGCGCCCGCTCGGGCCTCGGCCATGCCGGCCGGTGGGACGGGCCGTGGGACGAATGAGACGCCCATCCCACGGTCTGAATTGAACCCCGCAGACCGCCTTAAAGCGTTGAAATTGGCTGCGCAGAGCGAAACCAACCTGGTCCTTCGTCAGCTGCTCGAAGACCGCGCTGCGCGCCTCGCGTCTCACCTCAATGGGACGCCATCCCACACCCCTGAGACAACCAAAGGAGCCTGACCGATGTCTGATCTGTTCGACCACGCTGGCCATGTGTCCGGTGCCAGCTATGCGCCCCCGATCGCCGGGGCCCTGATCCCGCTGGCCATCCGGGGGACCGAGATCCGCCGCGATGCCGAGGGCCGCTACTGCCTCAATGACTGCCACCGCGCTGCCGGCGCGGCGAAGAAGCACGGGCCTTCGTATTTCCTCGCAACTGATGCGACGCGGGCGCTTGTCGTGGAAGTGACCGATACCGGAAATCCGGTATCGCCCGTTTCCTCCACCAAGGGCGGAGCGGATCAGGGCACCTTCGTCGTCAAAGAGCTCGTCTACGCTTACGCGATGTGGATCAGCCCGGCCTTCCACCTGGCGGTGATCCGCGCCTTCGATGCGATGGTCACCGGGGCCCGCGCGCCCCGGCTTGATGATCCCCGCGCCCTCCGGCAGGCGCTGCTCGGCTACACGGAGCGGGTGATCGCCCTCGAAGAGCGGCTTTCCGTCACGGAGCCCCGCGCCGCTGCACTCGAACGCCTGGCCGGCCGGAAGGGGAGTGAGACGATCACGGACACCGCGAAGGCGCTCAAGATGCGGCCGTCCGACCTCTTCGCCTGGCTTCGGGATCACAAATGGGTCTTCCGCGTCCGAGACGGTGCGCCCTGGCGGGCCTACCAGGACAAGATCAACCAGGGCCTGCTGACCCATATCGAGAACCAGGATCAAAAGCACCCAAGTCACACCCGGACCATCTGCTACGTCACCCCGAAGGGCCGCGCGCACTTGGCGATGTATATCGAATTGGAGAGGCACTGGATGTAAAGAGAAGGCACCTGCGCAATGTAGGATTTGCGCAGGTGCCGCTGCCCCAGTTTTCAAGTCAAAACCCCTTGCGGCTTGCGGCGTCTATGAAAGATAATCCTAAGCTGGATATGCGTAGCGAGGCAGCTCGGCGCGGCGGCAGCAACAGGGAGCGCCAACTCCAGGTCAAGCAAGACGCACAAAGAACGCGCGGTCTTGGCCCCTTGGGGTATGTCCTTCATGGGACGGAAGTGAGTCGCACGGCACATCTACACCTTTTGTCTCACGAGAGAAAAAATTCCTTATCAAAACTGAGAGTTTTTGAGTTACCCAATGATTGGCGTGCGGTGCTGGCTGCCTCCCAGATGTCCATCTGGCCTTTAGCATCTGGGTCGTGATACGGTGCGGGCTAACGAATGACACGCCAACTGGTCAAAGTGAATGCCGCTATTCCCGCGCTTGCAAGGACACCTCCTGTGAAGACGACGGCAGCAAGACACGGCAAGCGTTACCGCGAACTTGTCTCTGTGATTTACTCGACAGGATGCGGGCCATCTAGGCCACTCGAGACGCCGGTGCGTAGTTCAATCGAGGCTGGAAGCCCTGTCGGGGCGGCTAATGGGGCAGCATGTTGAGTCAAAACGGTAGCATAGGTGTGGATCAGCCCGGAGCGGGCTCAGCAACATCCGTTTTCTATTGTGGTCCGCACGAAATGAGGCTGACGAGACATGGCTGTATTAGGCTTTGGGAGTCGGCTAACACGCCCGGCAATCCGCCGCAGCCTTGGGAAGCGCGCAGCAAATGCCAAAATTGCCCGATCGGTGCGGAATACGCTGGCAAGGTCGTCGAACCAATCGCACGGCTCAGAGCTGCATTGGAGAAAATTTGCCCGCGCTGCACCACGATGTCGGACCGCATCATCAACACGCGGGACGGCCACAGGCTTTGTATCTCCTGCGCAAACCGCCACTATGAGGCTTTCCGCCGCCGGACGGATGGTGGCATTGGTTGTGACGCAAAGGGGCATCGACCGAGGCTCTGCGGTGCTCTCCATCGCGAACGAGCGGTGATCATCACCGAATCGGGGATCAAAGAGATCGTTCATTCGGCGTCTCTAAGCTTGTTGGAACTTATGCTTACTACGGTCCGGGCGGCTTCCGGCTCGTTGATGATTGGAAAGGCGCCCAATGGGTCAGTGGGATTTGACGGATCATTGCTGCAAAGGTTGTCTCTCGAGGATCCTGATGAAATCCGACGGAATGTTCCGGTGCAGCACCTGTAGCCTGGAAGCTAAGGGAGTGGACGAAATATGTGCGTGCGGAATTCGGGTCGGAGCAGGGAAGATGGCGAGGCGGGCAATCTTTCGCTGCGCGCGCAATCCTAAAATCGGGCCTGCCGCTCCCGCCGAGATCGTCGCTGAGTCGGTAAGCGATGCTGCGTGATGCCGGTGACTGGCGTTGGAGCTAGAGGTATCCGCGATTTGACTAGCTGCTTAGTTCCGTTACCTCTCTTGCGTTGAAAGAGAATTGGCTGGACACGCGAGCGACATTGCTCAATTGCGGAGATCGCAGATGGAACTGACGGATGAAAATCTAGACTATCCCGATTGCCGACCGCTTAATTCGGACAACGGTGTGAAATATCGTGTTCCAGACTGGATGCGGGAGCTCATCAACCAAAGAAAGGAAAGGCTCAACGTCGAAAAGCAGTTGGAATCGAAACCACCAAGTGATTTCTCTCAGGATGTAGATTGATCAGGGGGTTGATCCCGCGGTGTGGTGGTAAACACCGTCACCATGCCTTGAGGGAAAATCTATTGGCCAGATTATACACGGAAGTGTACGCACCACGGAGGCGGTCCGTCGGGCATTACAGCTGCCTCGAGAGAGCGTAAGGGCCTTCGCGAGACGGTTCGGCGTAAGAGCCGCACGACCATCGAGAAATGGCGAAAGCGAGAGCCCTCCGTCGATGCTCCTACGGGGCCTAAAAACCCACTCTCTCAGCCCGCAACCCGTCGCGGAACAAGGCTCCGCCCTCTTCTTCCAAGGGCGGAACTGCTAAACCATTAATTTAAATAGACAAAAGGTCCGGAGACTACCAATCAGCGGGCCACTGACTACCAATCCGCCGGTAACGGAGGAGCGGGTGAAAGCCGGAATGCGCAACTCCACCACTGCGGGCCTTAGACAAATAGGCTGCGCCGTCTAGCGGCTTCTTTGACCGCGCCTCCAGATGGGCTTTGTGCCGGGCGACGGCGGTGATGCCCTGCACGAAAACGGTCTCAGGTTTGTGGCCCTCCTCGGCGAGCACCGTTTCAATGATCTTCGCCGTCTCGGTTTTGAAAAGCCGCGCTTCCGACGGAAGTCGCTGCGGTTCTCGTCTCTGCGCGTCACAATCTTGTCGCGCGCAGCCTTGATGCCATCAACGAAGGGCCGCGGCGAGGATTTGGCGAAGCGCGTCAGAGCCGGCGCCGGCTCATGCGCGAACCGCGAGGCTGTTGATTTTCGCTGAGACCTGGGCTCTTCCGCATAAAGCGTGCAGGTTATAAGCTTAGATCTCGAGCGTCCTCCGATGACACCACGAAGTTTGGGTTCAGACAGGCTGGATGAAGTGTCCTCCAATACGGGGTTCACAGGCAGAACAAAATACTAATTGAAACAGTTAGATAGACTTGATCGGACAGGGTCCGTGCACGCTTTGTTCGGAGCCCAGATCTCAACGGAAATCAACAAACAAGGGTCGAACGACGTCTTTTGATGGGAGAGATCATCGCACTGGGGAAGGCGATCCGCCAAGCCGACGAGGAGAGCCCGGTCGCGTTGGCGGCGATCCGCATAATGCTTCTCACCGGTTTTCGCCGAATGGAGGTCCTGACGCTGGAGCGGGGCTGAATCGATCCGGAAGCCCCATGCGTGCGTTTTCCCACGACCAAGAGCGGCGCCCATCTCCGCGCCATTGGTCAGCCGGCCTTCAAGTTGCTGCTCGGCCAATCCAGCGCCTAGAACGAGAACCCTTACGTTTTTCCAGCCGAGGTGGGCGACGGCCATTTCGTCGGCGTCGTCCCGGTTCTTCAGCGGCTCTGCCTGGCCGCCAAGCTCAAGGATGTAACCCCGCACGTGCTTCGAAACACCTTCGCCAGTGTGGCCGGAGACATGGGCTATTCCGAGCTGACGATCGCGGGCCTGTTGGGCCACACTGGGCGACGCGTCACCCAGCGCTATGTACACCTCAACAAGGCTTTGCTCCTGGCGGCCGACAAGGTCGCTAGGAGATCGAACTGGCCCTGGATGTTAGCCCTGATCGCCGACCGGAACGGCGGCTAGGTCGACCGTTCGCGGAGCGGGAGCGCCGTGTCGAGGCCACTTGAAAAGTGTAGCCCTAAGAGCTATGTCTCCCTTGTGTCCGGCAATGAGCGTTTACTTCACCAAGGAGGTTAGGCGGTTTGCCCGAAAGGCGGGCATGGCCGATGCAAAGCTGCTCGAGGCCCCGGATGACGTGGTGGCGAACCGGTACGATGCCGATCTCGGCGGCGGCGTGTTCAAGCGGCGCGTTGCCCGCGATGGCGGCGGCAAGTCGGGTGGGTTCCGGACTATCATCCTGTTCCGAGTTGGGCGCCACAGCTTCTTCGCCCGCGGGTTCGCCAAGAGCGACAAGGCGAACGTGTCGGCCAAGGAACTGAAAGCACTAAGGCGGTTGGCGGACGTGCTTCTTGGGTTTTCGGGTGAGCAAATCGAAGCGGCTTAGGCCGCTGGCGAATTGATCGAGGTGAACAACGATGGTAGCGACAAAGAGAAGGGTTGACGGCGGCATCCTCACCTCGGCCCACAAGACCGAGACCGGCCTCCACAAGGCCGGTCTCGTGGACAAGGCGACCATGCGTAAGTTTGACGCCCTATGCCTTACCCCGGTCGAACCTTTGACGCCCGACGAAATCCGGGCGCTCCGAGAACGCGAAAAGGTCTCGCAACCCGTTTTCGCGCACTATCTTAATGTCCGGAAGGACGCCGTGAGCAAATGGGAGCGCGGCGAGAAACGACCGGACGGGCCGTCTCTCAAGCTGCTCAATCTAGTGAAGCTTAAGGGTTTGCGCGCAATCGCTTGAGGGTGACGACGAAAACAATGATGCTGCGAAACGGGAGGGGCCACGATGAGTTTCACGCATGATGTTCGAGCGAGGAGCGCAATCGAACGCGTGCTATCGTCGCAACGGAAGTATGCGGATTTAAGGCTCCGGCAGAGCCAGATCGGGCTCACAATTCCGGAGGCATTCGTTCGGGGAATCCGACACATCGGCTACCGCAGCAACAGCGACGCGATCGCCGAACTTATCGACAATTCAATCCAGGCCTATTCGCTGCGCGTCGATCTCGTGTTCGGCTACGATGAGAGCGCCTCACTCAAGAAACCCTCTCGGCTAGCGGTCATCGACGATGGCCACGGGATGGCGCCTGAGATGCTGCGGCTTGCCATGATGTGGGGCGGGACGCATCGCGAGAATGATCGCACAGGTCTTGGCCGCTACGGATACGGCTTACCCTGCGCGGCGGTCAGCATCGGGAGACGCTTTACAATAATCTCCAAGGTGTCCGATGCCGAGCCTTTCGCCGTCACACTCGATCTGGATGCCTTGGACGCCGGTAAATACTGCAATTCCGCCGGGGACGTAGCGCTTCCGCAAGCTCGTCGCGCCAGGCTCCCTGCTTTCGTTCGGGAGCATCTAAGGCAGGCGTTCCCGAGTGGATGGCGCGCGGGCACAATCATCCTAATCGAAAAGCTGGATCGCTTGGATTGGGCGACAACCCTGGGGATGCGAACTAACCTCGTCCGCCACTTTGGCGTGACCTATCACAAGCTAGCCACCGAAACCGCTATTTACGTCGATGGCCATCGTATCCTTCCTATAGATCCTCTGTTTCTGTCTCCCGAGTGCGAACTCTATTCGCTAGATGAAGATCGTGCCCGTCCTCTCGATCAAATCGAGATCAAGGTGCGTAACCCGGCTGCAGCCGGCCGCGAAGGTCGAATTTCTCTTCGTTATGCGTGGCTCCCGCCAAGCTTCGGTGCAATCGACAAGTCGCGCGATGCCGTTGGGCTTAATGCAAACGCGCGCTTTCCAATCCTGAAGAGTTATCATGGCATAATCTTCAGTCGGAACGGACGGGTGATAGACATCCAGACTCGCGCGCCCTGGACGGTGTTCATCAACAACGACCGTTATATCCGCGTTGAGGTCGAGTTCTCTGCGTCCTTGGACGAAATGTTCGGCGTAACCACGTCCAAACAGCAGGTGTCGGTCTCCGCGGCGATTTGGGATGCTCTCCGTGAGGCCGGTTTGCACAAAGCCATCGAGCAACTCCGTGGAAAGGTCCGATCGGCTAAGCTGAAACGACGCGTTGTCGACCCCCAGCACGAAAACGCCGTGAATTCGGGTGAAGCGTCGAAAACTTTGATACCACGGCGGAGCGACCGAGTTGCAGATAAGGTGCCGCTGCTGACCGGTGACGGAATGGTTCTTCTTCCGAATGACAACCATCCACTCCTCAACGGGGCCGCCACCAGTGTGGAGATCGCTCGTGCTTTGCGAGGATTAGTTACCAAGATCTGCGACCTTGCCGACAAGCCTGGTCGGCGGCATCGATCAGATTATGCAACGCTTCTTGAAGACTGGGCAAAAGGTTTGGGCCATCCCCTAAACTCAACCTGAAGCCCAGTAGTACGTGCAGGGTGACGCGGCTAAATGTATGTTTCAAGAGGCACTAGCATGGAATGCGCAACGTTGGCACTAATCTGCGAAATCCCGAAATGCGCCACAGCAAGGGGGACGAATTGGTGAACGTGGCGCTCACAGATCATTTTGGCCCGGGTCGTTCCCGCGCCTTCTCTCCCTTCCTAGCGCCAGATGAGCGCAAAAAACTCCATTTACTCTTGGATTTTGGCGATGGCCCGCCGCCTAGCTTTGCCGATGCGCTTCGGTCGCTCGCTCGCCGCTATATTGACGACGGTTCAAGCGAGAAGCTCCGAGCCGTCTGCCTTCTTGTAGCGGACCTCTTCGAACAGGGCTGGCGAGTTGCAGTTCAGGAGGATCAAATCCTGTTTGAGCCGCCCGGTATTGCACAGGCGGATGGCCAGACTATTGACGATGTCAAATCTCGGGTTCGCGCTGCGCTGCAGAGTGCTCGTCAGCGTCAACTCCGTGAACCCTCAGTTTCAGCCTTCCTTCGTCGCATGGAGCGGCGCACTGCACGACCGCCTGGCGTTCGGAGTTCCGTGCTCGATCTTGTCGACAATGGTACGGACCTGGCTCAGGAATTTCGGCGCATCTCGGCTCTACCGGGAGCCGAACGTGCCGCCGCGCTCGCCGGCGTGGTCGATCCTGTCGTCGAGATTTGCCAATCCGGAGCCAAATGTAGGAACACCGGCCTGCCGCTGATCGATATCTGGCGCTACTTCCGTCACACCTGGGCGCACGAGTATCGCCCTGTCCCGGGCCGCCAGCTGCTGATCCTCATCCGTAACGCAGCACGTCAAAATCGTCCGGTGATCGGCATCGCGATGCTGGCGAGTCCTGTTATGCGCGTCGGTGTCCGTGACAAGTGGATCGGATGGCTGAGGGAAGAGACCGAAGCGCGCCTTCGAGACGGAAGCTGGGAGCCGTCCGCACTCGGGGCGGCACTGCTCGCTCGCCTCGAGGAGTCGATAGCCGCCATTCGGTGGGACGATCTCGCGACTGCCGCGGAAATTGCGGAGCCGACCGAGAGCACGGTTCTCCGGTTGGAACAGAAGGCATCAGGGGCTGCCTTCGCGCGCGATTTAGAGCTCCGCGCGCACTACGAGGCTCATCGCGAAGCCGGCGAAAAGATAACGCCGATGCGGGGAGCCTTGAAACATGCCGCACACGATGCCGATTGGCGGGGCGCGTCCGAAGATCTCTTGTTTGTCCGCAAGCGAGCCGAGGTGCTGTCGCAGCTTCTCTTCGCAAAGCAGATGTTCCGGGCAGTTGGCCTCAGCAGAAATCCCTCCGCAGCGCTCGATCAGCTACTCGCCGCGCGTAGCGGGCAGCGGGCCATCGACATCGTACTGGCAGAATGCCGGAAAGCCGGCCTCTCAAGCCGCGTCGCGGATGTGAGCATCTGCGGCGCGATCCCCCCTTACAACGAAATCCTCGGCGGAAAGCTGGTGGCGCTCCTTCTCGCCTCACGCGAGGTTCACGATGCCTATTCCAACCGCTACAGCGCTCAGATCAGTGTGATCGCGTCGCAGATGGCTGGCCGCCCGGTCTCAAAACCTGCCGACCTTCGTATTCTCACCACCACGAGCCTCTATGGCGTGGGGTCGAGCCAGTATAATCGGCTATCTCTCAAGGCGGCGCATCACCCAGGGCTTTGCGCGGACGTATCCTGGGGCGCGATAGGCAAAAGCTTTACCGGCGGGTTCGGCACGCTCCACCTCGGTGCCGAAACTGCGCAGGCGCTTCGCTCGATGGCCGAGACTCAGCATGTTTTGAGGAGGGTCAACAATCGATTTGGTGAAGGGACCAGCCCGCGCTTGCGGCAGATACGTGAGGGTCTCGACGTTCTGGGTTTAGACAGTGATATTATCCTCCACCATGCCACCCCGCGGCTCTTCTACGCGTGTGAACTCGGGGTTGGTTCTCGCAACGCGCTCCTTGGAATGGCTGCCGCAGACTTCCGAACGGAGACGTCGGCAGCTATCAGCGAAGCTTGGCGCCAACGGTGGCTCGCAGCTCGATGTCAACGAGAAGAGACCCTCGAGGCGATGGCGCGTCTCGGTCCAGGGAGCGTGCAGTCCAGTCTCCACGCCCCGTCGGATGATGACCTATTGGAGTCTGCGGCGGTTTGCTGAGGCCGTTCGCTCATGTGCTAGGCTCCAGACTCAATCATAGCCAGAACGCGAGTATGGCGGCGAGGGCGACGGCAGAGAGGAAGTTCTCGGCCATTGAGATTGCGGGATAGGAGCTAGGGGAGGCCTCGTGCGTACAGAAATCGATCATATGTGCGAGGCACTGGCCTCATACATTGAGGCCACCTACCATCTTTCGCACCCGAAGGTCGTCGAACTCCGACGCCAGTTGCTACGAGAAGGCGGCGTCGCTCAGACACCCTACATCGAGAGCACGCCTGCTTACCTCGGCGATCGGCGATTTGCCGATCTCGCTCTGCCGGACAAGGTCCGTGCATTTCTGAGCAGCCTCGCGAGCAAGGAAGAGCAGCTTCTATTCGATCCGCCCTATGAGCATCAAGCGGATGCCTTGGAAGCGACAATGCAGCCCAACGCTGCGGGCAGCGGCATTGTTGTGACGACGGGCACCGGCTCGGGTAAGACAGAGAGCTTCTTGTTGCCTGTGCTGTCGCGCTTGGCCGACGAGGCGCTGCACCGACCACAGCATTTTAAGACACGCGCAGTGCGTGCGTTGCTGCTCTATCCGATGAACGCGCTGGTCAATGACCAGTTGGGCCGGCTACGCACCCTGTTCGGTTTGTCGGCTGTCAGGAAGGCTTTCACCGACGCCGTTGGCCGACCAGCGAAATTCGGCCGTTATACCGGACGCACGCTCTATCCAGGCATGCGTGACGGCAAGCGCGACCAGCAGCGGCTGAAGACGCTTGAATTCTACCTCAAGATCGAGGACGCCGCGCGTGGGGGAAGCAAGAAGGACCAGGAACTGGTCCGGACGCTACGCGACAAAGGGCGCTGGCCTGCCAAGCCCGACAGCCATATTGGGGCATTTGATGGTCTACGCGACTGGTACGGGAAGCCGGGACAGCATTGGCAAGACGACAACGGTGATCCACTGCGTGCCAATGAGCGGCCGGAGGATCCCGAACTGCTGACTCGCCACGAAATCCAGGAGGCTTGCCCAGATCTCTTGATCACCAACTATTCGATGCTCGAATACATGCTGCTCCGACCTATCGAGCGCGAGATTTTCGGCGATACGCGCGCGTTCTTCGAGGCGCATCCCGAGGAAAAATTCTTCCTCATCCTCGACGAAGCGCACCTGTATCGCGGAGCTAACGGCACCGAAGTTGCCTATCTGATCCGCCGCCTGCTCGACCGGCTCGGCTTGCCCTCCTCGCGCGTCGTGTTCATTGCGACCAGCGCTTCGTTCTCCAACGCTGACGCGGCCAAGAAATTCGTCTCCGGGCTTTCGGGTCTCGATCCGCAGGCGGTCCGGTCGTTGACCGGCCGAAAGCGCGCGTTCGAAGGGGCGGGCACTGGCGATCGGGCCTTAGCGAAGGCGCTGGCACAGGTGCCGCTCGCGATGCTCCATTCCTCGTCGCTGCGTGATCGCACAAGCCTCGTCGTCCCGCTCGCCCAGGTCAGCACGGACATCGATGGTGCGCCGGTAGTTGTCACGCGTACCGATGCCGGCGCAGGCGAACTGCTCGTCACCGTTCACGGTCTCGATCGGACAGGAGCGCGGATCGACGAAGCGCTCGTCGTTGGTCATGGCAGCGTCGAAACTGCGGGGCGGTTCCTAATTGTCGACGGCGTCGAATGCCCAGAGGGTAGTGTCAGCCTGACCCGCCGCTATCTGCTAGGCACCGCCGACAGCGAGGGCTTCAAGCCCGTCGCCGACGATTTGCCAGCCGCGCTCGCAGAACTGCTGCAAGATCTTCCCGCGCTCGCGCGGCTGCGCAACATCACAAGTGGCGCAAAATGCGAGAGTGATCCCATTGAAGATCATGGTGCCGCTTGGGCGCTGACCGATCTCCCGGGAGTTCTGTTTCCAGGCGTTGACGACATCGTCGGCACCGCCGCGACGGACGCGCTCCTTGAACTCGCTTCGCTCGCCAGGCCGGCACCCGAAGCGGCGCCGCTACTGCCGGCGCGCGTCCATATGCTTTTCCGCGGGTTGCCTGGCTTATGGGCCTGCGTGAATCCGGACTGCACGGAGATCGACGCGGCGCTGCGCGGTGGTCCCACCGGCAAGCTTTATGCTGAACCACGCCAGAGTTGCGCATGTGGCTCGCAGGTCTATGAACTCCACAGTTGCCGTTCCTGCGGCCTGTCAGTGGCGCGCGCCAATATCGGCGCACCCGCCGGGATCGAGCATCTCTGGCAGGACAACGGCCAAGCTTATGCAGGAGAGACCGGCCTGATAGAGGCCATCCATGTCTGCCTGGAAGACCCAATGCCGCAGAAGGCCGGTGCTCCTCGGGCGGCCTTTCTCGATTTCGGTACAGGCAAGATCGATGGCGGCGGCGGCACGGTGCGCGAGGTCTGGTTGCCGCCCTTGCTCGGACCCAAGCTATTCGATGCTTGTCCGCGCTGCCAGGCCGCAAGCGGCCCAACTTCCGCGAATGGTATTTCCGACCTACAGACCAAGGGCGAACAACCGTTCCAGGAACTGATCTCTGTCCAGGTGCTCGAGCAACCGCCGCGACCGCAGAGCAAGACGCCGCTCCAGGGACGCAAGGCGTTGGTCTTCTCCGATGGACGCCAGACCGCCTCGCGCCTCGCCGGAACGCTCAAGACCTTCTCGTTCCGCGACAGTCTCCGGCCGCTGCTTCTGACCGGCATGGCGGCGCTCAGGCAGCCGGTCTTCAGGCCGTCGCTCGATGACGCGCCGCTGGCGATCGCGTTCGGTGCCGCGCGCCACGAAGTTCGATTGCGCCCTGCTGGCGACGACGACGGGCGCATGGACCGTGCCGGCCAGATCGCACTCGACTTGGTCCGCGATTCGGATGCCGAGACCAGCGATTTTAGCACGCTGTCTAGCAAAACCAGCGAGCAAACGCCGCTGTCCGTCTACCAGAGCATCTACGCGGTGCTGCAGGACGATCACACCGGGCTGTTCCCGCTCGCCCTAGCGACGCTGCGGCCCAAACTCACCAAGATGGAGGCTAAAAAGCTCACCGAAGGGCTCCAACTGCCGGCGATCGAGGGTCTAGCCGAGGACGAAGCGCGCACCGCACTCATCGAACTGTGGCTGTGGCAGGCGATGCGCAAGCACGCAATCCGCCTCCAGCACACACCCGACAACATCGAAGGCGCCCGAGGCTCGGCGGGCATCCGCGCTTGGAATGGCAAATTCTCGCGGAAACTCGCAGCTTTGCTGGAAGGACGTGGCCTCAAGCAGTGGCTGAAGGGCGACTATCTGACGGCATGCGAGCCTGCGCTCCGGGACGTGTTCGCCCCCGGAGCCACCGGCGAGTATTTTGTTCAAGCCGCAAAGGTTATGCTTGACGTAGATGGCACGGCGGAGTGGATCCGGTGCGAGCGTTGCACCAGCGTTTCGCCGCGTAACCCGCTGATCGGAGACAAATGCGGTTACTGCACCGGCGACGCTAAGCGCATCGATCCGTCGCAGGATGCGGTGTTCCGCAGCCGAAAGGCTTTCTATCGCCGCCTATGGGAGCGGCTCAGCGACGAGAATGACGGCTATACCCCGCACCAGTTGATCGCCGAGGAGCATTCTGCTGCGCTCAACGATAGCGGTATGGCCAACGCCATGTCGCGAAACGAAGCCTATGAGCTTCGCTTCCAGGACATTCCGATCGAGCAGGACGGTCAGATCGGGGCGCCGATCGACATCTTGAGCTGCACCACCACGATGGAGGTGGGCATCGACATCGGCGGCCTAACCGCCGTTGCGCTGCGCAATGTCCCGCCGGGCCGCGCCAACTATCAGCAGCGGGCGGGGCGTGCTGGCCGCCGCGGCGCGGGCCTGTCAACCGTGGTGATGTTCTGCGGTGCCGACAGCCACGACCAGGGCTTTTTCCGCGATCCCGCGCCGATCGTCGCGGGACCGGCACCCGATCCGATCCTCAATCTCGACAATCTGGTGATTGCCCGTCGCCAGGCATTCGCCTATCTGATCGGGCGGTTCCAGCAGGACCGCATCGACACGGTGGGCGGCAGTTCGGACGTGTTCTCATCATTGGGCTCGGTGGCCGATTTCCTGAGCGGCGACGCGGATGTTTTCTCGCTATCGGGCTTGAAACAATGGATCGCCGACAATCGCGCGGAACTGCACGGCGACCTTGTTCGTCTGTTCACCACCTCGTGCCCCGCCCTCGACGCGGAGACGTTGCTAGACGAATTCCCTGTCGTGCTGGAGAATACTCTTCCCTTGCCGGCCGATGAGGAAGATGCGCCGATACCCGACACTCCGCCGGTCGAAGATGCCGATGTCGACGATGAGATCGCTGAGGATAGCGGTGAGGAGGAAGGTCGGGGCGATGACCATGGCAGGCTGCTCGATCGCCTGTTCAAGCTCGCCCTACTGCCCAAATACGCCTTTCCGACCGACGTCGCGACCTTCAGCGTATTCGAAGAGGGCACCGATCCGTGGAACCCGAAGCGCCGGTATGCGCCGCAGCAGGCGTTGAACGCGGCGCTCAGCCAATATGCCCCTGGGCACGAGGTATGGGTCGACGGCCAGCGCTATTTGTCGCTCGGCCTCTATTCCGAGCGCGACGAGGATCGTCGCCAAGCCTACCAGGATAAGCGGCTCTACTTCCAATGTCGGGTCTGCAACTATGCGGATCTGCTGGATTGGGACCAGGGCTATGTCGAGCAGACCCGCAACTGTCCTGCCTGCGGCAATCGCGCGACGCTCGGCCCAGCTCGTCGCTGGGTGCGGCCGCCCGGCTTCTCCCATCCGCCGAGCATTACTGTTCTCCCGCCGGAGTTCGACGCGGGCATGCGGTTGCGTCCGACCAAGGCTACGCTCGATTCCTTGTCGTTCGAACCTGCCTCGCGCATCGGTGGTGAAGCCTGGCCGATCGGCACTGGCTGGGAAGGCTGGAGTGAAAGCAAGACGTTGGTCGTCACCAATCGGGGCTCGCTCAACGCGACCAATCCGAGCTTCAATTATTGCACGAAGTGCGGCCGGATCGAGCCGGCGGACTTCGATCCTACATTGAAGCAACTAGGTAGCGGTCAGCCGCATAACCGGCCGCGACCTAACCGCGCCAAGGAGCCGGAGCAGTGCAGCGGGACGGTGACGCGGATCGTGCTCGGCAATGAGTTCCGGACCGACGTCGCGGTCTTCCGGCTGGCGCTCCCGGCGGACTGGCAGTTCGCCCCCGACCGGCCTTCGACCACCATTGCTGCGCGATCGGCGGGCGAGGCGCTCCGTCGCGCGGCTTGCCAACTCGAGGATCTCGAGCCCAACGACATCGATGGCGATTTCCGCTTTGCGCCTAGTAAAGGGGCGCAGCAGTTCATTGATCTCTACCTCTATGATCAGGCAGCTGGCGGCGCCGGCTTTGTCAAAGCGGCCGCGCGTGATCCGCGCCGACTGGTCGAACACGCCATCGGCTTGCTCGAAGGCTGCACTTGCGATGATAGCTGTTATCAGTGCTTGCGATCTTACAAGAACAGGTTCGAGCACGCCCTGTTCGACAGACGGATCGGCGCCGATCTGCTGAGGACATGCTTCGACGGCGCTCCGCTCGCGATCGATCCCGAACGCGAGGACTATGCACTCGATCGGCTGGAGCGCGATATGACTGAAAGCGGTGTCCCGACGACCCGTCTCAACGGCGGCCTCCTGGATTCCGCGGGCAAGCTGATCTGCCTCTCGCATCCTTTCCGCGAGAACTGGCCCTGCAGCGCGCGAGCGCAGGCGCTGGCTCAGGGCCGAGAGACGATTGCAATCGATATTCTGTTGGTTCTGCGTGCTTTGCCGATCGCCTCGAATCTCGCCGTGGCGGCTCCCAGTGTCGATGGCGGTCCTGGGCTAAAGCCGGCGACGGATGGGACACCGGAACTCACGGCGACCATGGTGATAGCGGGCGACCTGGCGGCTTCGTCCGATACCCCGCGTTTCGCTGTCGCGGGGGCGGAACCGGGCGACATTCTATTTCGGGTCTCTGGCAATATGCTGTCGGGCAAGAATGGTGATGGACAGGGCGGCTCGATCACGAAGGGTGCAGTCTGCCTCTTCCGACCCTTCGCGGGCACGCCGACGAAGTCCGACATCTATCTGGTGCGGCGAACCGATGGCCAGGCGTTCGGGGCGACCAGCGCCGAATGGACCGTGGGCATTCTACAGCCGACAAACAATGGCGGTATGCGGGTCCGCTACCGGGCGGCGTCGCAGCATATGGAATGCGTCAGCGAACTGGTGCTACCCGCTACGGCGGTCCAGCTGATCGCGACCTTCGTGAAAGCGGTGGCCTGATGGCGCTGTTCATCCCGCCCATCGATCCGGAAACGATGGAGCACGACTCGGAAGCCGATCTGGCACGCGCGATGCTGACGGGCCTCAGCGCCAGCTTCATCGTCATGCACTCACTTCCCTGGGCCAATCCGGCGCGCGACGACGTCAATGCGCCCGCGCGTGAGGGCGAAGCCGACTTCCTGATCCTGCATCGCCAATATGGCTTGCTCGTCCTTGAGGCGAAGGGCGGCGAGATCGTCTGTAAGAACCGTCGCTGGTTTCGCCAAAAGAAGGCCGGGCTGGAGGAGATCAAGGATCCCGTCCGACAGGCCAATAGAAGCAAATGGGCGCTCCTGAGCCGGATCGAGCAGATTTGTGGCAAAGCGGTAGCCGAGCGGACGACCCTGGCGATCGGCGTGGCTTTTCCGCATTGCCTCTTCAAGGGACTGGCACCGATTGATCTGCCCGAGCGGGCGGTCATCACGATGGACGATTTGCCGAATATCGAGGCCGCCATCGTTCGTGCTTACAAGGCAGCCGACAGGGGCAAGGCAGCGTTGTCCGTCGAAGAGATCGATGCTGTTCGGCGCGCCCTTGCGCCCGAGTTCCAGGTTTATGAGCCGCTGCGAACAAGTCTCGACGCCAATGCGGAGATACTGGCTCGGCTTACACGTCAACAACTACAGGTTCTGCGCGGCTTCGACGCCAATCCGCGCGCGATTATCGAAGGCGTGGCCGGCTCGGGAAAGACCTTGCTGGCGATGCAGCGCGCGCGATCGTTCGCGAAGACGGGGCCGGTGCTGTTCACCTGCTTCAATGCCGAACTTGCCAAATGGGTGCGCGAGGAAATGGGCGATGCGCTGGTCGAAAACGGCGGTTCGATTCGCGTCGAGAATTTCCATCGCTTGGCTGCCAATCTGTGTAAGGAGGCGGGTATTGACTTCATTGCCAGTGACGTCGATCCGGCGCGCTGGTGGGATGAGGTAGCACCCGACCTTCTCGCGCAGGCCGCGATGGACCTCTATGGCGAAGATTTCCGCTATGCGGCTCTGGTGGTGGATGAAGCGCAGGATTTCTCTCCCGGATGGTGGGATGCGCTCGATTATCTCTGGGACAGCAAGGGGCCAATCTGGGCCTTTCTCGACAAGGCGCAAAGCCTGCGGCGCGACCCGATCGATCCGCCCATCGCCAACGCCTTCCGTTTCGCCCTCGACGTCAACTGCCGCAATACGCGCCGAATCGTGGTGTGCGCCAATGCCGCAACGCATATAGAGAGCGAGCCATTCGACATGGCCCCGCTGGGGCGACCGCCGAAGATCATAACGCCGACAAACCCGGCGGCGATCAGCGGGCTGATCATGCAGGAGGTGCGCTCACTCCTCAACGAGCACCGGCTGGCGCCACGCCAGATCGCGATCATCGGCCCCGCCAGCAAGGCAAAGGGACCGTTGGCTGGCGTCGCGCAGGTCAATGGTGTGCCATTGATCGATGACGCAACGCACTGGCGCGAAGGCGAGGGCGTGCTCGTCAGCACCGCGCGCAGTTTCAAGGGGCTCGAGGCCGATGTCGTCGTCCTCGCCGATTTTTCGGGATTGAGCGGCCTCTTCACCGTCAGCGATCTCTATGTAGCGCTGACACGCGCCCGCTCTCACTTGATCATCGTCGCGCACGACCGTGCAGCACGCGACAGCCTCGATGCCGCGGTGTCGGCCGCGATTGCTCTTGGAACCGATGAATGAGCGACGCAGATGACTGGGCGGTAGCGATCAATCTCCAGAGCGACCAAGAAGGAGTGCCGCTGCTTGGCAGTATTGTTGCACACATCCGTGATGCCGTGATCGAAGGCGGCTTTGTCACCAGGGGGCGCATCACAAGCGGGCTCAACGAAGCCTGTCGCCCGCTTGGGATTGATGAGAGCGTCCTGCGTGCCCTGATTGAAGACGCCCTACGGCTGCTCGTGTTTGCCGGAGACGTCGACGAACTGACAACTGGTGCCGGCCGCGGGTATGTGGCAACGTCGCCCCGGCGCATTCATTGGGGAGGTAGCCGAGACGTGTTACTCGGCAGCATAAGCCTTACTTCGACCGAGATCGTCCGCCGCGCTAGAGGGGCCGAAGCCACTGGCGACAGTGCAGTTGCAACGACTCTACGGGAGGAATTGGGACGTCCCGCCTGGCGGGATATCTTGGTCGAGTTGGGCGGCGCCGATCGATCCGATGGTGACGCATCCACATTAACCGATTTTGCCCGAATTCTGACGTCGAGCGGTTCGCGTTACTCGTTGGACGAGCCTGAAGGCGTCGCCGTATTGAGCGGCCGATCGGAATTCTTCGGCTCAGCCGAGCCGCCAAAGGGCCGTTGGCGGCGCGTAGAAGGCAATGGCTTCTATCCCGCGATCGTTCGTAGCGGTTATACCAACAGGCATGTGCTGCTTGATATTCAAGGCCGGGAGGCAACGCTATGGCAGCCGTCTAACCGTGACATTTGGAACTGGATCATTGTGGGCTACACAATGGCCAGCGGCGACCCCGTGTTCCGCTATAACCAGGCTGAGAATAGATTGGACTTTCTGACGCCGCCGCCGATGCAGGCAGAGCGCGCTGCGTTGCTGATGGGGCAACAGTTAGGTGCTTGGTCATGGCGCGTTGATGAGCATGGCCCGGAGGTTATCGCAGCGCTGACCGGCTCACAGGTGTGGTCAGGGGGACTTGCACAAATAGGTGGTTAGGTTTCTCCGGCACTCCGCATGCCTCGAGTCACAACCGGTTAATCCCTCTCCACTTCTGGCCCAACGGAGGACAAGTGTCTGCTGAAAATCAGATCCACGACATCACCTCGGCACGGACTGTGGTCCAGACCTACGAAGTTCTGCCCAACATATTCGTCTTGGGAAGCCTCTCGGCAGGAGTGACCGTTTATCGCCAGCAGGTTCGGGCACATAATTTGGTCAGCGGACTGAAGTGCCTTGCCAACGCGAATGAGTTCCACTTGAGGAGTATCGCCATTGTCGGCGGAGGAATCGGCGGCCTGACAGTAGCAGCGGCGCTCTTGGCGATTGATCCCAACGTCCATGTGACGGTCTTCGAAAAGCGATGGGACCTTTGCCCCCTGCAACAAGGTTGTGACACGCGCTGGCTGCATCCGAAGATCTACGACTGGCCTGCTCTCGGCAGTGCCGAGCCGGAGTCGGATCTTCCCGTTCTTAAATGGCGCAAAGGACGCGCATCAGATGTTGCCGCTAGGATACTCAACGGCTTTGCTATCTATTGTGAGCAAAGTGAAACACCATCGGGTTCTTCTGGGGAACGCCAGCATCGCATAGAGGTATTTCTCGGGTTGAGCCACCTCAGCATTGACGGAGCTACACGCCGTATCGAATGGATGGGCCATCTGGCGGAGCGTCAAGGACGTCATTTCCGCTCTGTGCGGCCAGCAGGCGATACCCGGTCGTTTGATGGGATTATATTGGCGGTCGGGTTCGGCCTAGAACAAGGCTATAATCCCGATCAGATTCACTCACCTGGGTCATACTGGCGCAGCGATACCCTTGGCCAGCCGGCTCTAGCCGGCACGAAGACATCCTATATCGTGTCTGGATATGGCGACGGAGCGATTGTTGACCTTTGCCGTCTAACGATCGAGCGCTTTGGACAAGACACTATTTTAGAGGAACTGTTCAAGAAAGACCTCGAACAACTTGAGGAGGGCATGAGGAAAATCGTTCCGCTGGTAACGCATGATGCCGGAAGGGATCTCAAATCTGTCTTGGAGACTTCAGGCAACGGGCTTCTGACGCTGATCAACGCGGCGGCGGAACAACTGACCTATCGTGTAAGAAAGGATACGACCGTCATTTTACACGCAAAGGGCGTGGGAAATGCCCCACGGTCGATCAACAAGGTCTTCGCACCAGGCAGTTCAACGGCAAATCGCCTTTTATTGTACCTGCTCTACCGAGCGGGAGCCTTTCTCGTGAGGTTCAGCGAACTCGGCTCCGTAAAGCGCGAGTTTTCCATCTCGACGGCTGGTATTGTACAGCGTCATGGAACGGCAGCCAAGGAAAGTGTTCTTGATTTGTTCGTTGAGCCTGATACTCTCCACTCAAACCTGGATGGTATGAAGCAACGGAATGACCAGTCGACAGACCGCCTCTTTCCGCTAGGTTCCTTCCGTCCGATACCTGAAGGAGCATAGCCATGAGCGTGGCCCTCTCTCTTCCCAGCTACCCGGAACCAATTCCGGGGGGCACCCAATTGGCTGCTTTGCCGTTCTTGGCGGCTGTCGAGGGGTATCTTAGAAAAGAAGCGACGCCAGCAGCGTTGCGATTGACCCTCCATCGCGTGATGAGCCGAAATGGCGGAGGGTACCTTCAGCAAGTGACTGCCTATCTCGGCACATCAGAATATCAGCCGGCCAGCGCGGGACGCGTCTTCCCGGTTACAACAGGTATTATCGGTCACGCTTACCGTGACCGACGAGTGACCCGCACACGAAAATATGAATCGGAACTCGAGCTTCGGGGCGATCTTAAATCCGACATGGAGGCTACAGGAGATTCCAGGGATATCAGCGGAATCGCAACTTCCTACGTTGCTATCCCATTCTTATTCGATAGCAGCGATGAGGTCGTGGCGATTCTGTACGCGGAAGCCCAACAGTTCAATCTGTTTGCCGATGACCGCCTGATGCTTGATATTATGGCCTTATGTGATGGCTTCTGCCGGGCTCTGGATGCATTGACGGATTTCCCTTTACCGGGAATTCGTAACTTTCAGCTCGAACCGGGGAAGCCCGTTTCGGAGGCAGAGACCAAGTATCCGCGTCTGCAGGAAACAATTGACCTGCGTCCGGTTCCTTCCTTCCAACGGCTGCGTTCATTTAACTTCCAAACAACGGAGTAGGCGCGTGCCTAGGGTGGTCCGGCGCCGACAGTCATCGACAAGAGCGTAAATTGGAACGATCGATGCGCAGCGCTTCAATCGCACCTTGAGTAGAAAATCATGAGTTCTATTCGCCAGACCGCTTTGGTACCACCCAGAAGTACCGCGGCGTCGTGAGCACGGCTGCACTTTTGATGGCAGTTAATGCGCCCGAAATCCATGCACGACGTGCGCCGCCGCAAGCCTCAGTGAGCCGAACAGACAACTCAGCACCTCTTCGTTCGGCCTGGATGATTGGTTCCGGTCTGCTCTTCAGCGCCTCGCTGGCTACGAGACCTGCCAGTTCGGCGCGTGCAGCTGCGACACGCTCCTCGTTTTCTGCGTCGATTGCGAACAGCCGTTCGCCTACTGCGCTGTTCAAGGCCACGATCGCTCGGCCGATCACCTCAGACCCCAAACGCATCAGTTGTCCCCGAGCGATTTCTCGCGCACCATCCCGTCGCGTTTCCGTCAATTGGGATCGGCGTCGGGCCGACTGACGCGCAGGGCGATCACCACATACCGGATCGAGTATTGCCGCTGCAGCATCGCATGGCACAAACTGCTCGCCGTCCTCTACAAACGCGACCACGAGCATTTCGGGCGGACAAAGATCGACGAGCCAACGGCGGTCAGCGTCGAGCACAGCACCCAGATAGCGTTTCGCGACAGCATGCGCATCTTGTTCGACCCTCGACGCTTGGCCGTCGATCAGACCGAGCACAGCCCCGACATCCGTCGATAGAGCAGTGCGTAGTTCTACACCGCTGCTACCAAAAAGCAGACGCCGCCCCTCCCATTCGAGGACCGGATGGTCGCTGGGGTAGTCAACAGAGAACTCTGTGGTTATGTCCGTTATCGGCGCCTTCTCGATCAGTGCAGAAATCAACTGATCATGGAGTGGACATCCGTGATCGAAAAAGTGGAGCTGTCGCCTTCGCCCGTCGTTCTGCGTCACCTGGGTGCGCGGCGGACAATCGATTGATGCACGATGGGAAATGAACGCCTGGCGGTGGAACGATGAAGTGCTGTCAATCTCCGGAATCTGTAGTTCTATTCCTGCGGGTCCGGACCTGTACCACATGGTCTTGAACCGCTGACCGTTGTCGCCGGCATTCCTGATATCAAGAAATTCCTCGCGAGCGAGCCTGATGATGATATCCGCCGCTCGTTCTCGGCTCTGATACCAATTCGTTCGTCGTTTATTTTCGGGATCAGTCAGCGGCAACGCATAGGGGCGACTGCGCAGGCGTGCGTCGAGACGTTCTGCTAGCGTTGTGCGGGGGCTGGGTGGGAGGCGGGTGGAACCAAGCCAGTCTTCGATCGTCGCACCCAGCGATTTTGCGCGTGCCGCCGCTTCTCCCCAACTGGCACCTGCGCTTCCATCAGCAGCGGCGTTGATCGCCTTGCTGATCTCGGCCCACTCGGTCTCGTCAAAAACTTCGCTCCTCTCGAAGACCTTGCTTCCCTCAAGCACCTCGAGAATCCTGCTTTCTATCGAGTTGTCCACAACAATTGGGGTGATGCTTATCTTACGCTTGGATGGGATCCCGCGCGTGCCGAGCCTATCGATACGACCGATCCATTGCTGAATGTCCGGCGGCGACCAAGGCAAGGCGAAAAAGATGATCTCATTTGCAAACTGCAGATTGTGCCCTTCGCGGGCGTCGAGCGCTGCGACCAAGATATTGGCCTTACCGCTGATAAACTCCTCAAGCGCGTCCTTGAGGAGGGTCACTTGAACCTCCAATTCCTCGGCAGCGCTAATCGTGCGGCGCTTGCGCGAGATCCTCCCATCAACCAGCTTGCCAAGTGCCTCTGCAAGATAGTCGGTCGTGGGATTGTCCTCAGCCACGATCACGATGCGGGCGTCCGGCTGTTCAGTGAGAGTGGCCCGCACATGATCGGTCAGCGCGTCCAGCTTGGCATCGCCCGGTTCGTCCCGGAGCACCTTGTCGATCTGGTACCATGCCGCTTGGAGTGAGGTGGTTCGTTTGAGGGTGCTCAGGCGTTCACGCAGCGATTGAGGGCTGCGGCCGGCAACCTGCAAGAGCAGATCGCGTCTTAGATCGAGATCTGCAGTCGCAGCGGCCTCTAAATAGGAACGCGTCGCACGTGCGCGTTCAATATCTCCGTCTGTTGGCGCGACACGGATTGGCTGGTAGCGCCGCTGTGGAAGCGCATTGGGATAGTCAGAACGCCGCGTTCGAATGAGACGTCGGTAGAGGCCGAATTCATCCTCCACTTGGCGCCGCCGCGACGTGTTGCGAAGTTCCTCCCCATAGCGCTCGATCGCTTCGATTTCCCGGTCAGCTAGCACTTTTAGGATATCGCGATTGGTCGCGCGCGCTATACGGGCCGCCTCGGGCTCTAGCATTTCCATCAATTCACGACGGATGCGGGCATCGTGGAGTGCGGGTGTGGCCGTCATCGCAATAACATTAGGAATGCTACGTGCGGCGGCGATCAATTCGGTGCGGACGGCTACCTGAAGCTTGGTAAACTCATCCACAAGCAGCAGATCAATCCTTTCAGCAGCAATCCTGCCGCCTGCCGCGATTCGGCTTGGCCGGACGAGGCGCATTAGTAGATTGTCGGTAGGGGCGTCGGGTTCCCCCGCCTCAATCGCAATCGTATGCCCGCGCGCGAGCAGTTCTTCTTCCCACTGACCGACTAGATCGTCTGGAACGACCAGCGCGACATTAAACAGGCTTGATGATTGGGCAGCCAATGCTCGCATCACCATGATCGCTTGAATGGTCTTGCCGAGGCCGACTTCATCAGCAAGAAGCCACCGGCACGACGGTGCTGTTGCCATCCGGTGGACACTGTCGATCTGGTGCGTGTAGGCAAAGGCGCCAACGCCGAGAGCACCAAGCAGCGCCTGATCGCGATCATAACGACGAGCTTGCGCATGGAGGCCGAGCAGGAGGCGAAGAAATTCACTCACGAGGCTATCTCACCGAGTGCATTCCCGAGCCGGATGGCTGCATAGCGCGTCGCTCGTGAGACAAAAGGATCATTGGCGAGGACATGCACGGCAGCGTCGGCATTGTTGCAGGCCGCCGGTGACAGCCAAAGTTGGAGCGCGCCGGCTGCTACTTCGGGCGACAGATAGCCGCGCGGCAACGCAAAGCTTCGCGTCCATGCCGCAAGGTCCTCTGCCAATTCAGCGATACCGACATCCAAATAGTAGCGATCACGCAGTTGTCGTCCGCCCAGACTTGGCGCAATGAGTTGCGCGAGTTCGGATCGCCGAATGCGGCGGATCGCCTCTTGAGCTGCGGTTTCCCATTCGTCCGCCGGGCTTCCGAAGTCGCAGTCATCCGGATCGATATTGAGTAGTAACCCCTCTGCCTGAAGCGCCTTGACTGCTTCGGTATAACCTTCGTTGAGCGCCTCATCCATCGCGCCGTCTCGGGGGGCTTGACCACTAAGCGGCCAGTCAGGATCAAACATCTTGGCATGCGCAATAAAAGCAGCAGTAAATCGTTTAGAGACAGCCTTTGAACCTTGTTCGGGCAACGCAGCGAGACCGCGCTCGAGTGCTACCGCATAAAGCGCTTCACGCGCGTCGAACGGATGCGATCGCGTCGCCTCTTCGACGGAGCACCACTCCCTGCCACATAGATCAAAGACGAGAGGTTCTTCAAACTGCCGCACGACACGCGTCCTGGCGGCAACTGCCGGAAGCGTGAGGCAAAGCGCCCGCGACCAAGCAACTCTCGCTCGCGCGATCTCGCCTACCCCCCGACCATTGTCGCGCATAAGTCGAGAACCCAAGTCACCGCCAAAATTCGAAGCAAAATCGCCGAGATTGAAGCTACTTGACGCAAGCAACTTGATCGGATCGGCGAGGTGCCCATCGACTAAACGCAAGGCAAAGGCTATTGCGCCGCGTTCGGGTGTCATCATTGCGTTCGCTGGAACAAATCGATGTGGTGATTGAGCCGATGCGTATACAAGTTCGGTCACCAAGCTCGTGCCGATCAATTCCGGCACCTCGCCGGACCAATCGACCGATGCAGCAGGCCGGTCGAGTGGCACTTCGAGTGTGACTGAGCGTCCGACCGCCAAACGGAGTGTGCCGCTACCTGTCTCGAGTAGTTTGCTACGCACCATGTCGGAATAGAGGGCTTTTAAGATTGCTTCCCCAGCATCGATCGTCGAGGGCAGTTCTTTGACACGGGTATGGCTACGGACTACCAGTTGGCCACCGATCTCCAACTCCGCAGTCACACCTACGTCACGAAGCGCGATCGGACTTTCGATCCGTATCTGGAGCCGCTGTTCGATCAGGGCCTCAAAGGCACTGTCCCGCTCGAACAGGCTGAGTTGGACCGGCCCACTGCCCGCAGGCGATGCCGCCTCGCATCGCACACCCGGATGACCCGTCGGCCCGGATACAGACGCTATCCGTTCGCCGGCCTTAAGGGTTCGAAGCGGTTCCGCGGATGGAGACGGTGCCTCTTTGAACAGCAAGAACGGGCGGCCCGGACGAACGACTGCCTGGGGAGCCACGATCGCGTCAACCGGATGGCGGGCGAGCGAGGACCGAGCATCGTTGGAACGCAAGCCTTCAGCGGCTAAAATTGCTCGCTCGGCGGCGTCCCGTAGGTTCGCCTCGTAGAAGCGATAACCGCATGCTCTGCCAAGCGGCCGTAAGCGCTCGATCGCTGAACCATCCACGCGCGTGCCCACCCAGGCGACCTCAGCCTTGTCCGAAAAGGGAGCAAACCTCTGTTCGCCTAAGGTCCGGTGATCATTTACGTCGAACAGGACCGTTGCGGTCCAGTCGATGCTTCGGGCGGCCATGACAGCGGCAATGTCGCTTCCGGTGCCGAACACGGCTGCTGCGTCTGGGTAGGCGGGATGGTCGGCGGCAGGCACAGCGGCGTGCATCAACGCAAATGGCCCCGCGCCCAGCGCCGTGTCTGAGTGGAGGAAAGCGCCGGCACCCCAGAGGCGGGGTCGCCATGCTGCGGCGCGAGCCGCGATCCGGGCCTCATCAAACAAGCCCGGTGGAAGGGCATTCCATGTCGCGAAAAGTTTCAAGCCCATCGCATCACGCGCGAGCGTGAGACGCCCCAGGCTTTGGTCAGCGGATGTAGATAGTTTGGCAGTGCGGGATCGTTGCCGGCCAGCCCTGATCGCAAGGAAAGCCTCGGCCGATACGTTGATCGTGTTCCTGAGCCGCTCATAGCTGGCAGCCGGCAATATTGATCCGCGATTCTCGGTGAGAAGCGATTTTAGGACGCGCTCTGAAGACCCTTCGAAGCGAAGCCAATCAGCGAGGCGAGCACCCTCGGCGGCCGTTGCCCATGCGCGAAGGCTCGCAAAGTTGGCTGAACGGTTGGGGCCGGGCAAAGACCCAACGGGGGCACGAGCTAATAGACGGGCGACTGGCCCTACCAAGTCAATTGGGAGTAATGCATTGGCGATCGGCCAGGAAATGATCGAGAAATGGCTGCTGAATGCACTCTCCGACGGTCGAGATATCTTGTACTTTCCAGCGAGTGCCGCGAATGCGTCGCCGATCTGCACGCGCTGCGCCATGCTGATAGCGAGGCCAAGTGTACTACTCAGCTTGGCCCAGAAGTCGGTGCCGACACCCTCAAATCGAAATCCAATCTCTGCGGCAACGGCACACAGTAGGGCGGGAACCCGGAGAAGAAGCGCATCGAGATTCTGAGACGGTACGATGGGTGCGAGTTCGTCAAAAGGTACGGGCCACAATGCGGCCTCGTCGACTACCTCGATGAGGGTGACGCCGACAAAGCTCCTCTTATTCAGAGCGACGAGTGTCGCTCTGAATTGGCGCTCGAGTTGATCGATTTGATCGAGAGTTAGCACTGCGCTTCTCTCCCCACCCGCCTTTTGGATCATTCATGTTCATTTTTCTGAGAACTGGGCTCTTCCGCAGAAAGCGCGCGGGTTATGAGCTTAGATTTCGAGCGTCCTCCGATGACACCACGAAGTTTGGGTTCCGACAGGCTGGATGGAGTGTCCTCTAACGCGGGGTTCATAGGTAGAACAAAACACTTATTGAAACAATTAGATAGACTTGATCGGGCAGGGGTCCGTGAACGCTTTATGCGGAAGAGCCCAGTTCCCAGCGGAATCAACACCTTGGAGGAAATTGGAGCGGGCGAAGGGATTCGAACCCTCGACCCCAACCTTGGCCAGGTTAGGGTGGATACACGGCCGCATGGGATAACCGGGTTTTATTAACGACGCGGTTCGATTCTGTGGAGATAACTCTCCCAACGAGGCCGCGGGGTATTTGCGCCCTCGATGCTCACAGGGGGTTTTAGGCTAGGGCTGGTGAGGGATCAGGATCGTGGTAGCTACCTGGTAGCTAGAACTTGGCGTGAAGTATCGTGAATGCTGCTAAATTATTGAAATCCCTGGCGGACCCGTCGCGATTCGAACGCGAGACCTTTGCCTTCGGAGGGCAACGCTCTATCCAGCTGAGCTACGGGTCCGTGCCTGGGGTGGCAGTGGCTCTCCCTTACAGGCAACCGCCGGGGATGAAAAGGGGGTCAGGGGCCGGGCTGGCGCGCGAGCCAGTCTCGCGCCCGGGTCTCGGCGCCGGAGGGCAGGGGGGCGCCTGGCTCCTGCAGCCAATGGGCGATGTCGGCCGTCACCACCGCGCCCTCATGGTCCCGCTGCAGCAGGTGATAGCCCTTGGGGTAATAGGCGAAGGTCACCGCGCGGTCGCCGCTCGCGGCGGCCTGGCGCCAGGCCGCCGCCATCGCGTTCTTCGGCACCAGCTGGTCATGCCCGCCATAGAGGAAGAGCGCCGGCGCCCGGATGTGGCGGCAGGCGGCGAGCGCCGCATCCATCAGATCCACCAGCCCCTTCACCGCCGAAATCCGCGTCTCGGTCAGCGTCAGCGGGTCACGCGACAGGCGTTTCCAGGCGTCCTCGTTATCCGTCGGCACCACGCCCGCGCCGTGCCCGGTGAGGAGGAGATCGGGCATGGTGCGGCTGGCGAGCCAGAGCATGGAGCGGTAGAGCGGGTTCATCTCGCTACGGCCCCAGACGGCCGGCGCGCTGAAGACATAGCCATCCACCGGCGGCGCCTCGGGGCTCGCGGCCAGGGCCAGCAGCACGGCGCCGCCCATGCTCTCGCCCATCAGATAGAGCTTCGCCGCCGGGAAGCGCGCCCGCAGGTCCAGCGCCATGGCGCGGGCATCGGCCAGCATCTGCGCCGTGCCGGGCCAGTCGCCGCGATCGAGCGTCGCGCCGAAGCCGCGCTCGTCCGGCGCCACCACGGCAATGCCTTGTGCTGCCAGCAGCGGCCCTGGCCGCTCCCAGGCGTCGCGGCTGTCGTCGATGCCATGCAGGGCGAGGACGACGATGGCAGGGTCGCCCGCCGGCAGCCATTCGCGATAGGGCAGGCGCTGCCCGTCCGCCATGGTGAAGGCGCCGTCCGTCACCACAGGCGGCACCGGCGGCTGCGGCTTCTCCACATGCGGCACGGCGCAGGCGGCGAGGCAGAGGGCCAGGCCCAGCGCGAGCAGCCGGCCAGGGCGCGGGGCAGGGGGGATGGTTCGGCGCACGCCGCATCGCTATCATTGGCGGGACTGACGCCAAAGGGGAAATTATGAGCCAGAGCCTCCGCAAGCCGATCGAGATCATGCAGGTGAACGAGCGTGTGGTGAGCTGCGAGGGCACCGGCGGCCAGCTCGGCCACCCCAAGGTCTATCTCCGCATCCCCGGCCGCCTCGGCGGGCCGGACGAGACAGTCTGCCCCTATTGCTCCCGCCTCTTCGTGCTGAGTGGCGCGGTGGCCGAGGCGCATTGAGCGCGGCCGCCGGAACCGCAGCGATGAGCGAGAGCGAGCCGCACCTGATCCTCATCGACGGATCGGGCTTCATCTTCCGCGCCTATCACGCCATCCCGCCGATGAACCGGCCGGACGGCACGCAGGTGAATGCCGTCTACGGCTTCACCAACATGCTGGCACGGCTGCTGAAGGACCATGTCGGCACGCATTTCGCCGTGATCTTCGATGCCGGTCGCACCACTTTCCGCAACCGGCTCTATGCCGAATACAAGGCGCACCGGCCGCCCCCGCCGGACGACCTTATTCCCCAATTCGCCCTGGTACGCGAAGCCACGGCCGCCTTCGGCGTGCCGGCGATCGAGCTCGAGGATTGGGAGGCGGATGATCTCATCGCCTCCTATGCCGCCGAAGTGCTGCGCGCCGGCGGCCGCTGCACCATCGTCTCCTCCGACAAGGACCTGATGCAGCTCATCCGGCCCGGCGTCGCCATGCTGGACCCGATGAAGCAGAAGCCCATCGGGCCCGAGGAGGTGATGGAGAAATTCGGCGTCACCCCTGACCGGGTGATCGACGTGCAGGCGTTGATCGGCGATTCGGTGGACAACGTGCCCGGCGTGCCGGGCATCGGGCCGAAGACGGCCTCGGCGCTGATGGCCGAATACGGCTCGCTGGAGGCGATCCTTGCCGCCGCGCAGGACGGCATGAAGCCTTCCAAGCGGCGCGATGCGCTGGTGGAGCACGCGGAAGCGGCGCGGCTGTCGCGCAAGCTCGTGGAACTCTGCACCGAGGTGCCCCTGCCGCAGCCGCTGGAGGCGCTGGTCTCGCGCGAATGGCAGCCGGAGCGGCTGCAGCCCTTCCTCGCAGCGCAGGGCTTCCGCTCGATCGCGACACGCCTCGGCGTCGAAGGCGGGGCGGCGCCCGTGCGCGCGCCGGCGCCCCCGGCGGGGGACCGCAGCGCGCCCTTCGGCGACCCAGCCCCGGCGCCTCTACCCCAGGCCGCACCGGCTGCCGCGGGCACGGATGCGCCTTTCGGCCCCTATGAGACGATCGGTTCGCTCGCCACCTTCCAGGCATGGCTCGCGGAAGCCACGGCCGGGGGTCTGCTCGCCATCGGCGTTGAGACCGACGGGGTTGAGGCGGTGCGCAGCGCCCTCGTCGGCATATCGCTCGCGCTGAGGCCCGGCCGCGCGGCCTATCTGCCGCTGCGGCATGACCTGCTGTCGGGCGCCGCGATCGAAGGCGGCCAGGTGGACCCCGAGGAGGCGATCGCGGCGCTCGCCCCAATCCTCGCCGACCCGTCGGTGCTGAAGGTTTTTCACGACGCGAAATTCGCCCTCGCCGTGCTGGAGCGGGCGGGCGTGCCGGCGGGCACGGCCCCGCTGGACGACACCATGCTGATCTCCTACGCGCAGGAGGCCGGGCAGCATGGGCACGGCCTGGCCGATCTCGCCGAGCTGCATCTGGGCCATACGCCGATGGGCCTCGCCGGGGCGACGGGCACCGGGCGCGCCCGCGTCACCTTCGCCGCCGTGCCGCTGGACCGCGCCACGGCCTATGCCGCGGAAGCCGCCGACCTCGCGCTCCGCCTGTGGCACAAGCTGCGGCCGGGCCTGCGGCCGACGAAGGCTCTCGCCCTCTACGAGCTGATGGAACGCCGGCTGGTGCCGGTGCTGCTCGCCATGGAACAGGCGGGTGTGTCCGTCGATGCCGGTGAACTCCGCCGCCTCTCGGCCGATTTCTCGGAGCGAATGGCCGCACAGGAGATCGAGATCCACCGTCTGGCCGGGCGGGCCTTCAATCTCGGCAGCCCGAAGCAATTGGGCGAGGTGTTGTTCGACGAGATGGGCCTGCCCGGCGGCAAGCGGAACAAGACTGGCGCCTGGGGCACCGATGCCTCGGTGCTGCAGGACCTGGCCGACCAGGGGCACGAACTGCCCGAGCGTCTTCTGGCCTGGCGGCAACTCGCCAAGCTGAAATCGACCTATACCGACGCGCTGATCGCGGAGATCGACCCTGAGACGAAGCGCGTCCATACCAGCTTCGCCATGGCGGCGACGACGACGGGCCGCCTGTCCTCGACCGATCCCAATCTGCAGAACATCCCCATCCGCACTGAGGAAGGCGGGCGCATCCGCCGCGCCTTCGTGGCGGAGCCTGGCCATCGCCTGATCAGCGCCGACTATTCGCAAATCGAGCTGCGGCTGCTCGCCCATGTCGCCGATCTGCCGGTGCTGCGGGAGAGCTTCCGCCTGGGCGAGGACATTCACGCCCGCACCGCCTCTGAAGTCTTCGGCGTGCCGATGGCGGGGATGGACAGCCTGACGCGGCGCCGCGCCAAGGCCATCAACTTCGGCATCATCTACGGCATCAGCGCCTTCGGCCTCGCGCGCCAGCTGCAAATCGAATCCGGCCAGGCGAAGCGCTACATCGACGCCTATTTCGAGCGCTACCCCGGCATCCGCGACTATATGGAGCGGACCAAGGAGGAGGCGCGGGAGAAGGGCTTCGTCCTGACCCCCTTCGGCCGCCGCTGCTGGATTCCGGGCATCGCCGACAAGAACGGCGCCCGCCGCGCCTATGCCGAGCGCCAGGCGATCAACGCCCCGCTCCAGGGCGGTGCGGCAGACATCATCAAGCGGGCCATGGTGCGGCTGCCGGCGGCGCTGCGCGAGGCTGGTCTTGCCGCCCGCATGCTGCTCCAGGTGCATGACGAGCTGATGTTCGAGGCCCCCGAATCGGAGGCCGAGGCCACCGCCGCGGTCGTGCGCCGGGTGATGGAATCGGTCGCCGCGCTGCAGGTGCCGTTGGTGGTGGAGACGGGTATCGGCGCCAACTGGTCCGAGGCCCACTGACCGGTTCGAAACCGGTTCAATGTCTTCCCTTATCCGTCGCTTCGAAAACTGAGACTCATCCGGGGCTTCTGGGGCGACCCTATGCTCAGGCCGCAGCTCTGCGCCCGTTTGGCGGCAAAATTCCTACAAATTTAACCGCGATTTAACTCTTGAAACGCAAAAAGCGCCTGGGGTAGACCTATATGGGTCTTGAACGCGAAAAAGTTTTGGTTTCGCGCCCTTGTGAAATTGACGTGCAGAGGGGCGTGGCCATGTCGGGTTGGACGGCTAAACGTTTTTTGGCGTGCAAGGTCGGGGCAGCGGCGATGGGCTTGGCGAACTGCATCTGGTGTGAGTCCGAAATCCGGACGACGAGCAAGCGGTGCCCTGAATGCGGGCTGGATAATCCCGTTGGCACCATCCCGACGAGCGGCCGAGCGCGCGCGGCGCGCGGCAGCCGCAGGCTTATGCTCTCGCTCATTGCGGTGCCGCTCATGCTGTCGGCGGCCTTCGCCGCCCATCTTCAGTTGACACCGCAGGATGATGCCGTGCCGGCGCCGGCCGCGGTGACGGCACCCGTTCAAGTCGCGAGCGCGTTGCCCGCGGGCATCACCGATCCCGTGCAGCGGGGCGTGTGGCTGAACGGTGAGCGCGCGGTGCGTCTCGCCCTAGCCGATCCGAGCTTCGACGGGTTCCAGCAGAGCTACGTGCAGGCCAGCGCCGGTCAGCTCGTCAGCCTCTGCGGCACAATCCCGTCCGGCAGCTTTGTTGGCATGCGCTACGTCTCCATCGCCGGCGATACCGCGAAAACCGCGATCGAGGGCCGGGACCCGGCCTTCGATACCCTGTGGACGCGCCTTTGCAGCCGCGACACGGCCGCCTAAGCCCTTTAGGGGCCCGGGTTCGGCCCGGGCCGTTTGTCTCCTCTGCCGTCCATGCTACCGCTTGACCGGTGAGCCGGCCGTCCCTGCCGGCCGGCCAGAGGTGAGCGGATGAGCACGGCGATGCGGACGAGCGAAGAGGGCATGGACCGCCGCTTTACCGAAACCCCGCCGCCGATCGCCGCCGAAGCGGCCGAAGCCTTCGTGCGGGCGACCTATGGCATCGCGGGCCGCGCCCGGCCGCTCGGGAGCGAGCGGGACGCGAATTTCGCCATCGAGACGGCGACCGGTGCAGGCTTCCTACTCAAAATCACCCATCCCGGAGAGGTGCCGGCCGAAACCGCCTTCCAGACCGCGGTGCTGCTGCACCTCGCGGAGGCGGACCCCACCTTGCCGGTGCCGCGCGTCATCCCGGCGCAGGATGGCTGGACCAGCCTGGAGGCTGCGTGGGGCGGGGTACGCCGGACGACGCGGCTGCTTTCCTTCCTGCCCGGCATGTCGCTCCACCTCGCCGTCCGCGACGGGGCGCAGCGGCGCCGCATCGGCGGGCTGCTCGCGGCGCTCGACCGGGCGCTGGGCGGATTCCAGGGAGAGCTGCCGGCGCTCGACCTCATCTGGGACATGGGGCAGGCACCGCGCCTCCGTCGCCTCATCGATCATGTCGTGGACGCCGAGGAGCGCGCGCGCATCGCGGCACGGTTCGACCTGTTCGAGCGGGAGGTTCTGCCGGCGCAGGCCGGGATGCCGCGGCAGCCAATTCATAACGACTTCAATCCGCACAACCTGCTGGTCGACCCCGATGCGCACAGCCGCATCAGCGGCATCATCGACTTCGGCGATCTCGCGGTCGCCCCGCGCGTGCAGGATCTCGGCGTCGCGGCGAGCTACCAGGTGCTGGAGGGGGCGCATCCCTTCGCGACCGCGGCCGAGACGGTGGCCGGCTATCATGCGGTGACACCGCTGAGCGAAGCGGAGATCGCCATGCTCGCCGATCTCATTCCCATGCGCCTCGCGCTCGCCATCACCATCAGCAACTGGCGGGCCGGGCTTCATCCCGAGAACCGGGACTACATCCTGCGCAACGTCGGCAATTCCAGCCGCGGGCTCGCCGCCCTCAGCCGCGTCGGCCGTGCGGAAGCGCAGGATGTCCTTTTCGCCGCCACCCAGGGAGCGTGACGATGTCGGCCAGCCGCATGCAGATGGTCAATGCCTTCGATGCCGACCAGGCGCAGGACCTGCCGGAGGCCGAGCGGCGGCTGATCGAGCGGCGCGCCCGGCTGCTCGGCCCCGCCTACCGGCTCTTCTACGAAAAGCCGGTGCATGTCGTGCGGGCGGAGGGCGTCTGGCTCTACGGGCCCGATGGCGAGGCCTATCTCGACGTCTACAACAACGTCGCCTGCGTCGGGCACTGCCACCCGGCCGTGGTGGCGGCCGTCGCGCAGCAGATGGCCGTGCTCAACACCCATACGCGCTACCTCACCGATGGTGTGCTGGACTATGCGGAGGCGCTGCTCGCCACCCTGCCGGCCGAGATCGGCCATGTCATGTTCACCTGCACGGGGTCGGAAGCGAATGACCTCGCGCTGCGCGTCGCACGCCACCACACGGGCGGGCAGGGGTTGATCGTCACCGAGACGGCTTATCACGGCGTCACCGCCGTGCTCGCCGAGGCCTCGCCCTCGCTCGGGCCCAATATGCCGAAGAGCCCGCTGGTGCGGCTCGTGCCGCCGCCAGCGGCATGCGGCGGCGATGCCGCGACCATCGGTGCGGCCTTCGCCGCAGGGGTGCAACGCGCCATCGCCGATTTTGCCGCGCACGGCATCCGCCCAGCGGCATTGCTCGTGGATACGATCTTCTCTAGCGACGGGGTGCGCGCCGATCCGCCGGGCTTCCTGCGCGAAGCCGTCGGCGCCATCCATGCTGCAGGCGGAGTGTTCATTGCCGATGAGGTGCAGCCAGGCTTCGGCCGCACCGGCGCCGGCATGTGGGGCTTCGCGCGGCATGGCATCCTTCCGGACCTCGTCACCATGGGCAAGCCGATGGGCAATGGCTATCCGGTGGCGGCCATGGCGGCGCGGCCCGAGGTGCTGGCCTCCTTCGGGCGGGATCTCCGCTACTTCAACACCTTCGGCGGCAATCCCGTGGCAGCGGCCGCGGGCCTCGCCGTGCTCGGCGTGATCCGCGAGGAAGGTCTGATCGAGAATGCCGCTCGGGTCGGCACCCTCCTCAAGTCGGGTATGGAAGACCTCGCGCGTCGCTTCCCTGTGATCGGCGCTGTGCGTGGCGCCGGGCTCTTCGTCGGCGCCGACGTGCTGGAGGAGGGGGCGCCCTCGGCGGCGCTCGCCGGCCGCATCGTGAACGGGCTGCGCACCCGGCGCGTGCTCATCAGCGCTTCCGGCCCGCAGGGCAACGTGCTGAAGATCCGGCCGCCGCT
This sequence comes from Acidisoma sp. 7E03, assembly GCF_054665075.1. NCBI lineage: Bacteria > Pseudomonadati > Pseudomonadota > Alphaproteobacteria > Acetobacterales > Acidocellaceae > Acidisoma > Acidisoma sp. 7E03. The sequence continues at coordinate 37,404 of NZ_BAAFHE010000008.1, forward strand.
GCCTTTCTCCGCCGAGAATGCGGCCTTCTTCCTGGAGCAGACCGAGGCGGTGCTCAGCGCCCTGTAGCGCCGAGCCTCGGCGCGATCCGATCGAGAAATTCCGGAAGCGGCACCGGCCGGGCATACCAGAAGCCTTGCGCCTCGTCGCAGCCGAGATCGCGCAGCAGCGAGACCTGCTCCTCCCGCTCGACGCCTTCGGCGGTGACGCCGAGGTCGAGCGCGCGGGCGAAGGCGATGATGGCGCGGACCAGCGCGAAGCCCCGGCTGTCGCGCGAGGTCATGGCCTCCGTGAAGTCGTGTGAGATCTTCAGCCGGTCCACCGGCATCTCCCAAAGGCGGGAGAGGTTGGAGAAACCCGTGCCGAAATCGTCGATGGCGATGCTCACCTCGTGCTTCGTCAGGGTCGCGAGAAGCTGGAGCGCCTGCACCGGTTCCCGGGTGAGGGTCGATTCCGTCAGCTCCGCCTCCAGCCGGTAGCCGCAGGCGCCGAGCGCCTTTGCCGCGGCCAGCACGGCCGCTTGCGTCGTCGGATTGAGCTGGCTCGCGGAGAGATTGACGCCGAGCCGAAAGCCCTTGGGCAGGCGGCCGGCCAATTGCTGCGGGATCTCTTCGGCGAGTTGCCGGAGCGCCCAGTCGCTGAGCGTCGCGATGAGGCCGCTTTCCTCGGCGATCGGAATGAAGGTGCCGGGATCGATCGGCCCCAACTCCCGGCTGGTGCAGCGCATGAGGACCTCGGCGCCCACGAAGGCGCCGGTCGCGATATTGACCTGGGGCTGGAAGGCGAGCCAGAACTCCCCGGTGTCGTAGGCCTTCCGCAGGCTGTTCGCGATGGTGAGCCGGGTGCCGACGTCCTGCCCCTCGATCCGGTCGAAATAGCGCACCTGCTCGCGCCCTGCTTCCTTCGAGCGGTACATGGCGAGATCGGCTTGGCGCAGCAGGCTTTCCGCATCCTGCCCGTCCTCAGGAAAGCGAGTCACGCCGACACTTCCCGTCACGAAGATCTCGCGCCCGGCCGCCCGCACATGGCCGTTCAACGCGGCGAAAAGCTGGTCGACGCGGGCCGCGAGCGCATCGTCTTCCGGATAGCCGACGAGGAGTGCGACGAACTCGTCGCCGCCAAAGCGGCAGACGAAGTCATCCGGCTGGCGTGCCGCATCCAGCCGGCCGGCGACGGAGCGCAGCATCTCGTCCCCGACGCTATGGCCGAAGGCGTCGTTCACCTGCTTGAAGTTGTCAAGATCAATGAAGACGACAGCAAAACGAGCGGACGCAGGCATCGTTTGCGACGTCAGTTGTTCCAGCCGCGCGTGCAAGGCGTTGCGGTTGGGGAGACCTGTCACCAGATCGAGATTGGCGATCCGGTGCTCATAGGCGAAGAGTGCGTCCATCACCGAACTGCGGGAGACGACGCCGCGCACGCGTCCAGCCTCGTCGCAGACCGGCAGGCGTTCCAGCTTCTCCGCCTCAAGTCGCTGCAGCACCGCATCAAGCGGCGCATCTTCGGACATCGGGGCCGGCTGGCGACGGCCCACGAGATCGGCGAAGATTCGGCTAGGGAAGAGGGCGGCCTCCGCTGCCGTGACGATGCCAGCGTACTGCCCGGTCTCGTCCAGAACCATGAAGCAATGATCCGTTTGCATCGTCACGGCGACGACGTCGCGGAATCGATGAGAATCTGAAACCTCAGTTACCTTTCGGCAAAGCGCGTGTCGGGCCAGGATCTTGCGTCTCATGGATCGTCCGCTTCGATCGTCAGTTCCACGTCCAAGCCGAGATGGAGGATTTCCTCGGGGCCCATGAGCGGTTTGATCTCGCGCAGGACGAAACCGACGATGGAGTCCACCGACATCTTGCGCAGGATTGCACTGCGGATGAGAACGTCGCTGATGACGTCGTCTTCGATCGGGACGTGTTGATAGGGGGTGGAAGAGAGCAGCGTCAGGGCGCGGCTGACGGCGATGTGCCCGATGGGGGAGCGGCTGCCGAGCACCAGGCCATCTTCGATAGGCGGCAGCAGAAACTCCTTGATGCGGGCGCGGATGCGGTTCTGCTTGTGCTTGATCGGCATGGGATTCCCGGACGAAGCGCAGGACGCAGACTTCGCCATTTTGTGCGGTCTTTGTAGCCTTTCCATCATCGTCCTTAGGGCAAGGGCGAGTCCGGCGCAAGAAGTCGCCAGATCATCCAAATCATATTGATAAAGCAATAAAATCGGTTCGGCGAATGTATGCCATGTGGTTTCCTTGATTCAGGTCAATGAGGAAGGGAAGGGTCGGGGCTAGTCAGGCGGCCGATTTCCAGGACTGTGCCATGGCGCTTCTCGATCTTCCGGCTCTCCGGGCCGCTCCGCTGACCCGTGACCCCTTCAAGTTTCTCGTCCTGCCGAACGTCCTTCTGCCGGAGACGGCGGAGGCGCTGGCGGAGAGCTTTCCCGAGATCGACCATGCCGGGTTGCTGCCGGTGGAGGCGACGCGGCGGGGTCAGCTCTTCGATCAGCTGATCGAAGAGCTGACGGGCGCCGACATGACGGCGGCGGTCGGTGCCGTCTTCGGCATCGACCTCTCGGCTCATCCGACCATGGTGACGGTTCGTGGCCGGTGCGCCGCGCGGGACGGCCGCATCCATACGGACAGCGTCACCAAGCGCATCACGCTGCTGCTCTATTTCAACGCGGCGTGGGAAGCGCAGGGCGGGCGCCTGCGTCTGTTGCGAAGTGCCACCGACCTCGAGGACATGATCGTCGAGGTCCCCCCGGCGCTCGGCACGATGGTCGTGTTCGAGCGGTCGGACCGCTCCTTCCACGGCCACGAGCCCTTCGTCGGGCGCCGGCGGGCGGTGATGGTCAATTGGATGGCGGATAGCTTCGCCGCCCATCGCGAGCTTCTGCGCCACCGCATCTCCGCCCAGGCCAAGAAGATCTTCTCCCATGCATGAGGCGGCTGCGGCGATCGCCGGTCGGTTGAGGTCGGCCGTGTGGGCCGCGCCGACGCAGCCCTATCCCTACGACCACTGGCTGCCGGAGGGGATGCTGCCCGAACCCGTCGTGGAGGCGCTGTGCCATTTGCCGCTCGCCGCGCCCGACATTGGCGACACGGCCGGGCGGCGGGAGACGCACAACTCCAGCCGGCTCTTCTTTGGGGCGGCGCAGCAGGCAGCGCATCCGGTCTGCCGCGACCTTGCCCAGGCGCTGCAAGAGCCGGAAACGGTGGCGGCGCTCGCGGCCCATACCCGCGCCGCGCTCACCGGCAGCTTCCTCCGCATCGAATATTGCCTCGACCAGGACGGCTTCTGGCTGGAACCGCACACCGACATCGGCGCCAAGTTCTTCACCATGCTGATCTATCTCGCGGATCCCCCGGCCGGAGAGGATTGGGGGACGGACCTGTATGAGACGCCGGCGCGGCATGTCGGCACCGCGCCTGCCCGGCGCAACCGCGGTCTCATTTTCGTACCCGGAACCGAGACCTGGCACGGCTTCATCCGCCGGCCCATCACCGGGCTGCGCCGCTCCCTGATCGTGAATTACGTGACGCCGGAGTGGCGTGCCCGGCACGAACTGGCCTTTCCGCACCGACCGGTCTCGATCTGAGACCGTGCGGTGACGAGGCCGGATTGACCTGGATCATGGCGGGGCAGCCTTTCCGGCGCTTGCCTGCCGCAGAGGAACTGCAGCCCTCACGGCTGCGTCGCTAGCCAGTCCAGGACAAGAGCGATCGCCCTCATCTGCCCCTGGTGCGCTGCCGAGATAACCGGGCATCACCGTGAATGCCCCGAATGCGGCATTCTGCTCGGCCCCTTGGCGCGACCCGAGATACCGGCGGCACAGGTGGGGCACCGCTCGCCACGCCCGCTCTGGTTGCTGATCATCCTGCCCCTCATCGGCACCATCCTGCCACTGGTCGGCGCCTTGATCTTCTACCGCGGCGCTTCCTCGGAAGCAGTCGGGCCGCCAGCATCGATGGCCGCGGCGCCCGCACCCGTCCGGCGGATCAGCGCTGGCAATCTCGTCACGATCTGCGGCCAGACGCCGCAGGCGGATGGCGGTGAGCCCCAGCGCTTTCTCGCCCTGCAGGTTTCACCGCAGCGACGGATGGAGGAGCCGTCCACCCCGAATTTCGACGTGCTCTGGGCGCGGCTTTGCGCGGCCGCCGCTCCGGGATGGTGAGGGCGGGCCGGCTCTTGCGGCCCGGCGGCAACCGGGCCGATAGTCCGCACATGACGACTCATGACGTGTGCATCATCGGCGGCGGTATCGTTGGCCTCGCCACCGCCCGCGCGGTGCTGCTCCGGCACCCAGGCACGCGCGTTCTGCTGCTGGAGAAGGAAGCGACGCTCGGCCGTCATCAGACCGGCCACAACAGCGGCGTGATTCACGCCGGCATCTATTACAAGCCCGGCAGCCTGAAGGCGGATCTCTGCCGCCGGGGGGCGGAGGCGACCAAGGCCTTCTGCCAGAGCCACGGCATTCCCTTCCGCACGCCGGGCAAGCTCGTCGTCGCGACCGATGAACTCGAACTGTCGCGCCTCGCGGCGCTCGCGACCAATGCCGCCGAGAACGGCATCGCCTTCGAGCATCTCACGGCGGCCGAGCTCTCCGCCCGCGAGCCGGAGGTACGCGGTCTCGGCGCGATCTTCGTTCCGTCCTCGGGGATCGTCGATTATCGCGCGGTGTGCCGGGCCATGGCGGCGGAGATCGTTGCCGCGGGCGGCGAGATCGCAACCAACGTCGTGGTGGACCGGATCGAGGAGGGCAGTGCCGCGGTCACCGTGGGCGCGGGGCCCCGCCGCTGGGCGGCTGCGCGCCTGATCGCCTGTGCGGGTCTACAGTCTGACCGGCTGGCCAAGCGTGCGGGGCTTGCCATCACGCATCAGATCATTCCCTTCCGTGGCGAATACTACCGCCTGCGGCCGGAGAAGAGCGGGCTCGTCTCCCACCTCATCTATCCGGTGCCAGACCCGGACCTGCCGTTTCTCGGCATTCATCTGACGCCGATGATCGACGGTTCATTGACCGTCGGGCCGAATGCGGTGCTCGGCCTGTCGCGCGAAGGCTATCCGCGCCTGGCCGCTTCGCTGCCGGACATCGCCGCGTATCTTCGCTTTCCCGGCTTCTGGCGCGTCATGCGCCAGCACCTGGCCTCCGGCATCGGCGAGATGCGGCGCAGTCTTTCGAAATCCCTCTACCTCGAAGCCTGCCGCCGCTACTGCCCGAACCTCACGGAAGCCGACCTGCTGCCGCACGAGGCCGGCATCCGCGCGCAGGCGGTGATGGCGGACGGCACGCTGGTGCACGATTTCCTGTTTCTATCGACCGCGCGGATGCTGCACGTGTGCAACGCGCCCTCTCCGGCGGCGACCTCGGCCATTCCGATCGCCGAGATGATCGTGCGCCGCGCGCTGGAGGGCGAGGCGGCGGCCTGAGGCCGCGCCCGGCTCAGACCCCGGCGAACGCTTTGCGCCGCAGCCAGGGCGTGCGGTCGAGCGTCGCCGGCGGGTTTCCGCGCAGCACCGCCTCGTGCAGGACGTGTTCGCGCGCGATCGCACTCTCATCCGGCTGCCCCACCGCCTGCAGGAAGCTCTCTTCTGCGCCGTCCAGCACGATGGCGGTCAGGATGCCCGAGCGATAGGCGCCGGTATCGGCGGAGATCCGGTTCTCGGTGAAGATCGGCCGGTCGCCGATGATGGTATGCCCATGCACGACGCGCCGGGGCAGCGGCCCCTGGTGCGTCAGGAACTCCTCCCGAATCCAGAGCAGGTCTTCCTCTTCCTGCGCTTCGAGCGACAGGCCAGGCCGGATGCCGGCATGGACGAAGAGGTAGCGGCCATCGTCATGGGTGAGGGGCAGGGCGGTGATGAAGTCGACATGGCGCCGCAGGCGCGCGCCCATGTCTCTCTCGTCTCCCGCCGCCCGATAGCTCTGCAGCGTATGGTCGAAGAGGAACCAGGCCCAGTCCGGAACCTCGCGGCCGGTGGTCACGCTGCGAACGAAGAGATCGTCGTGATTGCCGCGGAGGCACAGGAAGCTGTCGCCCGGGCGTCCGGGGCCGGCGATGAGACGCTCGATCACGCCATAGGAATCAGCGCCCCGGTCCAGATAGTCCCCGGTGAAGACGATCTTCGCGCGCGCCCCGCGCGCGGCGGCATCAGCCTCGATCTGGTCGAGCAGGGCAGAAAGCAGGTCGAGCCGGCCGTGGATATCGGCCACGGCATAGGTCACCACGCGATCGGGGGTCGTCTGTGCCAAGGGTCTACCTGTTCTCTAGGTTCCGGTCGCCCGCGTGCAAAAAGGCCCGGATGCCGCTCTGCCGCGCCAGGGCGAGGACAAACGCGCCAGCATCGGAGATGGGACGGAATGGCGGAGAGGGTGGGATTCGAACCCACGGTACGCTTGCACGCACAACGGTTTTCGAGACCGCCCCAATCGGCCACTCTGGCACCTCTCCGCGGGGAGCCGGCTTATAGGAAGCTTTGCGCCGCTCCGCAAGCGGGGGCAGGGGCGGGCTGGCTCAGCCCACCACCTCGTATTGCGCGGGGCTGGCCGCGGCCTCGGCCGCAGCGGCGGGCGCGCTGCGCTTCGCCGGCAGACCCATCGGGCCGAAGGGGCGCCAGCCGACCCGGGCCTCCACCCGCGCACAGGCTGCCCTGGCGGCGTCCGCAAAGCGATCCAAGGATTCGCGGACCCGCATCTCCGGCATGATGATGCTCATCGTCATCTCACAGATGCCCGAGGCGTTCATGATCGGCGCTGCGACACAGGCGATGCCCTCATCCGCGCCGGAGAGCTGCGTCGCATAGCCGAGGCGGCGGGCTTCGTCGGACAGCGCCACGAAGGTGCGCGGGTCCATCGGCGCGCGGCCGGTGGCCGAGGGCACGGCATATTGCCGGAACAGCTCCATCTGCTCGTGCTGCGGCAGATGGGCCAGGAAGAACCGGCCCGAAACACTCCAGTTCAGCGGCACCTGCGCTCCGATCCGGCTGGACACGCGCAGATTGCGGGAGGCTTCCGCCATGTCCTGAATGACGACGACGCCGCCATGGCGGGCGCAGAGCTGCACCGTCTCGCCCAGCTCCTCCGCGAGCTTCCGCATCTCCGTGCGGGCCTCGCGCAGCAGGTCGACGTTGCGGCCATAGGCCAGACCATAGTGATACATGCGGCTGCCGAACCAGACGGCGCCGGCATCGTCCCGCTCCAGCAGCCCCGCCTGCACCAGCGCGTCCACCACGCCATAGATGGTCGAAACCGGTGCGCGGATGGCCTTGGCCAGATCGTAGGCGGAGGTCGCCTTGCCCTCCACCACCAGGCGGTCCAGCACCTGGGTGGCGCGGAGAAGGCCGCTCATCCGGGACCGGGGAACCACCGTGCCTTCGTCGCCCTCGAATGGATTGACCGTGGCATCCATGGCTTCTCTCCTCCCGTCCTTCCCGGCCGAAGGCCAGACGGCGAAAGGATCGCCACCGGGCCGCACCTTCCGGGCGTGTCACTCTGTGGCAATAAATAGGCAGAGAGCGCCATCCGGGCAAGAAAGCAGATATCCCAGCGCGATATGCCAGGGCTCCGGCCTCATCGGAGCCGTGGGCGTCCCTCAGCTCTGCGGGATCAGCCGTGTCCTCCGCCGCCACCGCCACCGGCGCTGTAGCGCCACATAGAGCACGGGCGTCGTGTAGAGGGTGAGAAGCTGGGAGACGAGCAGGCCGCCGATGATGGCGATGCCCAAGGGGCGCCGATATTCGAAGCCGATGCCGAAGGAGAAGGCGAGCGGCACGGCGCCGAGGATCGCGGCAAGCGTCGTCATGATGATCGGCCGGAAACGGGCGAGACTCGCGGCTTTGATCGCGGCGACCGGCGCCATGCCGCGCGTCCGCTCCGCCTCCAGCGCGAAATCCACCAGCATGATGGCGTTCTTCTTCACGATGCCCATCAGCAGAAAGATGCCGATCAGCGCGATGATGGAAAGCTGCGTCCCCGTCGCGAGCAGGGCAAGCAGCGCGCCCACTCCAGCCGAAGGCAGGGTGGAGAGAATGGTGAGCGGCTGCGTTAGGCTCTCGTACAGCACGCCCAGCACGATGTAGATCGAGAGGATCGCGACCAGCAGCAGCATCGGCTCAGCATTGGCCGATTGCTGGAACAGCTTCGCATTGCCGGCATATTCCGTATGGATGTCGGCGGGCATGAAGATCTGGGCGACCGCCTGCTGCACGAGCGCCGTGCCCTGGCTGATCGAGGTGCCGGGCTTCAGGCTGAAGCTGACCGTCGCTTCCGGAAACTGGCCCTGGTGCCGGACCGTCACCGGCGCCGTCGTCGCCTGGTAATGCGCGATGGCGGAGAGCGGCACCTGATTGCCTTGGCTGCTGCCGACATAGATCCGGTCGAGCTGCGAGGGATCGAGCTGCAGGCCGGGTAGCGCCTCCAGCACCACCTTGTACTGGTTGCGCTGGTCGTAGATGGTGGAGATCTGGCGCTGGGCGATGGCGTTGTTCAGCGCCTCGTCCACGTCCTGCATGGTGATCTGCAGGCGCGCGGCCTTCGCCCGGTCGACGATCACGTCCACCTCAGGGCTGGCACGGTCCTGATCGCTCGAGATATCCGTCAGCTGCGGGATGGTCTTGAGCTTGGCTTCGAGCTTCAGCGCCCAGGTCTGCAATTCGGCGAGATTGTCCCCCGACAGCACGAAGTCGTAGTCGCTGGCGCTCTGCCGGCCGCCGGTCCGCAGATCCTGCTGCGACATGAGGAAGGTCTGGATCCCGGCGATCTTCGCGAGTGGCGTGCGCAGCCGGGCGATGACCTCGTCCGAGGTCAGCTTGCGCTCACCGATCGGCTTGAGGGAGACATAGAGATTGCCGCGGTTGAGGGATGAGAAGCCGTTGGCGACGCCGATGCGGCTGCCCACTTCGGCGACCGCCGGGTCCTTCAGCAGCACGGCGACGACGCGCCGCTGCAGCGTTTCCATCGCCTTGAAGGAGATGTTCGGCGCCGCCATGGTCTGGCCCAGCAGAAGGCCGGTATCCTCGTTCGGCATGAAGCCCTTGGGCACGATGACGTAAAGCCAGATCGTCAGGAACACCGTCGCCAGGGTGACGAGGTTCATCAGGATGCGGTGGCGCAGACACCAGTCCAGGCTGCGGCCATAGGCGCGCAACACCGCGTTGAACCCGCGGTCGAAGCCGAGGGCCAGGCGCCGCCCGATCCGCCGGTGCAGCCGCCGGCGCGTGCCGGGATTTTCCGGCCGCATGAACCAGGCGCAGATCATGGGCGTGACGGTGAGGGACACGACGGCGGAAACGCTGACGGCCAGCACCAGGGTCATCGCGAATTCGTGGAACAGCTTTCCCATGATGCCCGGCATCAGGACCATGGGGGAAAAGACGGCGATCAGCGAAATGGTGATGGACAGCACGGTGAAGCCAATCTGTCCGGCGCCGCGGAGCGCCGCCCGCATGGGGGACATGCCGCGCTCCACATGGGAGTGGATGTTCTCGATCATGACGATCGCATCGTCCACCACGAAGCCGACCGAGATGGTGATGGCAAGCAGTGAGAAGTTGTCGATCGTGAAGCCCTCGAACCACATGCCGGCCAGCGTGCCGGCGATCGAGAGCGGAATGGTGACGCCAGCGGCGATCGTCAGCACGGTGCGCTGCAGGAAGACGATGACGACGGCGAGGACGAGGAAGACGGTCAGCAGCAGGGTGAACTGCACGTCGGCCACGCTCGCGCGGATGGTCGTCGTGCGGTCGGTCAGGATGGTCTCGTGGATGCCGGCCGGCATCAGCTTCATCAGTTCCGGCAGGCTCTTCTTCACGCCGTCCACCGTGTCGATCACGTTGGCGCCGGGCTGCTTGGTGATGTCGAGAAGGATCGCGGGCTTCTGTCCGTCCCAGGCGGCGAGCCGCAGCGTCGCGACGCTGTTGATCACCTGGCCGAGGTCGCGCAGCCGCATCACGCCGTTCGCGGTCTTGGCGATGACGAGGTCGCCATACTCCTTCGCATCCTTGAGCTGACCGTTGATCAGGATGTTGTAGGCGTGCTTCGGCCCTTCGATGGTGCCCACCGGCTGGACGACGTTGGCATTGCCGATGGTCTGGCTGATGCTTTCGGCGGAAAGCCCGGCATTGGCGACCAGCGTGGGGTTGAGCTGCACGCGCACCGCCGGCTTGTCCGCGCCGCTTTCGGAGACGTTGGCGACGCCGTTGATCTGCGACAGGCGCTGCACGAGGATCGTGTCCACGGCATCGAAGATCTGCGCGATCGACAGCGTGTCCGAGGTCAGCGCGATCGTCATCACTGGCGCGTCGGACGGGTTGAACTTCCGGTAATAGGGGGCCGAGGGCAGGTCCGACGGAAGATCGGCTTCGGAGGCGTTGATCGCTTCCTGCACGTCGGCGGCGGCGCCATCGATGTTCCGGTTGACGTCGAAGATGCAGATGATGCTGGAGGAACCGGTGGAGTTGACCGAGGTGAGCTCGTTCAACCCCGGAATCTGGCCGAGATGCCGCTCCAGGGGTGCCGCGATCGAATTGGCCATCGTCTCGGGGCTCGCGCCCGGACGGCTCGCGAAGACCACCACTGCCGGCAGATCGACGTTCGGGATGGACGCCACCGGCAGGAACCGATAGGCGACCGCCCCCGCGATCATCAGCCCGATCGCGAGCAGGAAGGTGCCGATGGGCCGGCGGATGAATGGGCGGGAGAGCGACACCGGCCGCTCAGCTCGCCGTTCCGGCCGCCGCCCGGCGGGCGCGCGTCCTCGGCCGCAGGCGCTCCATCGCGAGATAGATGACCGGCGTGGTGTAGAGCGTCAGCAGCTGGCTGAGCAGCAGGCCGCCGACGATGGTGATGCCGAGCGGCTGCCGCAGCTCCGCCCCGGCGCCCCCCTCCAGCATCAGCGGCAGCGCGCCGAGAAGAGCCGCCATCGTCGTCATCATGATCGGGCGAAAGCGCAGCAGGCAGGCTTCCTCGATCGCTTCCGCCGGGGTCTTGCGCGCGTGCAGCTGCGCCTCGATCGCGAAGTCGATCATCATGATGGCGTTCTTCTTGACGATGCCCATCAGCAGCACGACGCCGACGAGGGCGACGATCGAGAGATCGTTGCCGGTCAGGATGAGGGCGAGCAGCGCGCCGATGCCGGCGGAGGGCAGGGTCGAGAGGATCGTCACCGGATGGATCATGCTTTCGTAGAGCACGCCGAGCACGATGTAGATCACCACGACCGCGGCCAGGATCAGCCAGGGTTCGGAGGCAAGCGAGCTTTGGAACTCGGCAGCATTGCCCTGGTAGCTGCCGGTGATCGTTGCCGGCATGCCGATTTCCTGCTCGGCACGCGTGATGGCCTTGATCGCTTCCCCGAGGGAGACGCCGGGCGCGAGATCGAAGCCGATGGTCGCCGCCGGAAACTGCTCGTCATGCATGATCGACAGCGGGGAGACGGTGCGTGTGACGGTCGCGAAGGCGCCCAGCGGGATCTGCGCCGAGGTAGAGGAAGAGGTGCCGGTGGAGGCGCTGCTCGTCGCCGTCTGAGTATTGGAACTGCCTGAGGAAACCGATGTCGAGGAGGAGGACGAGGTGGTGCTGTTGGCGCTGTTGCTGTTCGCGTTGGTGCCGCCGCTGCTGCTCGTGACGTTGCCGGGGAAGTAGAGCCGGTCGAGCATGGCCGGGCTCGTCATGAACTCGGGCGCGACTTCCAGAATGACACGATACTGGTTCGTCTGGCCGAAGATGGTCGAGATCTGCCGCTGGGCGAAGGCATCGTCCAGGATGTTCTCGACGGTCTGCATGGGCACGCCGAGCCGCGCCGCCTGAGCCCGGTCCACCTGGATGGAGACGGCGGCACCATTGACCTGCTGGTCGCTGTTGACGTGCTCGATCTCCGGCAGGGTCGCGAGTTTCTGCACGAGTTGCGGCACGAACTGGTCCAGCGTCGCCTGATCGGTGTCCGCCAGGCGGTATTGATAGGCATTGGCCGTTACGCTGGTGCCGAGCTGAATGTCCTGCACGGCCTGATAGTAGATGGTGAGGCCGGCGATCTGCGCGGCCGCCTGGCGCAGATCGGCGATGATCGACTGCACGTTCGGGCGGCTGCCGATAGGCGCGAGGGTCACCGTGATCTGGCCGGAATTGGGCGTGGTGTTGGTCGTGCCCGTGCCGACGACGGAGACCACGTTGGTCACGCCGGGGACGTGGCGAAAGGCCGCGGCCGCGCGGTCCTGCAGCGCCACCATCGCCGGAATCGAGATGGTCTGGGAGGCTTCGGTGATGGCGATGACCGAGCCGGTGTCCTGGCTCGGCAGGAAGCCCTTGGGCACGATCACGTAGAGCAGGATGGTGCCGACCAGCGTCGCCACCGAAATCAGCAGCGTCAGCCGCTGCCGCCGCAGCACCCAGCGCAGCGTCACCCGATAGAGGCCGAGCAGCCGCATGAAACCCGCTTCCGCCATGCGCGCGGGCCAGCCGGGCCGTTCCGCGGCGGCGGGCTTGAGGATGCGTCCGCACATCATCGGCGTCAGCGTGAGGGAGACGACGGCGGAGACGATCACCGCGACTGACAGCGTGACCGCGAATTCGTGGAAGAGCTTGCCGACCACGCCGGTCATGAAGAGCAGGGGGATGAAGACGGCGATGAGCGAGATGGTGAGGGAGATGATGGTGAAGCCGATCTGCCGCGCACCGCGATAGGCGGCTTCCAGCGGCGGATGCCCCTCCTCGATGAAGCGCACCACGTTCTCGATCATGACGATCGCGTCGTCGACCACGAAGCCGGTCGCGATGGTCAGCGCCATCAGCGACAGGTTGTCGAGCCCGTAGCCGAGGAAATACATGATCCCGAAGGTGCCGATCAGCGACAGCGGCAGGGCGACCCCCGGGATGATGGTGGCCCGCACCGATCCCAGGAAGAGATAGATCACGAGCACCACGAGCAGCACGGACAGCAGCAGCGTGAACTGCACGTCCCGTACGGAAGCGCGGATCGTCGTCGTGCGGTCGCTGACGAGTTGGATCTTCACCGCGCCGGGCAGCGAGGCTTCGAGCTGCGGCAGCGCCTCCTTCACGAGATTGGCGGTCGCGACGATATTGGCGCCCGGCTGACGCTGGATGGAGAGCACGACGGCAGGCTGCCCGTTGAAGCGCACGTCGGTCTGGTTGTTCTCCATCCCGGTCACGACGGTCGCGACGTCCCGCAGCCGGACGGGGGCGCCGTTGCGATAGGTGATGACGAGGTCGGAATAATCCTTCGCCGTCTCCAACTGGTCATTGGCGCCGACCGTCACCGCCTGTGCCGGCCCGTCGAAACCGCCCTTGGATCCGTTCTGGTTGCCGTCGGTCACCGCGTTGCGGATGTCTTCGAGCGACAGGCTGTAGGCGGCGAGGCGCGCCGGGTCGGCCTGGATGCGGAAGGCCTGGCGCATGCCGCCCAGCACCGTCACCTGGCCGATGCCGCTGATCTGCGCGAGCTTCGGCTGCAGCAGCGTTACCGCGTCATCCGCCAGGGTGTAGAGCGGTACGGTCTTGGAGGTCAGCGCCAGTGTCAGGATCGGCGTATCGGCCGGGTTCACCTTCGCATAGGTCGGCGGATAGGGCAGCGAGGTCGGCAATGTGCCACCGGAGGCATTGATGCCCGCCTGCACATCCTGCGCCGCATCGTCGATGTTCCGGTCGAGCGAGAATTGCAGAATGATCTGGCTGAGCCCCTGGGAGCTGGTCGAGGTCATGCCGACCACGCCCTGAATTTCACCCAGCTGCCGTTCGAGAGGCGCGGTGATGAGCTTGGAGATCGTATCCGGCCCGGCGCCCGGCAGCTGCGTCGTCACCTCGATGGTGGGGAACTCGACCTCGGGCAGGGAGGATACGGGCAGCTCCATGTAGCCGAGCAGGCCCGACAGCAGCACGGCGACGGCGAGCAGCGCCGTCGCGATCGGCCGCGCGATGAAAGGCGAAGAAACGCTCACTGGGTCTTCGCCGCTTTGCTCTTCGAGGCGTCAGCGTCGCTCTTGCCGGTGGGCGTCGTCGCCGTCTGCTGGCCTTGGGCGTCGGACGGCATGATCGTCACCTTGGAGCCGTCGCTGAGGCGCGAGGCGCCCTGCAGCACCACCTGATCGCCGGCGGCGACGCCGCTTTGCAGTACGGCGCGCTTGTCATCCTGCTGGCCGACGGTGACGTTCACCTGCTTGACGGTTCCGTCCTTCTGCAGAACGTAGACGAAGCTCTGGCTCGGCCCGGTCTGCACGGCGGCCGGCGGCACGGTCAGCACGTCCTTTAGCGTCTTGACCGTCAGGTGCGCGGTGACGAAGCCGCCCGGCCACAGGTGCTCGTCGGTGTTCGGGAAATAGGCCTTCAGCTCGATGGTGCCGGTGGTGCTGTTCACCTGGTTGTCGATGACGCCGAGCGTCGCCGTCTCTTGCGGGCCGCTGGTGTCACCTTCGGGATCGACGGAGACGGGCAGCGGCCCCTGCCGCGCGCCGTCGATGATCTGCGGCAGGTTCTGCTGCGGCAGGGTGAAGACGACAGCGATCGGCTTCAGCGTGGTCAGCGTCACGATGCCCGTGCTGCTGCCGGCGGAGACGATGTTGCCGATGTCGACGTTGCGGACACCGAGACGGCCGTCCACCGGCGCGCGGATGGTGCAATAGTCGAGATTGGTCTGGGCCTCGGCGATCGCCGCCTTGTCCTGTTCGATCAGGGCGCGGGTCTCGGCCACCGTCGCTTCCTCGTCCTCGGCCGTCTGCTTCGAGATGTAGGAGGTGCCGGACAGCTTCTGGTAGCGCGCGAGGTCGCGCAGCGCGCCGGCGAGCGTCGCCTGGTCCTGCGCCAGCTTACCGCGATCCTGGTCCAGCGTCGCCTGATAGGTGCGCGGATCGATCTGCGCCAGGATGTCGCCCTTCTTCACTTCCTGGCCTTCCGTGAAGTCGATGGAGACGATCGGCCCCGTGACCATCGGGCTGATGGTGACGGTGTTGGAGGCCTGGACGGTGCCGAGGCCGGTCAGCACCACCGGCACGTCCTGCTTCGTGACGGTGACGACCGTCACCGGCGTCGCCTGGTCCTTGGGCGTCTTGTCCCGCCGGCCTGCCGCCTGCGCGCCATGAAGCGCTGGCGCGGCCAGGACCAGGGTAAGGGCGATGCCCGCGAGACGCAGGCGGGTGCGGCCCCGGATATGGGCGGGGCGCGGGGTCATGTCGTCCGTCATCGTCAGGCTCACGGAATGGGGGAGGGGTTGATGGCGGGCACCGGCGCCGCGGTCGCGGGCGTCGTCTGTTGCCAGCCGCCGCCGAGCGCCTGCATCAGCGCGACGGAGGCCTGGAAACGGGCGAGCTGCACCGTCACCAGCGTGTTCTCGTCGGTCAGCTGAGTCTGCTGCGCCGAGAGCAGCGTGGTGATGTCGACCGTGCCGGCATCGAGCTGCGCGCGCGCGACGTTGCTCGCGAGCGTCGCCTGCTGGACCGCCGCTTCCTGCAGCTGCTGCTGCTGGGCGGTGTAGTAGAGCTGGGTCAGTGCGGTCTCGACGTCCGTATAGGCCTGCAGCACCGCTTCCTGGTAAGAGGCCACCTTCTCCTTCGCGAGGGCGCGGTCTTCGGCAACCTGGCCGGACAGGGCGCCATTGTCGAAGAGCGTCTGGGTGACGCTCGCGGCCGCATTGATCACCAGGGATTGGGGGGTCAGCAGCCCGGCGAGGGCGCCGTTCTCCCAGCCGATGGAGCCGGACAGGGTGAGCGATGGAAAGAGCGCCGCCCGCGCCGCGCGGGTGGTGGCGACGGCGGCGACGAGATCGGCCTCGGCCTCCGCCACGTCGGGCCGGCGGCGTAGCAGTTCCAGCGGCAGGCCCGGCACCGCCGGCGGGATGCTGAGCGTTGTCAGGGAGCCCGGATGGATCGCGATCTCCTCCGGCGGTCGGCCGACGAGGATGCCGAGCGCGATCACTTCCTGGCGTTCGAGGGAGACCAGGTTCGGGATATTAGCACGCTGCCCGGCGACGAGGGCGGCCTGCTGGGCCACGTCCAGCATCGAGGCGTAGCCTGCCGCGAGACGCCCCTGCTCGACCTGCAGCAGTTGCTCAGCGGCGGCGAGATTGCGGCGGGCGACCTCCAGCTCGTCCTGATAGGCGAGGGCCTGGAAGTAGGTGTCGGCGACATCGGCGACGATGGTCAGCGCCGTCACCTGCGCCGCATAGCGGGCCGACATGGCGCTGGCCTCGGCCGCTTTGAAGGTCGCACGGTTCTTGCCCCAGAAATCCACTTCGTAGGAGGCGGAGAGGGTCGCGCTATAGGTGCGGGTGTCGACGATGCCGGCACCTACCCGGGTGAGCGTGCCGTTGTTGTTGGCGACCAGGCTGCCGCTGCTGCTGGTGCCGCCGGCGTTCACCTGGCTCCAGCTCACGCCGGGCGAGCCGCTGACGCTCGGCAGCAGCGCCCCACCCGCGACGCGGACGGCGGCATCCGCCGCTTCCACCGCCGCGATCGCGCCCTGCACCGTGTAGTTATGGGCGATCGCCTCCTGCTCGAGCTGGTTGAGGTCAGCCGAGCCATAGCCTTCCCACCACCGCGTCGTCGGCCAGATCGGCGCCGGGCCGCGGGTGTCGGTGCCACTGGCGGTCGTGGCACCGGGGGAGGTGAAGGCGGCCGGCACGGCGGAGGCCGGCTTATGGTAGTCGGGGCCGAGATCGCAGCCGGCGAGCGGCAGCAGGGGCAGGATGCCGAGGGGCCCCAGGGCGAGACGGCAGAAAAGGCGACGGATCACGCAATCCCCTGTGGTCGAAGGACATGGCCCCAGTCAGGGCGCTGGCCCCGCCTTAAGGTCGCTTTGTAACAACGCTATGTCCGGAATGTTTCCGGCGGGACGATGGCAAGGCGACCCAGACCTCGCGCCGCAGACGCGCGAAGGGGCCGCCCCGCCATATCGTATCGGTTATACGCAGATAATCCTGCGCGGCGACCGACAAGGGCCGTGCCGGCTCGGGCAGCGGCAGGCGCAACCCGGCCCGCATCCCCGCAAGGCCCTGCGCCAGCAAGCCGATACGGAGGCTCCGCAACGAATAGGCAAGCACGCGCAGCAGAAGAGCGGAGCGCGAGGTTTTCCATTTGCGGGCGATGTAGAGCCGGTTGCGGAGGTAGAGAAACCAGCGCGTCTCTTCCCAGCCGACGCGCGCTGCCATCGCGAGCTTGTGATGGACCGCGAGATCGCCCGCATGCATCAGCCGCCATCCTCGGTCGATGGCGCGGAGGGCGAAGTCGAACTCCTCCCAGGTGAAGAAGAGCGTGGCGTCGTAACCGCCCACCGCGTCCCAGGCGGCGCGGCGGATGGCATGGCCGGCGCCGACGAAGGTGGCGGCGGCGAAGCGGCCGGCCGCCTGCGGTCGCAAAGCCTCGGGATAGCCCCAGGAGGCATGATCCTCGTCGCTGCCGTCCTCATTCATGATGCGAAAACCGAGCACGGCGAGATTGGGTTCGGCATCGAGCAGGGCTACGGCCCGGGCGGCGACCGTCGCATCCGCAAAGGTCGCGTCATTGTCGAGCACGAGGATCGCGCGGCCGTGGCCGAGCGCGGCCGCGCGGTTGCGGCCTTCGGCGACCCCCAGATTCGCCCCCGCAGTCACCAGCACCGCGTCCTCCCGCCCCTCGATGAGCCGGCCGAAACCGGCGAGCGTCGCCGCGTCGGAGCCTTGGTCGAAAAGGATGAGATGCCGGCTGAGGTCGGTCTGGCCGAGGGCGGAGCGGATCGCGGCCTCGGTTTCGGCGGCGCGGCCGAGGCAGAGGATCAAGATGTCGCCATCGTAGCCGGCGGCGTCCGGAAGACGGCCGGCCAGGATGCGCATCATGCCGAGGCGATGGTTACCGGAAGACGATCCGGCGGGACATGACGAAGTTGACGCCGAGGCCGGCGATCGACCCGGCCGCCAGGGCCAGCACCGGATGCGCGACGCAGATCGCCGTGGTCGCGATCAGGGCGATGTAGACGCCGCGGTTGAGCACGAAGCCGATGGCGTTGGTGCCGAGGTAGCGCAGCCACTCGTGGTGCAGTCGGCCGGTGCTCGCGCCCCGGAAGGTCCAGATGCGGTTGAGGAACCAGTTGCCGGTGGCGGCCACGAAGAAGGAGAGGAGACCCGCCAGGATCAGGCCGAGCCCGAAGACGAAATGCGCCGTGTAGACGAAGGCGTTGTCGACCAGGAAGCCCGCCGTGCCGACCACGCCGAATTGCAGGAACTGGCGGACGAGCGGGCCATGCCGCCCGGCCAGGCTGGCGAGCCCGCCAGCGCGGTCCGCAGGCGCCCGCGGCTCTTCGTGGATCGGGAGGGATGGTGCTGATTCGGGCAAAACGGCGTTCTCTCGGCTTGCGGCGGGCGCCTCTTACCACCGGGGCACCGCCCGGGTCATCCCGCGAGAAGGGCGTATGCATCCTCATCATGGCGGATGCAGGGCAAGGGTCGCCGCCAGCGCCAGGGCCAGCAGGATGGCGAGGCCGCGCCAGAAGGCGAGCGGGCTGAGCAGGCGGAAGGGGTTCAGACGAGGACCCTTTCGCTTGCGCCCGAAGCTGTGGTCTCGCAGGGCGGCGGCGAGATCCTTGGCAAGGAGGGCGGCCTGTTGCGGCCGCTTCGTGGGGTCGAGCTCGAGTGCCTGCGCGATCGCATCGGCAAGCCGTGGCGGCAGGTCGGGCCGCTGACGGCCGAGCGCGTGGCGGATGTCCGCCCCGGGCCGCGGGAAATGGCCATAGGCCGCGAGCCGGTAGAGGATGACGCCGAGGGCGTAGACCTCGCTGCGGTCATCGGGGCCCGCGGTCCCGCGCAGCAGTTCGGGCGCCATGTAGCGGATGGTGCCGGCGAGGCCTTGGGCTGCATCCGCCTCCACCCCCGCGAGATAGGCGAGGCCTAGATCGAGCAGCCGCAGGCCGCCGCCCTGCAGCAGCATGACGTTCTCGGGCTTGAGATCCCGATGCAGCACCTGCACGGCGCGCAGATCCTCCACCGCCCGGCAGAGCTGGATGCCGATGGAGACGATGTCCTGTAAGGCGAAGCGTGGCTCGCGGGCGATGCGATTTTCCAGTGTCTCGCCTCGGTATTCGGGCATGGCGATATAGAGGCAGGAGCGCCGGCCCGGTTCCGCCGGCAGCACGCGCCCGACGACCGGGCTGTGAATGGCCGTGCCAATCCAGCTCTCGCGCGCGAAGCCCGCCTGAAACACGCGGTCGGCCAGCATCGCGGGAAGGGGGAATTTCAGAACCACCGCCTCCTTGCTGCGGAGATCGACGGCACGTTTGAGCAGGGTATAGGCGCCCCGGTGCAGCGTGCGGCCGATGCGATAGCCGTCCAGCACCTCGCCCTCCTGCGGCACCGGTGCCAGCGGCAGGTCGGCCAGCATCGCCTCGGAGGCGGCAACCGTCGGCTCCGGCAGGCTCTCGACGTCGAGCACGATGATCGAGCGACTTGGCGGCGCGTCTTCCCCGTCTCCCCCGGCGCCGCGCGGACGGAAGGGGAAGGCGGCGAGCCGCTCGGCCAGGACCTCGGCGACTTCGTAGGAGCGGCAGAGCGTCGTCAGCGCCCGTCCGTCGATCGACCCGTTGAGGCTGGTGGGGCTGCGCGTCTCACTCAGCAGGATATAGCGGTCGCCCGGCAGCACCGGCTCTTCCTGATAGTCGAGCAGGATACGATCGTCCGTGCCCAGGGCGCGGCGCAGCTGGAGGGACTGGCCAGCGAGGCGGAAGAATTGCGGCGTCGTCAGATGCGTGACCTCGCCTGCCCGCATCCGCAGCACCATGCCGCCGCCGATCTGGAGAATGGCCGCGATTCGGCCGGCGAAGACGACGGCGGATAGCGAGGCGGCAAGGCCGGGGCGCGTTGCATCGACGCCGCGCGAGGCGAACATCCAGCGGTTGATGGCGGTCAGCGCCTGCTGCAGCGCTTGTGCCGGGCCGAGCGTCGGCCGGGCGCCGTAATATCCTTCGGCGAGACCACGCAGCGCGACGAGCGATGGACGTTCGCCCGGGGTCGCGACCTCGGCCGTCGTATCCGCATTGTGCGCGACGGCCGCGAGGATCCCGCGGGGAGAGCCCGCCGGTGATGCCTCGGCAGCGGGACCGGTCGTCAGAAGCGCGTCCGAGCCGGGTCCGGGCACGATGACCCGGTGCAGCACCCACCCGCCGGATGTGAGGGTGTCTCGTGGGGTGGCGGGATGGTCCATCGCCCTTGGGGTACCTCTACGGCATGCATGCCGGACGATAGCCAAGCAAACGGCGGGAAAGGTAACAAAAATCTGAGGACAATTTCATGTTTCGGAAGGCTGCCGCGCTAAAGCCTGCCACATTCCTGGTATAGCCACCCGCTCATGACTTACGGAATAATGATGTCCGACGGGGTTTTACGGCTCGAATCAGAGCGATACCCTGCCTGCTTCGGTCGTGGCGGTATCAGGACCGATAAGGAGGAGGGTGATGGCGCGACGCCGGTCGGGCTGCTACCGCTGCGTCGTGTCTTCTATCGAGCGGACCGCGTGCCGCCGCCGCGCGCAGCGGTGCCGATCGAGCCCCTGGCACCGCAGGATGGGTGGTGCGACGATCCGGCGGACAAGGCGTATAATCGATACGTGCGTCTTCCCTATGCGGGTCGGCACGAGGCGCTTTGGCGGGACGATCACGTGTATGATGTGGTGGGGGTATTGGGATGGAATGACGATCCTCCGGTCTCCGGGCGCGGGTCGGCGATCTTTCTGCACCTGACGACGCTGGAAAGAGGGCCGACGGCAGGGTGCATTGCGCTCGATCTCGTGCATTTGCGGGAGGTTCTGGCCAATGGGCTGCTCGGTATCGAGGTTCGTTCCGCCTGAGGGACGACGAACGGCTTGCCAAGAGCGGTGGCGCGGGGCAGCCAGGGCGATCGATATCCATGTGCTCGGCTTTTTTCTCGTCAAGAAAAAAGCACAAAGAGATTGTAGTAAACTTCGTGAGGTGCCCCATATCGTGCTCGACATGAATAGGACCGGGGTCGAGCCGGGTAAGAATTCGTCGGCGGGTGCTGCGGCTTCGTGCTGCGTCCCGCTGGCAGGCCTCGAAACGCAGGCCTGGAAATTGGAGACGGTCTATGTCTGATACGGTGGCGCAGGACGAGAGGAAGAAGGTGACAGAAAAGCCGAACGGAGATGAGCGGGCGATCCTCATCGTGGATGACGATCTGGCGCTGCGATCCACTCTGGCCGAACAGCTGGTGATGGATGGCGAGTTTCGGGCGACCGAAGCCGGC
Source organism: Acidisoma sp. 7E03 (assembly GCF_054665075.1). Taxonomy (NCBI): domain Bacteria; kingdom Pseudomonadati; phylum Pseudomonadota; class Alphaproteobacteria; order Acetobacterales; family Acidocellaceae; genus Acidisoma; species Acidisoma sp. 7E03. The sequence continues at coordinate 58,619 of NZ_BAAFHE010000008.1, forward strand.
TCGGTCGCCGAGGCGGACGAAGCCCTGGGCAAGTCGGGCGTGCGCTTCGATGCGCTCATCCTCGACGTCAGCCTGCCGGACGGTGACGGCCGGGACTATTGCACCCAGCTGCGCGAGCGCGGCTTCAAGCTGCCGATCATCATGCTGACCGGATCGGCGGAAGAAACCGATGTGGTGCGCGGCCTCGATTCGGGCGCCAATGATTACGTGTCTAAGCCGTTCCGTCTGTCCGAACTCATGGCCCGGCTGCGCGCCCAGCTGCGCATGTTCGAGAACAGCGAGGATGCGGTCTTCAACATCGGCCCCTACGTTTTCCGCCCGGCGACGAAGCTGCTGCACGAGCCGGTGAAGAACCGCCGCATCCGCCTGACGGAGAAGGAAGCGGCAATCCTCAAATTCCTCTATCGCGCGGGTGCGAAGCCGGTGGCGCGCCAGGTGCTCCTGAACGAGGTGTGGGGCTACAACGCAGCCGTCACCACCCACACGCTGGAGACGCACATCTATCGTCTGCGGCAGAAGATCGAGCCCGATCCCAGCAACTCACAGCTGTTGATCACCGAGGCCGGTGGCTATCGCCTCGATCCCAAGGCGAGCTGACAACGACGTGAGCCCCGCGGCGGTCCTGGCCGCGGGCGACGGAGTTCAATAACCGCGGCCGGTGCCCCCGGCCGCGGTTTCTGTTTCTGCCCCACGCATCTCGGCAAGCATTCCCCGCGCGCCCTCGGCGATGAAGAGCGTGTCCGAGCCGACGCTGACGAAGTTGTATCCGAGCGCGATCATGCGCTTGGCATAAGTGGGGCGGGCGTTGTGGATCCCCGCGATCTTCCCGGCGGCGCGGGCCTTGCGCCCGATCTCCGCGATGGCGGCCATCACCGCGGGATCTTCCTGATCCAGCCGGGGCGTGCGACCGAGCGCGAGCGACAGGTCGGACGGCCCGACATAGACCGCATCGATCCCCGAGACGGCCAGAATGGCGTCGAGATTGGCAAGCGCGCTCGGCGTTTCGATCATCGCGAAGCGCAGGATCGTCTCGTTGGCACCGGCGAAATAGCCGGGGCCGCCATAGAGGCCCGCGCGGATCGGGCCGAAGCTCCTGCGGCCGCGCGGCGGATAGCTGGTCGCTGCCACGAAGGCTTCGACGTCCGCGGCGCTCTCGATCATCGGACAGATGACGCCATAGGCGCCTGCGTCCAGGATCTTGCCCAGGATGCCCGGCTCCAGCCAGGGTGCGCGCACAACGGGCACCGTGCCCGTCGTCGAGATTGCCGTCAGAATCGGGGCAAGATGATCGTAGTCGATCAACCCGTGCTGCATGTCGACGGTCAGGCTGTCCCAGCCCGCTTGGGCCATCAACTCTGCCGAGAAGACCGCCGGAATGCCGAGCCAGCCGTTGACCACGGAACCGCCCGCGTCCGTGATGCTGCGGATGCGATTGGGCCGGATGTCGCTCGCCGCCATGGCACGTCCTCCTTTTCCGTCTTGGCCGCGAGGTTAGACCGGTGGTGCTGCGGCGGCCATAGGGCGGGGCGGCTGGCCTCGCTCCGCAGGCCATGGGATAAGCGGCGGGGCCGCCGAGACGAGCGTGCCGAACCGGGGAGCGAGAGGAAACGCGATGCCGAAGACGCTTGAACAGGCCTATGATCTGAGCGGACAGGTGGCGCTCGTCACCGGCGGCGCGCGGGGCATCGGGCTCAGCATCGCGACGCTTCTTGCCGAACAGGGTGCCCGCGTCGTCCTCGTCGATTCGAACCCTGATGTCGCCTCCGTCGCCGAGGGGCTCGGGGAGGGCTGCTTCGGCCTCGTGGTGGACGTGCGAGACGCGGCGGCAGTGGAAGCGGTGGTGGCCGAGATTCACGGCCGCACGGGGCGGATCGACATCCTCGTCAACAACGTCGGCGTCGGCGTCGTCGCCCCGGCGGCGGAGCTTTCGAACGACATCTGGGACCTGACGATGAGCGTCAACTTGCGCGCGACCTTCCTCTTCTCGCGCGAAGTCGGTCGCCACATGATCGCCCGCGGCTATGGCCGCATCGTCAGCATGGCCTCCCAGGCCGCGCTCGTAGCTCTGGACGATCACGTCGCCTATGGCGCGAGCAAGGCCGGCGTCATCGGCATGAGCAAGGTTCTCGCCCTCGAATGGGGGCCGAAGGGCATCACCAGCAACACCATCTCGCCCACCGTCATCAACACGCCCATGGGCAAGATGACCTGGGTGGGTGAGCGTGGGGATCGTTTCCGCGCCAAGATTCCGGTCGGCCGCTTCGGCGAGGCGGAGGAGATCGCCCATGCCGTGCTCTATCTGGTCAGCCGCGCCGCCGGCATGATCAATGGCGAGAACCTCGTCATCGACGGCGGCTACACCATCACCTGACCGGTGCGGCCCAGGGCGGCTCGCCCGGTGGTGGCGGGCGGCCCGGCCAGGCGCAGAAGGCGTCGAGGAAGGCCACGAACCGCGTCTCGTCCACGGTGAAATGCCCTTCCACCGGCACGCCATCCCCCATGAAAGCGTTGTACTGGCGGCGCAGGCCGCCGATGTCCGACTGGGTGAAGTTCATCACCCCGAGGGAGGCAAGCCGGCTGCCCGGGCGAGAGAAGAGCGCGGTGTGCAGCGCGCTGCCGGAGAGGCCGATGATGCTGTCCGCGTCGTGGAAATGGCCGACCTGCTCGGGCCAGCTCAGCTCTTCCATGGCGACCGGCACGAAGCCGTGGCGGGCGGCGGCGATGGCCACCAGCCGCTCCTCGTTCAGGCAAAGGCGGGTGGGGGCGGCCGGATTTGTATAGCCGCGCCGCACCGCGAAGAGGCGCCGCGGCCGGTCAGTGGCGGGCAGATTCAGGACGCGCAGACAATCCTCGATCAGGCGGTTCGCGAAGGGGTGAAAGCCCGCATCCTGCAGAAGAAGCGTCGGCACCAAGGCATGGCGCAGCGCCACCTGCTCGGTCGCGGGGTCGAAGAACACCATGTCCTCCCGCGGGATGCCGAGGGCGGTTTCGAGAATGGAGAGCAGCCAGGCCGGGCTATCGGCCGTCAGAAGAATGCCGTAGCGCAACCGCGTTCCCGCAAAAGCGCGACGGGCCACGAGGAGGCGAAACAGCATTTCCATCACGAAATGCCCATAGACCTTCGTGCCGTGGCCGACGGCTACCAGACAAGGCCGATCGATGGCGCGCACAGGCAGGCGGGTGGTGGCATGGAGAGCCTCCCAGCCGCCCGGGGCGGCCAGCTGCTCCGCGACATAGATGGGCATGATTTCGGGCGCGGTCACCAGGCGATTCCCGAGCCAGAGATGGCCCTCCCCAAAAATCCGTGCGCCAATCAGCGAATAACAGGCGACGTCGTGCTCGATCCAGGCGGAGTGGCGCGCATGGTAGTCAGGCAGCCATTCGTTGGAGAAAGACTCGGTGCCGGGGATCAGCGGCAGGCGCAGCCACTGGCCGCTGGCAGGCGCGAGTTCGCGCCGGATGATCGTGGCGCCCTCCGCGATCAGAGCCGGCAGATCGTCAATCGTCTCTAGCCCGTCCTGACCCGCCATCATCCGCGATGCAGCACCGCTCAGGCGCCGGCTTCTGGGGCCTCGGGCGCTCGCCTGCGGGCAAGCTGCGTCTCGGTCTTGAGCTGGCCGCAGGCGGCCAGGATGTCCTGCCCGCGCGGTGTGCGCACGGGAGAGGCGTAGCCCGCATCCATCACGATATTGGCGAAGCGACGGATCGCGTTGTTGCTGCTCGTCTCGTATTTGCTGCCTGGCCAGGGGTTGAAGGGGATGAGATTGACCTTGGCGGGCAGGCCGGCGATCAGCCGCACCAGCTCGCGCGCATCGGCCTCGCTGTCGTTCACGCCCTTCAGCATGACGTATTCGAAGGTGATGCGCCGCGCATTCGAAGCCGGCGGGTAGCGGTGGCAGGCGGCGATGACCTCGGCGATCGGGTATTTGCGGTTGAGCGGCACCAGCTCGTCCCGCAGATCGTCACGCACGGCATGCAGCGAGACCGCGAGGTTGACGCCGAGTTCCGCGCCGGCCCGGTCCATCATGGGCACGACGCCGCTGGTGGAGAGGGTGATGCGGCGGCGGGACAGCGCGATGCCCTCTCCATCCATCACGATCTTCATGGCCTTCGCCACGTTCTCGTAATTATAGAGCGGCTCGCCCATGCCCATCAGCACGATGGTGGAGAGCAGGCGGGGCGTCTCGCCCTTCGGGCTCGGCCACTCGCCATAGCTGTCCCGCGCCGCCATGAACTGGCCGACGATCTCGGCCGAGCCGAGATTGCGCATCAGGCGCTGCGTGCCGGTGTGGCAGAAGGAGCAGGAGAGGGTGCAGCCGACCTGGGAGGAGATGCAGACGGCGCCGCGGTCCTCCTCCGGATCGGGAATGTAGACGGTCTCCGCTTCCTGGCCGTCACGGAAGCGGAACAGGAATTTCCGCGTTTCGTCCGTGCTGGTCTGGACGACCGCGGCCTGCGGACGGCCGACCACGAAATGCGCGGCGAGTTTTTCGCGCAGCGGCTTCGCCATCGTCGTCATGCGGGCGAACTCGGTCTCGCCCTGGTGGTAGATCCAGTGCCAGAGCTGTTTGGCGCGGAAGGGCTGCTCGCCGATCGCGGCCATGGCCGCCGTCAGCTCCTCCCGCGACAGGCCGACGAGATCCTGGCGCCCATCGTCCAGCCGGGCCGGCGGCGGCGCGAAGAGCGCAGCCTTGGCGAGGATGCGCGCGGCATCCTCGGGCGCTGGGCCGGCAGTCCTAACGGGCGGGATCGCGTTCACTGGGCGGGGCAGGCCTTGGTGATGGCACCATAGGCGGCGGTGAAACCGGCGAGCGAGAATTTCAGGCTCTTCTTGCCGTCCTTCGCATCCCAGTTGGCGGTGGCGTCATTGCCCTTCTGCATATCGATGACGGCAGCGCGGCCGTCGCGCGCGAAGGCGCCCTTGCCCGAGGTGTAGAAGGACATCGCCGGCTGGCTGTCGATCTGCACCGCGACCTCGCTCTTCGCGGGATAGGGGCCGGTTGCGTTCACCACCACCTCGTCGCGCGAGGTCGGCCGTTCGGAGACGATGATCATCGCCGCATTGGCCGTCTTCTGGCTGCCCACCGCGCGGGTGAAGGCGTAGCAGACATGGGTCTTGCCGACGGCATATTCGGCGGCCGTCCAATCCGAGAAGACCCCGAGGGAGGTGGGACCGTCGGCGGCGAGGGCCGGGCTCATGGCGCCGGCCAGGAAGCAGGCGGAGAGAAGGATCTTGCGCATGGCCGATGCCATAAGGGACCAGCCCCCCGCTTCGCAAGTGAAGCTTCCCGCAATGTCTGCATGTCTCGCCAGCGCAGGCGCAACAAGCTAAAGCGGCGCCATGAGCGATGACACCGACGCCCAACTCGCCGCGCAATACGAGGCCTATCCCTATCCGGAGCGGAACCCGAAGGATGAGGCGAAACGCCTCGTCATCGGCAGCCCTTCACACCTGCGTGAGATCGATTACTGGGTCTTCGGCGCGCAGCGGCCGCAGAGCGCGCCCTTCCGCGCCTTGGTCGCCGGCGGCGGCACCGGGGACGGCACCATCATGCTCGCGACGCATCTTCAGCGCCGGGGCATGGGCGGCCGCGTCACCTATCTCGATCGCTCCCAGGCTGCGATGCGCATCGCCCGCGCGCGGGCGGAGGCCAGAGGGCTCACCAACATCGACTGGGTGGAGGGTTCGATCCTCGACCTGCCGCGCCTCGGCCTCGGCCGTTTCGACTACATCGATTGCTGCGGCGTGCTGCATCATCTGCCCGAGCCCGCAGAGGGCCTCGCCGCGCTGGAGGGCGTGCTCGCTCCCGGCGGCGGCATGGGGCTGATGGTCTATGCGCCCCATGGCCGCACCGGCGTCTATATGGTGCAGGAGGCGCTGACCCTGCTGGCACCCACGGAGGAACCACCATCGACGCGGCTCGACATTGGGCGCCGCGTGATGCGCCACCTGCCGGAAAGCAACTGGCTGCGCTTCAATCGCAACTTCACCGACCACATCAACGGCGGCGATGCCGGGCTCTACGACCTGCTGCTCAACCCACGGGACCGCGCCTTTACCGTCGCGCGCTTCGCGGATCTTCTGAGCAGCGCCGGCATGGCGGTCGCGGCCTTCATGGAGCCGCTGCGCTATGACCCCGCGACCTGGCTGCCGGACCCCAAGCTGCGCGCCCGTACCGCGGCGCTGGAGCCGATGGCGCGCGCGGCGCTCGCCGAATCCCTCACCGGTAACATGAGCGTCCACATCGCCTATTGCCGCCGTGCGGCCGAGCCGGTTGAGCGCGCGGACCCGATGGCGCCCGATGTGGTGCCGGTGATGCGTGAAATGCCGGGCGTGGAACTAGTGAAATCCATCCAGCCGGACGGCAGCATCGCCTTCCTCTTCGACGGGTTGCGCGCCGTGGTGCCTCTGCCGCCGCAGGCGCCCGCCATCCTGCAGGCGATCGACGGGGAGCGTAGCCTCGCCGATCTCGAAACGCTCTTCGCCGGGCGCGGAATGACGCCGGAGAAATTCCGCCGCGCCTGGGGCCAGGTCTTCGCGGCGCTGGAGCCCGTCAACCGCGTGCTGCTGGCAGCGCCCCAGTCATAACCGGCCGGTCCGGGTGCTGGCCTCGTCTGGCTGACCTGCGGACGTGATCCTGCCTGGCCAAGCGGCGGTCGGTTACATGAGAGCCCGGAACCGACACCTGGATCTTCCTACCGTGCGTCATCCCTGCCCTCATGCCGGCGCCCAGGCGCGAGCCTGACATGGAGTCCGCGACCCTCCTCGTCCATGTGCTCGACCTGATCGGCACCTTTGTCTTCGCGATCAGTGGGGCGGCGCTCGGTGTCGAACGGCGGATGGATCTCTTCGGTGTCCTCGTTCTCGCCTTCGTCACAGCGGTTGCCGGCGGCACCGCGCGCGATCTACTGATCGGCGCCGTGCCGCCCGATTCCATTGCGAGCTGGCATAACCTCGCGCTTGCCATCATCGCAGGCGGGCTGGTCTTCCGCTTCTTCGGGCTTTTCGCGTCGCTCAGGCATCCGGTGCAGGTTTTCGACGCGGCGGGGCTCGGCGTCTTCGCGGTCGCAGGTACGCAGAAGGCGCTCGACCACGGCATCAACGGGCCGATGGCCGCCATGCTGGGCGTGATCAGCGGTATCGGCGGCGGCATGGCGCGGGATGTGCTGACGGCGCAGAGCCCGACAGTGCTGCATGCCGAAATCTATGCGGTTGCGGCGCTGGCCGGGGCCCTGGTGGTTGTGGCGGGCGGCATGACGGGCCTGCCGACCGTGGCCGTCGCGCTGGCCGGAATCGCCCTCTGCGTTTTTCTGCGCCTGATGGCCCTCTATCGCGGCTGGCGCCTGCCAGTGGCGCGCCCGCCGGGCGCCCCTTGAATTCGCCCGAGTAGACAAACGCTTTCTGTTTGAAACAGGGTCTGGTTCAGCGGTCGCCTTCCAACTCCCTCTCGATCTCCTCCAGCGACCGCCCTTTCGTCTCGGGCACGAAATACCAGGTGAAGGCGGTCGCCAGCGCCGTCAGCCCGGCATAGAGAAAGAAGGTGCCGCTGCGCCCGATGCCATGGGTGAGGTCGAGGAAGGTGAGCGACACCACCATGTTGCACAGCCAATTGAGCACGGTCGCCATGCTCATGCCCCGCCCGCGGATGGCCAGGGGAAAGATTTCCGCAATCATGAGCCAGAAGACCGGGCCGAGGCCGATCGCGAAGAAAGCGACGTAGACGGCGATGAAGGCTATGATGAGCCATGCGACGATCTGGCCACCGCCGAGGCCGATCGCGAAGCAGATGCCGATGGCGAGCAGCGCGCCGAACATGCCGGCTTGCCCCACCAGCAGCATCTTCCGTCGGCCCGTGGAATCGAGCATACGGGCGGCGAGAACCGTGAAGAGGAAGTTGACGAGGCCCACGCCTGCCGTCGCCAGAATGGCGCTGGTGGTCGAAGCGATGCCGCTGTCCTTGAAGGTGGTGGGCGCGAAGTAGATCACGGTGTTGATACCGGTGACCTGCTGGAAGACGGCGAGGCCCATGCCGATGAGTAGAGGCCGACGGGCGGAGCTTTTGAAGACCGCGCTCCAAGGCGCACGGTTCTTGGACTCTCCCCCGATGTCCTGCCGCATCTGGTCGAACTCGTCGGAAGGATCGCTGCCCGGCCGCAACCGGTCCAGCGCCGCCTCTGCCTCCTTCTCCTGTCCGTGGCCGAGCAACCAGCGGGGGCTTTCGGGAAGCAGCATCATGCCGCCGAAAAGCAGCAGGCCGGGAATGGCGCCGATGCCGAGCATATAGCGCCAGACCGGCCCGAAGGTGCGGTCTGGCCCATGCCCGAGAAAGGTCAGCCCGTAGTCGATGAGATAGGAGAGAAACAGGCCGAGGGTCAGGAAAATCTGATTGAGCGTGACGATGCCGCCGCGCTTGTCGCGCGGTGCCATCTCCGAAAGGTAGAGCGGCGTCAGCATCGAGGCGACGCCGATCGCGATGCCCACGATGCAGCGCCCGGCGAAGAGCACGCCAAGGCTCCAAGCGATGGTGCAGAGCATGGCGCCGAGCGCGAAGACGATGGCCGTGATCAGCAGGATGATGCGCCGGCCGAAGCGGTCGGACAGCCAGCCCGCGAAGGCCGAACCAATGGCGGCCGCGCCGAGGGTCGCAGCCACCAGGAGCCCCTGCAGGCCGTGCGACATATTGAAGTCGTGACGGATGTAGAGCAGCGCTCCGGAGATGACGCCAGTATCATAGCCAAACAGCAACCCGCCGAGGCCTGCGACGATCGCGATCGTTCGGAATCCCATCGAGCGCTGCATCGCGCTTCTCCCTTCCGCCGTCCGTGCAGCGGAAGACTGGGACCTCGATCCAAGCGATCAACTCACAAGGCCCTGAGAAGCGCGATCAGCCTGTGCCGGTCGCCGGCACCGCACCCGGCACGCGCAGCCGCATCAGGCTCAGCCCCATGGCGATGATGGCGAAGACGCAGGCGAGCCCCATGGCGACCGGCATCTGCCCGTGATGCGGAAAGAGCTTGAAGACGACGGCGCAGAAGGTGGCGCCGAAGGTCTGGCCCGTCAGCCGCGCGAGGCCCAGCATGCCGTTGGCGGCCCCCGACCGGTGGCGCGGGGCGGACCCCATGATCGCCCGGTTGTTGGGGGATTGGAACAAGCCGAAGCCGGCACCGCAGATGGCGAGGCGCCAACAGATCTCCCAATTGCTCGGATGCGCGGGCAGGAGGGCGGTGAGGCCGAGGCCGATCGCATAGACGCCGAGGCCGATGCCGCCCAGCAGTCCGGCGGGAAACCGATCCGACAGACGCCCCGCGATCGGCGCCACCACCATCACCAGCAGCGGCCAGGGCGTCATCAGCAACCCCGTCGTGACCTCGCTGCGGCCGAGCACGTCCTGCACGAAGAAGGGGATGGAGATGAAGGCGAGGAGCTGGGCGCAGAAGGAGAAGCTCGAGGTCATGATGGACAGACGGAAGAGCGGAATGCGCAGCAGGTCGAGTGGCAGCAGCGGCTCGGCGCGGCTGAGCTGGCGGCGCACCAGGACGACGCCGGCACAGAGGGCGACGGCGATTTCCCCGCAGCCCTGCACCCAGGTCGTCCCGTGGGACAGTTCCATGATGCCGAACATGCCGAGGCCAAGGCTCAGCGCGCAGAGGATGGCGCTGACGAAATCGTAGCGCATGGAGGACTGGTGGCTCAGCGGCAATGCGCGCCAGGCAACGGCGAAGCAGGCGAAGCCGATCGGCACGTTGATCGCGAAGAGCCATTCCCAATGGGCGACGGCGAGGATCGCGGAGGCGATGGAGGGCGCGGCGGCGGTGGAGGCAGCAACGGTCAGGGCGTTGATCGACAGACCCTGGCCGAGCTTGGCACGCGGATAGGCGAAGCGGATGAGCGCGCCAGAGACGCTCATCTGGCCTGCCGCCCCGCAGCCCTGGAAGATGCGGGCGACGGTCAGCTGGTCCAGGGTCGAGGACAGGGAGCAGGCGAGGGAGGCGCAGGTGAAGAGCACGATGCCCCAGAGGAAGACGCGCTTGTAGCCGTAGATCTCGCCCAGGGCCGCGATGGGCAGCAGCAGCACCATCACCGCGATCTGGTAGGCGTTGATGATCGAGACGCTGTCATGCGCGCTGACATGCACGTCCGTCGCGATCGTCGGCAAAGCGACGTTGGCGATGGCGCCGTCCAGCACGGCCATGACGAGACCGAGGGCGACGGCAAGGACGGCCCAGAAGCGCTGCGGCTGGGGCAGCCCGTCTTGCGGAATGGCGGTCGAGAACCCCGTCACACCGGCAAACCGATTGTCTGTTCAGGGATCATAGTCACTCTGCCTTCGCGGCTGAGGGTTCGGGGGGATCGAGCACGACGGTCTGCCAGCCGCCGCCGAGCGCCTTGTAGAGGCTGATGTAGTCGGTCACGAGGGCGAGATCGCTCTGCGCCACCTCGTCGCGGGCGGCGAAGACCGTACGCTCGTTGGTCAGCACCGTCAGGAAGTCCGTCAAGCCGGCGTGATAGAGCCGGGTCGACTGATCAAGCGCCTTCTGCGCGTCGCTGACGGAGGCGACGAGGGACTCATGCGTCTGCCGCTCGGTCTGGATACGCACCAGCGCGTCCTCCACCTGCTGCAGGGCGGCAAGCACCGTCGACTGATAGTTGAGCCGCGCTTCCTCGGCGACGGCGCGGGCTTCCTTGATGCGCGCGTTCAGCCTGCCGCCGGCGTAGAGATGCTGCGTTCCCTGTATCGCCGCCGTGAAGGTGACGGCGGCGCCCTGAAACAGCGTCTCGATGGCGCTCGATTGCGGCGTCAGGGTCAGCGGAATGGCGAAATGAGGTAGTTCGGCCGCAACCGCCACGCCAATCCGGGCATTGGCGGCGGCATATTGCATCAGCGCCTCGTGCACGTCCGGCCGGTTGGCGATGACGACCGAAGGTACCGTGTCCGGCACCGTCGCGGGCGTCACCATCAGCGGTCGCGGTTGCTGCAGCATCGCCTCGAGATCGCCCGGATTGCGGCCGAGGAGCACGCCGATCGCATGCGCCATCACGGCGACCGTCGCACGCAGATGGGGTAGGGTGGATTGCGTCTGTTCCAACTGGGAGCGTGCCTGCAGCACCTCCACCGTGGTGCCGATGCCCTGCGTCTCCAATTGCTGGCTGTAGGTCAGCACGGCCTGCGCCGTCTTCACGTTCTGCTCGCCGATCGCAAGCTCGTCCTGCGCCGAGCGCAGCGTCGCATAGTCCGTCGCGACTTCCGAAAGCAGGCTTATCAGCAGCGCGCGCCGATCGGCGAGCGTTGCCTCCACATTGTAGCCGGCAGCCTCCGTCGCGCGCCGGTTCTCGCCGAAAATGTCGAGTTCCCAGCTCGCGTCGAAGCCGATCTGATAATAGTGGTAGTTGCCGGTGCCCGGCGGCCAAGTCAGCTCCGTGCTGGAACGGGCGCGGGTATAGCTCGCACCGAAATCCACCTGCGGCAGGCTGCCGGCGCGGGCCTCCACTTTCTGTGCGCGGGCCTGGATCAGGCGCTGCCGGGCGGCCTGCAGGTCGAGATTGCCGGCGATCGCCTGTTCCACCAGCCGGTCGAGCGTCGGGTCGTCGAAGGACTGCCACCAGCGCTGGAGCTGCGTGTCGGCGAGCGCGATCTCTGTGGGCGTGGCGGGCTTCTCGGCGAACTGGGCCGGCAGGTCGAGCTTGGGGGCGTGGAAATCCGGGCCCACCGTGCAGCCGGCGAGCAGGACGGCGAGCGGTGCGGCGAGTGCCGTCGCTTTCAGGGATGGCGCCGTCATCTCAGAGATTGCTCTCGAGCCAGCGCTGCACGCGGCCGGTGAAGCCGTTCTCCCGCGGCACCTCGCGTCCGACATTGACCGAGCAGGTCATGCCCGAGGCGAGCAGGATGCCCGGCGGTACATGATCGATCACCACGTCCACCGGAATGCGCTGGGCGAGGCGCACCCAGTCGAAGACCGGGTTGATCTCGGGCAGGCCGCGGAAGTTCGTCGTGTCGTTCTGGTCGCCGATGCCGCGGCCGATGCTGCCGACATGGCCGGTCAGCCGCTCCGGGTAGCCCATGAGGCGGATGCTGACGGCGTCGCCCACATGGATTTTGGCGAGCTTCGTCTCCTCGAAATAGGCCAGGATCTGGAAGGTGCCGGTATCGATGAGCGTCACCGCGTGCTGGCCGGCCGTCACGTAATCTCCTGCCTGCAGGCGCAGATGGGTGACGATGCCGGTGACGGGGGCATAGAGCGTGGAGCGGGCGAGATTGAGCTTGGCGAGAGCGACCGCCGCTTCGGCGCCGCTCACCTGTGCATTGGCGACGTCCGAGGCGATGGCAGTGTTGGCAACGTCCTCTTTCGAGATCAGGCCGGACAGACCCTGGCGCCGCGCGACGTCTTCCTTCGCCTTTTTCAGCTGTAGTTGGGCGGCGTCGAGCTGTGCCTGCGCCTGGTCGAGCGCGATCTGAAAGCGGCTGCGGTCGATCTGGAAGAGCACGTCGCCCTTGTGGACCAGCTGATTGTCTTTGAGCGGCACCGAGACGACGGTGCCGGCGACTTCCGGGCTGACTACCACGGTTTGCGCGAAGACGCGGCCATCCCTTGTCCAGGGTGCCAGCATGTAGACGTTCCAGAGCTGCACGACGACGTAGCCTGCCGCGACGACGACCGCGAGGGTGACCAGAAAACGAAGAAAGCGAAGGATCGGAGACATGGAATTCCGGTCAGGCTGCCAGCAGGACGATGGCGCCGGTTATGAGAAAGTAAAGGGCGACCTCGAACAGCGCCGGATGCCAGACGAGTGAAAAAATGCCGAGCCGCCCGAGGACGAAGCGGACGGGCACGAAGATGACCGCCGCCACCAGCAGGTAGAGAACGATCGGGGCGAAGAGGACGCTGTCGATCTGGGCTTCGCTGAACATCGGTCAGGCTACCACGGGCAGGGGGGCTTCGAGCGCCAGCAAGCCTTCCGCCTGTGGCATCATGGCAGCGATGGTTCGGAAGCTGCCGGCGGCCTGCAGCAGGGCAGGGCGGGATGCGCCGCCGGCTTCGTAGAGATCGCGCAAGCGAAGGCTCGCCGCTTCGGCACTGGCCGCGGCCCGCCGCGGGCGGCGCAGCCGCGTCAGATGCGTCAGCGCCTCCGCGACGCGCGCCTGCTCTGCTGCCGGCAGATCCAGCGCACGCAGGAGGGATTTCAGGCGCAGCGCCTCCTGCGTGATGATCAGCAGAGCGCCGCAATCGCCAATGCTGCGGGAGCGGAGGGCGGGGTTGACCTGCAGACGCATGAAGAGCCGCTGCATCGCCTGGTTCTGCGTGACGAGCCAGCCGAGCCAGTCGCGCGCGCCGTGTCGGCCGCCGCCTTGCTTGATCAGCCGCTCGGTCGCGTGGCGGATACGGCGCACGAGGTAGGCGGCATCCCGCATCGGATTGGGTGGCAGGATGACGCGGAAGACCAGAACCGTACCCCAGGCGCCTAGCAGGAAGGCGACTGCGGCATTGGCGAAGGCGACCACGTCGTACGTCATCTGGTTCGCGAAGTTCAGTTGCGTGATGAAGAAGATCACGAAGCCGAGGCAGAGCAGCGCGTAGCGCGGAATGGTGGTGCCGTAGACCGCGACGGCCAGCACCGGCAGTACGGCGAGGGCGAGGATCGGGAAATTGGTCAAGTGCGGCAGGATGAGAAATTCGTAGAGCGCGGCTGCGACCGTCGCGAGGGTGATGCCCTTGGCGAACTGGATGCTGGCTGCCGCGGCGCTGGGCGCGCCGGACAGCAGCGCACAGGAGGCGGCGAGAATGATCATCAGCGTCGGGCCCATGTCCCAGGCGGTGAAGTAGCTGAAGCATCCGCCGAGGACGACGGCGATGAAGCTGCGCGCGCCGTTGCGGGTCGCCGTCGCATAATCCCTGAAGGCGGTGAGCGGCCGGCCGCGGTGATAGGGGCGCAGGCCCGCGCGCCAGGCGCCGAAGGGCACCGTCGCGTCATAGAGCTGCTCCAGCTCCTGATGAACTCGGGCGATGGTGGTGGTGTCTTCGAGCGAGCGGGCCGCCCCCTGCAGCGCGGTCAGTGCCGCTGCCGTGCCGGCGATCGTCTCGGCGAGCGCGAGCGGCGCCTGCCGGCTCTGCGGATCGTAGCGCGCGATCTCCTGCAGCAGCCCGCGCACACGGGTGACGATGGTCACCGCCGATTGCCCGGTCTCCTCCCTTGTCTCCTCAGTCTCCTCCTCCGGCGTGCGTGCCGCCTGCGCCACGGGAACCTCGGCCAGTCGGTTCAGCGAATGGCCGGCGATGGAGACGGAGAGGAGGGCGGCATAGAGTGCGGCGAGGCCGCGCCGCAGGCTCGCCGCATGGCGGTTCACGTCGGTCGCTTCCACGCCGGAAAATTCCACGGCCTCGTCCAGCCGCTCGATCTCACTGGCTAGGCGCGTGCGTTCGGCAATGAAGCCCGGGTCGTCCATCGGCGTGCCATCGGCGCGGCACAGCAGCAGCGTGGCCACGCCGCGCAGCGATGCGCGCGCCCGCGCCCGCATGCCGTCGGTGGTGACGGTCGGCTGGAAGATCATGGTGACGGCGGTGGAGACGACGACGCCGAGGGTGACGGCGGCAAGGCGGCCGAGGGCGAAGCCCAGCACGTGGTCGGGCGCCGGCACGGCCCCTGCGGTGACGAGGGCGACGGTATAGCCTGAAAGCACGGCGGCATAAGCCCGGAAATGCCGGAACATGCTGGAGGCGAAGGTGCAGATGCCGAGCCAGAGGCCGAGGGCGATGATGAAGAGCAGCGGCGTCTGGCCGAAGGCCGCCATCATGATCACCCCGGCGACCGCACCGGTTACCGTGCCGAAGATGCGCCAGACGCCTTTGGAGATGATGCCGCCGCGGGAGGGATTGGCGACGATCATGACGGTGACCGCGGCCGAGGCCGGCGTGCCGAGTTGCAGCCAGAGGGCGGCATAGAAGGCGAGGCCCATGGCGAGCAGGGTGCGCAGCACATAGGCGATCGCGGGCGAGATGCGGAAGACGGTGGCGAGGGCCGGCCAGAAGGGGGCGCGCGCCTGGGGTGGGGAGGTGGCGCCGATCATGCCGGATCATCCCGCTCGGCTGGCTCCGGCAGCTCGCCCTGGGTCGCGATCGTGCCGAGAATGCGCTTCAGCACGCTGTCACAAAGGGCAAGCTCCTCCGGCGTCACCGCCTGCACCATCGATTCGGCGATGCTCTCGTGCACGGCCGCGACCTTGGCGTAGATCTCGCGCCCTGCCGGCGTCATCCAGACGCGTTTGGACCGGCGGTCTTCCGGATCTTCCAGCCGCTCGGCCAGGCCACAGCGTTCCAGCGCATCCACCAGGCGGACGAGGGATGCGCTTTCGATCATGAGCGCCGTGGCGAGGTCCGTCTGCCGCAGGCCATCGCCCAGCCGACCGAGATAGAGCAAAGGGCGCCAGGTCGCTTCCGTCAGGCCGAATTCCCGCACGCGCAGATCGATCTCCCGCCGCCACAGCAGCGAGAGACGATAGATCTGCCGGCCGAAATCGGTCGCCTTGATCGCGGAGTAAGACGAAGACATGGACACCGTCAATTTGATGGGTCCTTATAGTTAGGCTCCTAACGATCAGCATCCAAAAAAGGGGAAGAGCAGCCCCGCGCCTTAGCGCGGGGGCGCTTCCTCCCCGCTGTCGTCCACGCCGAGGGCACCCAGCAGGCGCTGCCGCAGACGCTGAAAGGCCGGATCGGCCGGGTGGCGCGGCCGATCGAGGGGAATGGCCAGATCGACACCGATTCGCCCCGCATCCAGCACCAGGGCGCGATCGCCGAGCAGCAGCGCCTCGTCCACGTCATGCGTCACCAGCAGCACGGTGAAGCCGTGTTCCTGCCAGAGCTGCGCGACGAGGGCCTGCATGCGCATGCGGGTCAGCGCGTCGAGCGCGGCGAATGGCTCGTCGAGCAGCATGAGGCGCGGCTGACGCACTAGGGCGCGGGCCAGCGCCACGCGCTGCGCCTCACCGCCCGAAAGCGTGGCGGGCCAAGCGTCCAGCCGGTGGGTGAGCCCGGTTTCGCCGAGGGCCGCGGCAGCCCGCGCCCGCGCGTCGCTCTCCTTCAGCCCGAGTGCCACGTTGCGCCAGACCCGCTTCCAGGGCAGCAGCCGGGGCTCCTGAAAGACCACGGCGCGCGCCTGAGGAACGGACAGCGTGCCCGCGGGCGCCGGATCGAGGCCGGCGAGGCTGCGCAGCAGGGTCGATTTGCCGGAGCCCGAGCGGCCGAGCAGCACGGTGAAGCTGCCGGCTTCGAGATCGAGGTCGAGCGCGTCCAGCACTGCCGGGCCGCCGAATTGCCGGGTCAGCCCACGCACGCTGACCGCCGCCTCACCCCGCGTCAGCCGGGTTTCCTCGATCGGGTCCTGAGTCTGGATCACGGTCATCGGGCGGGTCTCCGGTCGGTGACGAAGCTCGGCCGCCAGACCAGTGCCCGGCGCTCCACGGCGCGCAGCAACTGGTCAGTGGCGAGGCCGAGCAGGGCATAGATGATGAGGCCGACGAAGATGACGTCGGTCTCGAGGAAGTCGCGCGCGTTCATCACCAGGTAGCCGATGCCGCTATTGGCATTGACCTGCTCGGCGACGACGAGGGTGAGCCAGGCGATGCCGACGGCATAGCGTAGCCCGACCAGGAAGGAGGGCAGGGCGCCCGGCAGGATGACGTGCCAGACGATGCCGGCGCGGGAGAGGTCGAGCGTGGAGACCGCTTCCACCAGCTTGCGGTCGACGCCGCGAATCCCGGCAAAGAGGTTGAGATAGACGGGGAAGAGGCTGCCGAGGGCGATGAGCGCCACCTTGGGCGTCTCGCCGATGCCGAACCACAGGATGAAGAGCGGAATGAGGGCCAGATGCGGCAGGGTGCGCAGCATTTGCAGCGTCGCATCCACCGTGTCCTCGCCGATGCGGGAGAGGCCGGCGAAGAGGCCGCAGACCGTGCCGAGCGCCACGCCGATCGCGAGGCCGGCGCCGACACGCAGCAGGGAGACCCACAGGTTGCCGAGAAGCTGGCCGGTCACGAGCAGGGTCCAGAAGGACTCTGCGACCGTGACGGGGGAGGGCATCAGCCGCGCGTTGATCAGCCCGAAACTGTCCAGCCCTTGCCAGACGAGGAGGATGAGCAGCGGCACGACGAAACGCTGGCCGCGCCCGGCCAGGGCGTCGGCCGCACTCCGCAGGCTCGACCGGCGCGAAGGGCTCGCGGCGAGAAGGGCGCTCGACATAGTGTATTCCCGATATTGAATCGCGTAATTCGCGCCGGATCGTCAAGGAAGCGCGATTGACGTGGAGGATATGGATAAAATACCACTCTCGTAAAGCTTCCTATCCTTAATTTCGAGCGAGCGGCGGAAAACACGATGACGATGAGGGAAATAAGCGGCATGCGGCGCCGCGGTCTTCTGGCCGCCATGCCTATGGGAGCGGCCGCTCTTCTGCTCGGCGGCCGTCGCGCGGCCCGGGCGGCCACCGGCACGCTGCATATCGGCTATCAGAAATACGGCACGCTGCTGCTGCTGAAGGCGGCCGGCACGCTGGAGAAGCAGCTGGCGCCGCTCGGCTTCACCGTGACCTGGAGCGAGTTCCTCTCCGGCCCTCCGCTGCTCGAAGCCATGAACGCCGGCGCCATCGATTTCGGCATCACCGGGGAGACGCCGCCGGTCTTCGCGCAAGCTGCCGGCACGCCCTTCGTCTACCTTGCGGCCGACCCGCCGGCGCCGCACGGCGAAGGCATCGTGGTGCCGGCCGGCAGCGCCATCCAGAGCGTGGCCGAACTACGCGGCAAGCACGTCATCACGACCAAGGGATCGAACGCGCATTACTGCCTGGTCGCCAATCTGGAAAAGGCCGGGGTGCCCTTGTCGGAGGTGAAGATCAACTTCCTGGCGCCGCCGGATGCCTTCGCAGCCTTCCGTACCGGCCGCGTCGACGCCTGGTGCGCCTGGGACCCGCTGTTCGCCGCCGCGGAACTCTCCGGCGCGCGGCTGCTCGCGGATGGCGCCGGCGTCGTGCCCAATCATCAGTTCTTCCTGGCCCGCCGCAGCTTCGCCGAAGCGCATGCGGATGTCGTCCACGCCTTGCTCGCCGCGGTCGCGGCGGAGGAACACAAGGTTCAGGCGGACCCTGCGGCGGCGATCGCGACCATCGGGCCTGCGACCGGCATTCCCGCCCCGATCCTCGCGCGCGCCCTGCCGCGCATGGGCTATGGCCTCGGGCCGGTGACACCGGCGATCTTCGCCGATCAGCAGAAGATCGCCGATACCTTCTTCCGTCTCGGCCTGCTGCCGAAGAAGATCACGGTCACCGACGCCGCCTGGAAGGGGTGATCGGTCACTCTGTCTGCTGGACCCATTGAAAATATTCAGATATCTTTTTTAGATATGTGAATATTCGGGTGGGTCCATGCCCCTCTATATCCGCGATGATGCGACAGCCGCATTGGTGGCCCAGTTGGCGCGACAACGTGGCATCACCAAACAGGATGCGGTGCGCCTCGCTGTTACGGCAGAGTTGGAGCGCGCCCATAACGCCCAGCCCCTGCGTGAGCGCATCCGCGCCTGGCGTGCGGCTAATCCGTTGCCGCCGCCCACAGGCTTGCCAGCGGACAAGGCCTTTTTCGATGACCTCTCTGGTGAACCGTGATCTTTATAGACGCCTCGGCCCTCATCGCGATGATGACGGGCGAAGCGGAAGCCGATGCACTGGCTGACGTAATGGAGACGGACCGGGCGCGTGTCTGTTCGCCGATAGCGCTGTGGGAGACCACAGCCGGGCTGTGCCGAAGCTACGGTTTCACGGCGGCCGCTGCGCGGGACAGGGTCAAGGATTTTGTTGGCGCTCACGGGATCGAAATCGTGACCATCGGCGAGCGCGACTATGAACTAGCCGCCGAGGCCTATGCGGCTTTTGGCAAAGGTCGTCATCCGGCGGCGCTCAACATGGGCGATTGCTTCGCCTATGCCGGCGCCCGAGCGAAGAATGCCGCCTTGCTGTTCAAAGGCGAGGACTTCTCAAAGACGGATATTCGCATTGCGCGGATGAAGGGCGGATAGCGCGACGTCGCTGACGGCGATACCGCGCTCCCCGCTTCAAATCACCCATTCGCCGCCGCGCATGAGCGGCTCGGGCGCGCCAGAGGCGGCGATGCCGTCGATGTCGATCTCGCCCGAGCCGATCATCCAGTCGATATGGATCAGGCTGCGATTGGCGCCTGCCGCCTGCAACTGCTCCTCGCTCATCTGCTCGAAGTTCTGGATGCACTTGTTGTAGGCCTGTCCGAGCGCGATGTGGCAGGCCGCGTTCTCGTCATAGAGCGTGTTGTAGAAGAGGATGCCGCTTTTCGAGATGGGCGAGGAATGCGGCACCAGCGCCACTTCGCCGAGCCGCGCCGCGCCGGCATCCGTCTCCAGCACGCGCTTCAGCACCTCCTCGCCGGTCCGCGCCTTGGCCTCGACGATGCGACCAGCCTCGAAGCGCACGGCGATGTCCTCGATCAGCGTGCCCTGGTAGGAAAGCGGCTTGGTGCTGCGCACATGCCCCTCCACGCGCTGGGCATGCGGCGTGGTGAAGACCTCTTCCGTCGGGATGTTCGGATTGCAGGTGATGCCGTTGCGCGCCATCTCGGAGCCGCCGGCCCATTCATGCCCGTCGGCGAGACCCACCGTGAGATCGGTGCCCGGCCCGCGGAAATGCAGCGCGCCGTAGCGGCGTTCGTTGAGGAAGGTCTTGCGGTCGTGCAGGCGCTGGTTGTGGGCGTTCCAGGCGGCGACGGGGTCCGCCTCGTTGATGCGGGAGGCCGCAAAAATCGCGTCCCACAGCTTCATCACCGCATCGGCCTCGGTTGCCTCGGGGAAGACCATGCGCGCCCAGGCCGGGCTCGCATAGGAGACGATGCTCCAGTTGATGTGGAAATCGACGATGTGCTGGAGCGCGGGCTGATAGGCTTTGGAGCGGGCGCGGTTGGCGCGGCTCACCTTGGCGGGGTCCTGCCCCGCGAGCAGCGCCGGGTCCTCGCCGGCGATCGCAAGCCGCGCAGCACCCGCGCCATAGGCCTTGGCCATGCCCTCGAACAGCCAGGCGGGCGCGGTGTCGAAGCTCTCCTCCGCGCCATAGGTGAAGCGGTCCAGCGTCATCTGGTCGTCGGAATAGAAGCTCGTCACCAGAGAGGCGCCGGCCTGATAGGCGTGGCGGTTGATGCGGCGCACGAGTGGCAAGGCGTCGAGCGGCGCCGTCATCACCACTTCCTGGCCCGGGCGGAGGCCGAGCCCCACCTTCACGGCCACCTCGGCCAAACGGTCGAGCTTGGTTTCGAAATCCATGGGCGGCCTCCTCAGTCTGATCCTCGCAGGTCAGACCCGATTGGCCGCCCGGTCAAGTCGCCGGCCTCATTGCCGGTGATGCGTCTCCTGCAGACCGTAGACCGGCGTCGCCATCCCCAGTTGCCGCGCCTTCAGTTGCAAGGCGAGATAGAGCGAATAGTGGCGGGACTGGTGCAGGTTGCCGCCATGGAACCAGAGGTTCGGTTGCTGCGTAGGCTTCCACATGTTGCGCAACTCACCCTCCCAGGGGCCCGGGTCCTTCGGCGTCTCCGAGCCGAGACCCCAGACCTTGCCGACCCGGTCGGCCACCTCCTGGCTAATCAGATCGGCGGCCCAGCCGTTCATCGAATTATAGCCCGTGGCATAGACGATGAGATCCGCGGGCAGTTCCGTCCCATCGCCGAGGCGCACGCCCGTTTCGGTGATTTCCGCGACAGGACAGCCGCTTTTGAGTTTGATCCGGCCATCGGCCACCAGATCGCAGGCGCCCACGTCGATGTAATAGCCCGAGCCGCGGCGCAGGTATTTCATGAAAAGGCCGGACTCGTCGGCGCCGAAATCGAGCAGGAAGCCGGCGGCTTCCAACTGCTCGTAGAAAGCGGCATCCCGCTTGCGGATCTCGGCATAGATCGGGCGGTGATAGTCGGCCATGACCTTGTAGGGGATGGAGGCCGAGATGCGATCCGCACGATCGGTGGTGATACCGCGTTCTAGGGCGTCTTCCGAATAGAGCAGCCCGGTCGCAAGCTCGCTCAGCGTTTCCGATTTCACCACATGGGTACTGGACCGCTGCACCATCGTGACGTCCGCCCCGGCCTCCCACAGCGCGGCTGCGATGTCATGCGCCGAGTTGTTCGAGCCGATGATGACGACGCGCCGCCCGGCATAGGCATCCGGCCCGGGATGCTGGGAGCTGTGGTGCTGCTCGCCACGAAACCGCTCGCGTCCCGGATAGGCCGGGATATTGGGCTTGCCGGACATGCCGGTCGCCAGCACCAGCTGCGTTGGATGCAGGGTCAGCGTCTCTCCCGCACGGGTCACCGTCACCGTCCATCGTCCGCGCGTGGGGTCGAAGGCCGCCTTCTCTGCCGTCGTTTCCGGCCAGTAGTTCAGCTCCATGACGCGGGTGTACATTTCGAGCCAATCGCCGATCTTGTCCTTCGGCGCGAAGACCGGCCAATTGTCCGGGAAGGGCAGGTAGGGCAGGTGGTCGTACCAGACAGGGTCGTGCAGGCAGAGGGATTTGTAGCGCTTCCGCCACTGGTCGCCCGGCCGGGCGTGCCGGTCGATGACGAGGGTCGGCACCTCCAACTGCCGCAAGCGGGCGGCGAGCGCGATGCCGCCCTGGCCGCCGCCGATGATGAGCACCTCGGGCTGGGTCTCGCGCCCGAGGCTCTCGATTTCCGCCGCACGCCGCTCTGCCCAGGTCTGGCGATGGACGTCGCTGCCGTGCTCGGCGCCCATCGGCCGCCGGCGGCCACGCGGCTCCTCATGACCTTTGATCTCTTCCATCGTCGTCAGCAGCGTCCAGGCGAGGCCGTCCTGAAGGCGCAGAACGGCGATGCCGCGACCGACCGCTGTTTCCAGCGTCGCCCAGGCTTCGACCACGGGGCCGATCGGGCTGTCGCCCGTGGTCGCAGGTTCCGAGAGCGTCAGCCGCACCGGGCTTGCCGCCGCCAAGGTCTGGGTGAGGAGATCGGTGACCCCCGCCTTGTTCTCGACCGTCTTGATGTTCCAGGTGAAGGCCAGCAGATCGCGCCAGAAGCAGGTGGGTGCGAAGAGGGCGGCGGCCGCCGCCACGTCCTGCGCCGCGAGCGCGGCGTTGAAGGCCTTTACCCAGTCTTCCGCCATCGTTTGGGGCGAGCCGGTGGGGCGGCCGATCGTCATCTCGTTCATGGGGCGCTTCCCTCTCCTTTGGCCCTCCCGGCGGCTGCCGCAGGGAAGGGCATGATGCCGTGATCCGGCATTCTCAAGCTTCTGCACCACAAGTCTGAGCCAGGGCAGGGCATGACGCAAGCGGGGCCGATCAACCCGAGGTTCCGCTGCGGGCGGTGTCCGTTTATGCTGACCGCCATGGACGAGACCCTGCTTTTTCCCGACGAACCGTCGCCCGTGGTGGTGGATCATCCCGCCGGCTCTTCCGATCTGTTTCTGACCTGCGATCACGCGGGGCGGCGCATGCCGCGGCGGCTCGGCCAGCTCGGCCTGCCGGATGCGGAGATGGAGCGGCACATCGCGTATGACATCGGCGCGCGCGCCGTCGCGGTCGCCGTCGCCGATGCGCTGGACGCGACGCTCGTCTCCCAGGTCTATTCACGCCTGGTGATCGACTGCAACCGAGATCCTTCGGTTGCGAGCTCCATTCCGGATATCAGCGAACTGACCGAGATCCCGGGCAATCGGAACCTGACGCAGACGGCGCGGGACGCGCGGAGGCGCGAGATTTTCGAGCCCTATCACAGGACGATCGCGGCGGCGCTCGATGCCCGCCTCGCGGCCGGCCGGCCAACGGCGCTCGTCGCCGTGCACAGCTTCACGCCCGTCTACAAGGGGGAGGTGCGGCCCTGGCACGCGGCCGTGCTCTATAACCGGGACGCGCGCCTGTCGCTCATCCTCAAACGGCTGCTGAAAGAGGAAGGCGGGCTGATCATCGGGGACAACCAGCCGTATTTCGTCAGCGATCTCACGGACTACACCATTCCGGTCCATGCCGAGCGCCGCGGCCTGCCCTATCTCGAACTCGAAATTCGCCAGGATCTGATTGCAGATACGGGCGGGCAGCGGGAATGGGCTGAACGGCTGACGCGTCTGCTGCCGCAGGTCTGGGCCGAGTTCGCCATGGGCGGCTGACGGGCCCCGTCTTCAGAGCGCCATGGCGCGCCGGCGTCGGCCGGCGGCGCGCGGGCTTTCGCTCTCTTCCTCAACAGGGTCGCGGCCGATGCGGAACTGGGCGATGAGCCGGTTGAGGGTCTCGGCCTCCTGCATCATGCCATGGCTCGCGGCGGTTGCCTGCTCCACCATCGCGGCGTTCTGCTGCGTCACCTGATCCATCTGATTGACGGCCGAATTGACTTCAGAAAGTCCCGTCGCCTGTTCACGCGCCGAGGCCGCGATATCCGCCACGAAATCGTTGAGCTGCGCCACCTGTTCGACGATGCGGGCCAGTGCATGGCCGGTCTCGTCCACCAGCTTCACGCCGGTCTCCACCTGCTGGCCCGCGGTCGCGATCAGCGTCTTGATCTCGCGCGCCGCATCGGCGGAGCGTTGAGCGAGCGCCCGCACCTCGGTTGCCACCACGGCGAAGCCACGGCCCGCTTCGCCCGCCCGCGCGGCCTCCACGCCGGCATTGAGCGCGAGGAGGTTGGTCTGGAAGGCGATCTCGTCGATCAGGGTGACGATGGTGCCGATCTGCTTCGAGGATTCCTCGATACTGCTCATGGCGCCGATGGCGTCATGCACCACTTTCCCGGATATCTCGGCATCGGTCTTCGCCTGCGAAACCAGCGTGCGCGCCTCCTGCGCGCCCTCTGCGGTCTTGCGCACGGCCATGGTGATCTCGTCGAGCGCAGCCGCGGTTTCTTCGAGCCCCGCCGCCTGCTGTTCGGTGCGGCGGGACAGGTCGTCGGCCGCCTGGGCTATCTCCCCGGCGCCGGAGCGCACGCCGCTGGTGGTCTGGGTGATGCTGCCCATCGTCTCCTGCAGCTTGTCCATGGCCGCGTTGAAGTCCTGCCGAAGCTTTTCGTAGTCGTGGGTAAAGGGCTCGGCGAGACGGAAGACGAGGTCGCCGACCGACAAGCGTTCGAGGCCCGAGGCAAGGGAGGTGACGACTTGCGTCTGCTGGGCGGCCCGTTCGGCGCGCTCGGCTTCGGCGCGGGCGCGCTCTTCCGCCGCAGCGGCGCGCGCAGCCTCCGTTTCGCGTTCCAGCCTCTGCTTCTCGAGCGACGCATCCCGGAACACGGCGAGGGCCGCGGCCATGCGCCCGAGCTCGTCTCGCCGGTCGAGGCCGGGAATGAGCGTGTCGAAGGCGCCGCGTGCGATCGCCTCCATGCTCTGGGTGAGACCCGCAAGCAGGCGTGCGACGCCGCGCCGCAGGCCATAGATCACAGCGAGGAAAATGAGAAAAAGGGGCACAACGATGACGGCGATCTGCTGCAGGTCGCCGATCACCTTCTGACGCACGTCGTCGACGTAGAGACCGGACCCGACGACCCACTGCCATTCGGGAACGGCCACGGCGTAGGAGATTTTCGGTTGCGGCACCGTGCCGCCGGCCTTCGGAATGAAATAGCGATGAAAGGTTGGCGTGCCCTGCTTGGCGCTGTCGATCATCGGCTGGGTCGTTGGCGTGCCGTAGGGGTCTTTGGCGTCATAACGGTTGAGGCCAATGTAGGACTTGGTGGCGTGAACCAGGGTCATGCCCTGATAGTCGTAAACGAAGAGATAGTTTCCGTGGTCGTAGCGGATGGCGCCGATCGCGGTCCGCGCCTCCCTCTGCGCCTGAGCCGTCGTCATCTCGCCGCTTTTCGCTCGTGCGACATAGGACTCGGTCATCGAAACGGCCGCGTCCACGATGTTTCGCACCTGGGTCTGCTTGGCCTGCAGCACCGTGCTGTAGGTTGAAGTCACGTTGATCGTGATGACGATCAGCGTGATGAGAACGCCGATCGACCCGAGCAGGGTGAACTGGCTGGTGATGGACAGGCGCTTCAGCATGAAACCCCCAGGCGGAAAGCCGGAACGAACCGGCAATGTCCGCATAGCAGTCGGGGTCTTGCGAAAAGGTTGCCAAAACTGCGCGCGCGGCCGCCTCAGCCAGATCGCGAAGGCGGCGCTTCAGCACTCCGTAAAATTGACGGCGAGCCCGCCGAGCGAGGTCTCCTTGTATTTGGACTGCATGTCCATGCCGGTCTGCCGCATGGTGGCGATCACCTGATCGAGCGAGATGCGATGCACGCCGTCCCCGTGCAGCGCGAGGGAGGCCGCGTTGATCGCCTTCACCGCGCCGAAGGCATTGCGTTCGATGCAGGGAATCTGCACCAGCCCACCCACGGGATCGCAGGTCATGCCGAGGTGATGCTCCATGCCGATCTCGGCGGCGTTCTCCACCTGCGTGATGGTGCCGCCCAGCGCCGCCGTGAGCCCGGCTGCGGCCATCGAACAGGCGACGCCCACTTCGCCCTGGCAGCCCATCTCAGCGCCGGAGATCGAGGCATTGATCTTGAAGAGCGCGCCGATGGCCGCCGCCGTCATCAGGAAATCCCGCATGCCTTCGAGGGAGGCATCCGGGCAGTGGTCGCGGTAATGCCGCAGCACCGCCGGCACCACGCCGGCCGCGCCATTGGTCGGCGCCGTCACCACGCGGCCCCCGGCGGCATTCTCCTCGTTCACGGCGATGGCGTAGAGGCTGACGCGGTCCAGAAGCCCGTGCGGCAGGGGCGTGTTGCTGCGTGCGGCGGCGTCGATGCGGCCGAGCAGGGCGCGGGCACGGCGGCGCACGCGTAAGCCCCCCGGCAGCTCCCCATCCTCCGCCATGCCGCGGTCGATGCAATCCATCATCACCGCGATGATCGCGTCCAGCCGCTGCGCGATTTCGGTCTCTGGCAGCAGGGTGCACTCGTTCGCCCACATCATGCCGGCGATGGAGAGGCCCGAGGCCTCCCCCATGCGCAGCATGTCCGCCCCGGTGCGGAAGGGAAAGGGCAGAGCGGGGTCGGTGGAGGGGAGCGCGGTTTCGCCGACCTCCGCTTCCCGCGCGATGAAGCCGCCGCCGACCGAGCACCAGCGCTCCGACAGAAGGGCATGGTCATCCTCGTCGAAGGCCGTCAGCACCATCGTATTGGCGTGGACCGGGGTTTCGCTCTCGGTATCGAAGACGATGTCCCGCACCGGGTCGAAGGCGATGAAGCGCCCGGCAACCGGCAGCCGATGGGCGCCCCGCGCATCGTCGATGATCCGCCGCGCGCGCTCGGCGGTCACGCTGTCCGGCATCTCCCCGGCCAGGCCCAGCATGACCGCCATATCCGTCGCATGGCCCCGGCCTGTCCAGGCGAGGGAGCCGAGGAGCTGAACCTCGATCCGTGCGGGCAGGCGCGGCAGGGCGGCGACGAAGGCTGCGGCCGCTTTCATCGGCCCTACCGTATGGGAGGAGGAGGGGCCGATGCCGATCTTGAAGAGGTCGAAAACGCTGATCATCCGGCACCGGTCGAAGGTTGAGACGGAAGCACCGGCGGGGGCGATCAGCCGCCGAATTCGCGCATGTGTTCGGCCAGGAAGCCGCGCACATAGGGGGCGAAGCTGCGCCAGACCTCGATATGGAAGCGGTCCGGCTCGGTGCGCCACAGCGCGATCTCGGCCTTGCCCAGGATGGTGCGGGTGCACATGCCGACGGGGAAGGCGCGCAGATCGAAATCCAGTGGATTGCCGCCAGCGAGTACGGTCGCAGCATGCCGGCCGGAGAGGCCGAGCGCGACCTGTCGGCTGGAAATCTCGACCAGACTGTGCGCCAGGCCGGCAAGCGCCGTCGCTGCCGCGGCGGTCAGCCGCGGGGCCTCGTTAGGCAGCGCCAGCAGGAGCCATTCGTCGGGGCCGAGCCAGAGCGCCGCCTGATCGCCCGCGAGCGCGGCGCGGCTGACCTCCTGCGGCAGGGCGAGGCCGAAAGCTTGGCCCATGGCGGCTGCGGCCGCGGCGCCACCCCGAAAGTTCAGGCGCGTGAAGGCAGGCAGGGTCTCGAGGCGGACGCCATCGGCCTCGACCACGCCGGGGTCCTGGAGATCAGAGAACATCGAGACGCGCTCCCTCAGCATCGTAGAAGACGGGTGAGACGAGTTTCACGGCGACGGCTGCCTTGCCCGGCACCGGCACGTGCAGCGTCTCGCCGATGCGGCTGCGCCCGGCTTCCACCATGGCGAGTGCGATGGGGTGGCCCAGCACCGCGCTCATGTAGGAGGAGGTGACGTGACCCAGTACCGTCATCGGTGCCTTCTGGTTCGGATCAGCGACGATCTGCATGCCTTCGTCCAGCACGGTGCGTCCGTCGGCCGAGAGCAGGCCCACCAGCTGCTTGCGCTTCGGCCCCGTCATCGCCGGGCGGGCGAGCGAACGCTTGCCGACGAAATCCGGCTTTGCCTTGCCGATGGCCCAGGTGAGCCCGACGTCGTCCGGCGTCGCCGTGCCGTCCGTCTCCTGGCCTACGATGATGAAGCCCTTCTCGGCGCGCAGCACGTGCATGGTCTCGGTGCCGTAGGGCACCATGCCGTGCGCCTGGCCTTCGGCCCAGATCGCTTCCCAGACTGCGCGGCCATGGGCAGCCGGCACGTTGACCTCGAAACCAAGTTCACCGGTGAAGCTGACGCGGAACAGCCGCGTCGGCACGCCGGCGATGCGTCCTTCCTTCACCGCCATGTGCGGGAAGGCCTCCGGCGCGAGGTCGATGCCTTCCACCAGCGGCGCCAGCACCGCGCGCGCCTTCGGCCCCTGCACGGCGATGACGGACCATTCCTCGGTGATGGAGGTGAGCCAGACATTGAGGTCCGACCACTCGGTCTGCAGATAGTCTTCCATCATGTTGAGCACGGAAGCGGCGCCGCCGGTCGTCGTCGTCACGTGGAAGCGGTCCTCGGCGATGCGGCCCACCACGCCGTCATCCATGACGAAGCCGTCCTCGCGCAGCATCACGCCATAGCGGCAGCGGCCGATGCCGAGCTTGGTCCAGGGGTTGATGTACATGCGGTTCATGAACTCCGCCGCATCCGGCCCGACCACCTCGATCTTGCCGAGGGTGGAGGCATCGAAGATGCCGACGGCGCTGCGCACCGCGCGGCATTCGCGGCCGACGGCGGCATGCATGTCCTCGCCCGCCTTGGGGAAATACCAGGCGCGCTTCCACATGCCGACATCCTCGAAGACGGCACCTTGCGCTTCGGCCCAAGGATGGATCGCGGTCCGCCGCACGGGGTCGAAGAGATCGCCGCGCGCGGTGCCGGCGAAATTGCCGAAGGTGGTGGGCGTGAAGGGCGGGCGGAAGGTGGTGAAGCCGATCTCGGGCACGCTGACGCCACGCGCCTGCGCCATGACGCCCAGCATCGGCATGTTGCTGGTCTTGCCCTGGTCGGTGGCCATGCCGGTCGTGGTGTAGCGCTTGGCATGTTCGACGGAGCGGAAGCCTTCACGCACCGCGAGCTTGAGGTCCTTGGCCGTGCTGTCGTTCTGGAAATCGACGAAGGCGCGCACCCGGCTCGCATCGCGGTTGTGCGGCGTGGCGCCCAGGAAGGTGGAGGCATCACCCGCCGCCGCCACGGTCACGAAGCGCCGGGTGGTGACCTCGGCGCCGCCCGCCGACTGGGCGGCGGCCTGGCCGGCCGCGAAGCCTTGGGCGAGGGTCTCCTCCAGCCCATAGGCGCCATTCGCGGACCCCGCGGCACGCAGCCGCTGGCCGGGCGCGACGGGCCCCGGCAGATAGGCCTGGATGCCCTCTTCCCATGCGAGCTTCGAGAGGGATTGCGAGTAGAGATGCAGTGTCGGCGTCCATCCGCCGGCCATCAGAACCAGGTCGCAGGCGAGGTCCCGCGTCTGCCACACGCTGCCGTCTGCCGCGACGGAGGCGAGGGAGGCGCCGTCCACCCGCAGGCTGCCGGAGGTGCCGGTGATGGTCCGGCTCGTCTCGATGGGCAGACCGAGGCGCTGGGCTTCCGAGAACCACTGGCCGGAGGGCGCGGCGCGCAGATCGGCGATGGCGGCGATGCGCGCGCCCGCCTGATACAGCGCGACCGCGGCGCGGTAGCCATTGTCGTTCGTCGTGGCCACCACGACCTCGCGCCCCGGCACGACGCCGTAGCGGTTGACGTAGGTGGCGGCGGCATCGGCCAGCATGATGCCGGGCCGGTCGTTTTCCGGGAAGGTGAGCGGGCGCTCCAGCGCGCCGGTGGTGATGACGACCTCGGCCGCGCGCACCTGCCACATCCGCTCGCGCGGCAGATGGCCGGGCAGCGTGGCAAAATGATCGGTCACCCGCTCGACGAGCCCCACGTGGTTGTGCGGATAGTAGCCGAAGCCCGTGGTGCGCGGCAGCAGCGTCACGTTCGGCCGGGCGGCGAGATCGGCCAGCGTCTCGGCGAGCCAGGCCTGCGCGGGCTTTCCGGCGATGAGGGAGGTGACGTCGGAAAGCAGCGCGCCGCCCATCTCCGCCTGCTCATCGCAGAGAATGACGCGGAGGCCGGACTCTGCCGCGGCTAGCGCGGCCGCGAGACCGGCCGGCCCCGCGCCCAGGATCAGCACCTCGCAATGGGCGTGGCGCTGCAGATAGCGGTCGGGGTCCGGGGCCGTGGGCACGCAGCCCAAGCCCGCGGCTTGGCGGATGCGCGGCTCATAGACCTTGGCCCAGAAGCTCTTCGGCCACATGAAGGTCTTGTAGTAGAAGCCCGCCGGCAGCAGGGAGGCGAAGCGGTCGTTGATCGCGCCGACGTCGAATTGCAGGCTCGGATAGCGGTTCTGGCTGATGGCGGTCAGGCCGTCATAGAGCTCCACCTGGGTCGCGCGCAGATTGGGCGCCGTCCGCCCGGCGTCGCGGCTCACCGTCACCAGCGCGTTCGGCTCGTCCGATCCCGCCGTCATCACACCGCGCGGACGATGGTATTTGAACGACCGGCCCATCAGATGCACGCCGTTGGCGAGCAGCGCGGAAGCGAGGGTATCGCCCGCGCGGCCGGTGAAGGCGCGGCCGTCGAAGGTGAAGGACACGGGACGGGCGCGGTCGATCCGGCCGCCGGCCGTGGTGCGAAAGGCTTCCTGGTCGACGGTCACGAGGGAGGACAGGGAGTCGGGCATCACAGCGCCTCGGGTCGGGCTTCGCCCGTCTTGTAGCTCGTCAGAATTTCATCGGTCGCGGTGTTGCGCACGAGATTGAAGAAGCGTGCGCAACCGTGGATGTGGCGCCAGCGTTCCGCGTGCACGCCGCGCTCGTTGTCGCGCTGATACAGAAAGCTCGCCCATTCATCGTCGGAGAGCGGCGAGGGATCGACGGGCCGGGCGATGTGCGCCTGGCCGCCGTAGCGGAATTCGAGTTCCGGGCGCGGCCCGCAGAAGGGGCAGGGGATGAGCAGCATGCCGGGCGCTCCTCAGTGCGCAACCGCCGCCGCGGCGGCTTCGTCGATGAAATGCCCGGTCGTGAAACGCTCCAGGCTGAAGGGGGCGTTGATCGGATGCGGCTCGTCGCGGGCGATCGTATGGGCGAAGAGATGCGCAGACCCCGGCGTCGCCTTGAAGCCGCCCGTCCCCCAGCCGCAATTGACGTAGAGCCCGGGCACCGGCGTCTTGGAGATGATGGGCGAACGGTCCGGCGTTGTATCGACAATGCCGCCCCAGTTGCGCAGCATGCGCAGCCGGCGGTACATCGGCACCAGTTCGCAGATCGCATCCAGCGTGTGGCTCGCGATGTGCAGGCCGCCGCGCTGGGTGTAGCTGGTATAGGCATCCGTGCCGGCGCCGATCACCATCTCGCCCTTGTCGGACTGACTGATATAGGCGTGGATGGTGTTGGACATGACGACGCAGGGGAAATCGGGCTTCACCGGCTCCGAGACCAGCGCCTGCAGCGGGAAGCTTTCGAGCGGCATGCGCAGGCCCGCCATGGCCATCACCACCGAGGTATTGCCGGCGGCCGACACGCCCACCTTCTTGGTGCGGATGAAGCCGCGCTCGGTCTCCACCCCTTCGACCGCGCCCGTGGCGTCCCGGCGGATGCCGGTGACGGCGCAGTTCTGGATGATGTCGACCCCCATGGCGTCCGCCCCGCGGGCATAGCCCCAGACCACGGCGTCGTGCCGCGCCGTGCCGCCGCGCCGCTGCAGGGCGCCGCCCATCACGGGATAGCGGATATTGGAAGAGATGTTGAGCGGCGGGCAGTATGCCTTGCACTGCTCGGCCGTCAGCCACTCATTGTCCACCCCCGCCGCCTGATTGGCATAGACGTGGCGCTTGAAGACCTGCACGTCGTGCACGGTATGGGCCAGCATCAGCACGCCGCGCGGCGAGAACATGGTGTTGTAGTTCAACTCCTGCGACAGGTTCTCCCAGAGCTTCAGGGCGTGGTCGTAGAGCGCGGCGCTCTCGGCGAAGAGGTAGTTGGAGCGGATGATGGTGGTGTTGCGGCCGGTATTGCCGCCGCCGAGCCAGCCCTTGTCGAGCACGGCGATGTTCCGCATCCCGTGCTCTTTCGCCAGGTAATAGGCGGCGCCCATGCCATGGCCGCCGCCGCCCACGATGACGGCGTCGTATTCTGCCTTCGGCTCGGGCTCGCGCCAGAAGGGCTTCCAGCCCTGATGGCCGCCCAGGGCGTGACGGAGCAGAGAGAGGCCGGAGAAGCGTTCCATGGGCTCGATCATTCTATGCGCAGGATCGCGAATTGGTGCGCCGCGCTCGGGGTGGGGGCCAGAACAGAGGTGCCCCGGGATTTGAACGAAGACGACGGGGCGGTGAGGGCGTCAACGGGCCAGCGCCTCGGCCAAGCCCTGGGCTCCGCCGGGTCCGGTGCGGGCGACCGCAAGCCCCACCACACCCCAGCCGCCGTCTGGCATGCGGGCGAGGAGAGCGGACCCGCTCGTCCCCGGCGCACCCGGACAATCATCGAGGATGAGACGGTGGCGACCGAGGTCCAGCCGGTCGCCGAGGAGGTGGCAGGTGGCGATCTCCAGGATTTCGTCATGGTCGCGATTGTAGCCGCCGGTAAGCAGCGTCGCACCTGCAGGCGGCAGGCTCGGGGCGAAGCGCAGCACGTCGGTCTCGCCGCCGACCGGGTGGTCCAGCGTCAGGAAGGCGCGATCGAGCCCGAGGCTCGCCCGTTCGTGGAGGGGATCATAGCCGGGAGAGACGACGAAGCGGAGGGCGCGGGCATGCGCGGCGTAGCGCCCGCGGTCGTAGCGCAGCAGGAAATGGACCGAGCCGGGCTGCACGAAACGGCCCGTCACTGGGCGGTAGAGGCAATGCGCCGCGGTCATGACCAGGCCAGGCGCGATGAGAAAGCCGGTGCAGCGGGTGCCGAAATCGGTCTGCACCCGGCCGAAGGCGCGCCAGGGAAGATCGGTGAGCCGCGCCGCGGCGGCAGGCGGCGGCGCGGCGAGCCCGAGGACTAGGGCGATGGTGGCCAGGAGGCAGAGGGGACGAGAGCGGCGAGTCATGCGCGCCTTCTACCTCATGCTGCGAGCCGCTTCACCTCGCCGCGTCACCGCTTCAGGCGATAGAGGACGTGCGGTCGCAACGGGTGGCCCTCGGCCAGCAGCGGATGGTCGAAGGTGCCATCATGGACCATGCCCAGCCGTTCCATCACGGCACGGGAGGCGGCGTTCGCCGGCACGGTGAAGGCCACGATCTCCTGCAGGCCGAGCCGGCCGAAACCGAAGGCCGCCGCGGCCTCGGCGGCTTCCGTCGCATAGCCGCGCCCCCAGAAGGCGCGCGTCAGACGCCAGGCGATTTCGATGCCGTCGGCCGCGGGAAAGGGCGGCACGAAGCGGATGCGCTGCAGGCCGAGAGCGCCAACGAAGGCCCCGGTGGCGCGTTCCTCCACCGCCCATTTGCCGCAACCGTCTTCGCGCCACTGCGCAAGCGTGCGGTCGAGATAGGCGTCGCTCGCCGACCGCGTCATCGGGCCTCCGAGATGGCGCATCGTCTCCGCATCGGCGTTCTGCGCCGCGAAGGGCGCCCGGTCGCGCGCCTCCCACCGGCGGAGCCTGAGCCGCTGGGTGATGATCTCCGGGATGTCAGGCGGAAGCGGGGAGCGCATCGCTTCTTGTTGCCCGGGCGGCCCGCTTCATCAAGCCACGCCTCATCTCGGGTCCGTGATAGTGCAGACCCTGGCGCCGGCTGGCCCTTCCGCCCCATGCTGACCGGCACAGAGGGGAGAGGAGTCGCGCATGGCACGGCCACCGGAATTCGGCATGACAGTCTGTGGCATCGAGGAATTGGGTGAGCATGCCTGCTTGGGCGCGACCCACGTGCTCTCCATCCTCGATCCGGATCATCCGAAACCGGAAGCCTTTGGTCAGTATGGCGAACATGTCCGCCTGGAGCGGCGCTTCCACGACATCATCGAGCCGACGGCCGGCATGATCCTGCCCGCCGCCGCGGACGTGGATGCGGTCCTCGCCTTCGGACGGCTGCTGCAGGAGGAGACGCCTGCTACCCTGCTGGTGCATTGCCATGCCGGGATTTCGCGCTCAACCGCCGCCATGGTGCTGATCCTGGCGCAGGCGATGCCGGATGTGCCGGCGGAAGAAATTGTCGCGCGCGTTCACGAAATTCGTGAGAAAGCCTGGCCTAATCTGCGGATGATTGAACTGGGAGATGCGCGGCTTGGCCGCGGCGGCGCGCTGATCGAGGCGGCCTATGGCCTCTATCGCCTGCAAATCGACCGGCGCCCGCATATTGCCGATTACATGCGCGGAGAGGGCCGCGCGCGCGAGGTGGAGGGGGCGCGTCTCCGCGCGCCCCTCACCTCCTGACAGTGCTTACCACTCGGCGAAATTGCCGTCCTTCGTGCGGAAGATCGGGTTGCGCCAGCCGCCGAAGTCGCGTGACAGGTCACGGATGAGGGTCTCGTCGAGGGTGATGCCGAGGCCCGGTCCCTCGGGGACGGCGACATAGCCGTCCGTCAGGGCGAAGACGGACTTGTCGGCGAGATAGGTGAGCAGGTCGTGCCCGCCGATGTTGTAGTGGATGCCGAGGGACATCTCCTCGATGACGAAGTTCGGCGTCGTCGCGGCAATCTGCAGGCAGGCGGCGAAGGCAATGGGGCCGAGCGGGCAATGCGGCGCCAGCGCCACGTCATAGGCTTCCGCCTGGGCCGCGATGCGCCGCGTCTCGGAAATGCCGCCGGCATGGGACAGGTCGGGCTGGATGATGTCGACGATGCCGCGCTCCAGGAAGGGCTTGAAGTCCCAGCGCGTATAGAGCCGCTCGCCGAGGGCGATCGGGATCGTCGTCATCTGCGCGAGCTGTGCCAGACCCTCGATGTTCTCCGACAGCAGCGGCTCCTCGATGAACAGCGGTTCGATCTCTTCCAGCCGCTCGGCCAGCCGGCGCGCCATGGGCTTGTGCACCCGCCCGTGGAAATCGAGCCCGACCTCGAGCCCCTCTGCCTTCACCGCCGCGGCGCGCTGCACCACGCCGTCGAGATCGCGCGGCGAGGCAAGCCAGCCAAGTTCCGCCGTCGCGTTCATCTTCACGGCGCGGAAGCCCTGGGCCTTCCGCGCCCGCGCAGCCTCCGCCACCTCGTCCGGCCGGTCGCCGCCGATCCAGGCATAGCATTCGACGCGCTGGCGCACGCGCCCGCCGAGCAGCTGCCACACCGGCACGCCGAGCGCCCGACCCTTGAGATCCCACAGCGCCTGGTCGAGACCGGAGAGGGCGCTCATCAGCACCGGGCCGCCGCGATAGAAGCCGCCGCGATAGCCGACCTGCCAGATCTCCTCGATATCGGCCGCGTCCCGGCCGATGAAGCGCTCACGCAGCGAGGCGAAGACGCCCTCCACCGCCTCGCCATGGCCTTCGAGGCTGGCCTCGCCCCAGCCGACGGCGCCTTCGCGGGTCTCCACCCGCACGAAGAGCCAGCGCGGCGGCACGGCGAAGGTTTCGATCCGGTCGATGGTCATGGGGGTCATGGCAGCCTCGGCGAAAATGATCGGATCATTCCTAGCCGCTGCGCTGGGCGGGAACCAGCGCCGAGAGACAGGAGGGCCGTGCCGGCAGCGCATGGCCTCTTGGAGGTTGCAGGGACCGTCCTAGGGCTCCATAGCCCTCGGGAGAGCGGCAGGAGATGAACGCTGAGCCTTGGGCCAAATGACGAGCCGATGCACGTCCGGGTCGGCGGACGCCTCGGGCGCAGGCGACTGGCGGTGACGGTTACCTGCGACCGGCGGACCGGCGCACAGGTCGCGCGCCTCGGGCGTGGGGTCCTTCGCGTCCTCCAGCATGGGGCCTTTCTTCCCGCCATCGCCAGCCTCGCCGCCATGCTCCTGTTGTGGCAGCGCTGCCCCACGGTAATCTCCCTGCCGAGCTTCTGGGGCGAGGACGGCTGGGTCTGGTACCCCACCTGCTACAACGATGGCTGGCGCTGCCTGCTCATCGACCATAGCGGCTATCTGCAGACGATTTCGATGCTGGTCGCGCTCGCGGCGCAGCCCTTTCCGCTGTTGCACGCGCCGAAGCTCTTTGCGCTCGCCGCGCTCGTGCTGCAGGCGGCGCCCGCCGCCTTCCTCGTCTCTCGGCGCATGGCGCCGGCCATCCCGAACCTCGGGGCCCGGCTTCTGCTGGCGCTCTTGCTGATCGCCGCCCCGGGCATGAGCGAGGTCTTCGTCAATCTGACAAACGGCCAGTGGCATCTGGCGCTGCTCTGTCTCCTCATCCTCATGGCCGCAGTTCCCGTGGGCTGGAGCGGCCGGGTTTTCGATTCCCTGGTCCTTCTGGTCGGCGGGCTGAGCGGACCCTTCGTGGTGTTTCTGGCGCCGGTCGCCATGTTGTGGTGGTGGCTGCATCGCGGCCGCTGGGCGTGCTGGCGGATGCTGCTGGTACTGGGCGCAGCGGCGGTGCAAGCCAGCCTGATCCTGCTGCATCAGGACACGCGAACGGGGCAGGGCGGCCCGGGCCTGGGCGTTTCCCTGCGCAACCTCGACACCATCCTGCTCAACACCATCCTGGGGCCGGCGACCCTTGGCTGGCAGGCGATGAAGCGGAATGGGTGGCTCGCGGACCAGCAGGGCTGGCTCTTCGGCCCCGGGCTGTGGCCGCTCGTCCTCTCCACGCTGTTGGTCCTCGCCGCCCTCACCCTCGCCGCCGTGGCGCTATGGCGCGGCGGCTGGGCGCTCCGCTGCTTCCTTCTCTTCGTCGGACTCGAATTTGCGGCTGGGCTCGTCGATGGTCTCGCCATCGACGACATGACGCTGTGGCATCAACTGGCCGTCGGCGTCGCCAATCGCTACAGCTTCCACCCGATCCTCGCCTGGCTTGCCGTGCTCATGAGCCTTACCCTCGACCGCGCCTGGGTCTGCCGGGTTGTGGGCGGCCTGCTGCTCGCCTGCGCGCTGCTCTTCGCGGTCCCTGGGGATTGGGAACTGGCCCCGCTGCCGCCCACGAACTTTCAGGCCCAGGCGCGGATCTTCGCGCTGGCGCCCCCCGGCACGGTGATGACCTTCCAGACCCGCCCCATCTCCCACATGACGCTCAGGAAGCGATAGGCGCGGCTCAGCGGCCGGGCGCGAAGGCCGCCATCATCCCGGCATAGGCTTTCGCACCCGGTGCGGCATAACCGCCGACCTTCGAGGTGCGGAGGCCGAGCCCCACCAGCCCCTCGGCGAGCTTCACGGCGGCGGCCACGCCGTCGATCACCGGCAGGCCCATCTCGGCGCTCAGATCGCGCGCGAGATCGGCCATGCCGGCACAGCCGAGCAAGATGCAGTCCGCCCCATCCTCGGCGATGGCGCGGCGGATTTCCGCGCGCACCTTGTCCACAGCACCACTGGCCCGATCTTCGAGCGCCAGTACCGGCACGCCCGCCGCCCGCGCCCGTCCGCGGCCGGCCATGCCATAGCGCTGGATGAGCCCCTCCATGGCGGGCAGGGATACGGGCAGGGTAGTGACGATGGTGAAACGATGCCCGAGCAGCACTGCGAGCCGCATCGCCGCTTCGCAGATGCCGATGACGGGAATGGCCGCCGCCGCCCGCGCGGCGTCGATGCCGGGGTCGTCGAAACAGGCGACGATGGCGGCGTCCGCCCCGCGCTCTTCCCCGGCGCGGAGCTCGGTGATCAGCCCCGGCACGCAGAAGGCTTCGTCATAGAAGCCTTCGATGCTGACGGGCCCCATGGCGGGGTTCACGGCCTCGATCGTGGTGCCAGGGGCGGCCACCAGCCGCGCGGCGGCGCCGATCTTTTCCGTCATCGAGGCGGTGGTGTTTGGGTTGACGACGAGCAGTTTCATGGCTGCCTTCTGGTTCAGAGCTTGGCCGCACGCCGACGGCGAATGACCGCCATGGTCGTCATGGCAATCAGGATGACGAGGGCGGAGAAGGCCGTCGTCAGCGTGCCGAGGGCATAGATCACCGGCGTCGTGACATTCGCCGTCATCGCGAAGATTTCGAGCGGCAGGGTGTTCGCGTCCCCCGCCGTCATCATGGTGCGGGGAAACTCGTCATAGGAGAGGGAGAAGCCGAAGAGGGCGATGCCGATGACGCCGGGCAGGATGATCGGCAGCACGACGTGCCGGAAGCTGCCCCAGGGGCTGGCGCCAAGGTCGCGCGCGGCCTCCTCCCAGCTTTTGTTGAAGCGGTTGAAGACCGCGAACATGATGAGCAGGCCGAAGGGGATGGTCCAGGTCAGCTGCGCGCCGAAGGCCGAGCTGTACCAGGCCGGATTGAGCCCGAGCTGGCTGAAGAGCAGCCCGATGCCGAGGCTCACCAGGATCGAGGGCACGATGAGGCTCGCGATGACGAGGTAGAACAGCACGGTCGCGCCGCGGAAGCGGCGGCGGAAGGCCATCCCGCCGGCCACCGAAATTACCACGTTCGCCACCATCACCATCAGCGCCAGCAGCAGGGAGCGGGTGATGGAGCCGCCGAAATCCCCCACCATCTGCGTCTCGAACAGGGCGTGGAACCAATGCAGCGAAACGCCGCGCATGGGGAAGGTGAGGCCACCGCCCTTCCCCTGGAAGGAGAGGATGACGATGGTCAGGATCGGCCCGTAGAGGAAGAGCACGAAGGCCGCGAAGAGGGCGGCCAGGATGTAGAAGGCGGGGACACGGCGCTCACGGTTCATCGGCGTTGCTCCCGTCCGTGCCTCGTCGTGACGTCACCCGGGGGTGACGAGGGAAAAGGTTGCGCATCCCTCACAGCTCCTTGCGGATATCGACCACGCGCAGGATCAGGAAGACCATGATCAGCACGATGGCGAGCAGGATGACGGCATTGGCGGCGGCCGCCGGATATTGCAGCTGGGACATTTCGTTCTGGATCATGATGCCGACGGAGGCGCTCTGCCCGCCGCCCATGATGCTGACGGTGACGAAGTCGCCCATCACCAGGGTGATGACAAAGATGGTGCCGATGCCGATGCCGGTCTTGGACAGCGGCAGGATGACGTTCCAGATGATCTGCCAGAAGCCCGCGCCATTGTCGCGCGCCGCTTCGATCAG
Organism: Acidisoma sp. 7E03; assembly: GCF_054665075.1. Lineage (NCBI taxonomy): Bacteria > Pseudomonadati > Pseudomonadota > Alphaproteobacteria > Acetobacterales > Acidocellaceae > Acidisoma > Acidisoma sp. 7E03. The sequence continues at coordinate 97,118 of NZ_BAAFHE010000008.1, forward strand.
CGTGCGGTCGATGCGCATCATCGAGTTGAAGATCGGCGTCACCATGAAGAGCGTGTTGAGGTGCACGAAGGCGAGGATGATGGCGAACTCGCTGTAGAGCAGGAAGGTCAGCGGATGATGGATCACGTGTAGGTCGATCAGCAGGCTGTTGACGATGCCGTTGCGGCCGAGTGCCGGAATCCAGGAAATCGTGCGGATGATGTTGGAGGTAAGGAAAGGCACTGAGCAGACCAGAAACAATCCCATCTGCCAGGCCGTGCCGCGCACCTCGAAGGCGAGAAAATAGGACAGCCAGAAGCCGAGGACGAGGGTGATTACCCAGGTGATCGCCGCGTATTTGATGGTGACCAGGAAGGTCGCCCAGGTCACGCCGGATGATACGGCATCGATGTAGTTCTGGACTACGAAGCTCCAGAGGATCTGCACCGAATTGTAGTCGAGGAAGCTCACCACCACGATCATCAGGATCGGGACGACGAGGAAGACGCCGAGCACGAGGGCGAGCGGGGTCGCCAGCAGCCAGGGCCCGGCGGAAAGGCCGTCGGACTTTGATGAGGCAGCATTGGCCGTTCGGGTCACGGCGGTTCTATTGGTGACGGTGGTGCTCATGCGCGGCCCCTTCCGCATTCTGGGATGAAAGCCTCGTCTTCAAAGACAAGCGTTCTTCAAACCTGTCATGCCCGGCCTTGTGCCGGGCATTCATGCATTCGGGCGCCACAGGCAATGGATCCCGGGCACGAGGCCGCGGATGACACGGCAGGCGACGCCCTTCGGCATGAGCCAGACGGAGACTACGCGACCGCGAATTCATTCCACTTCTGGACGAGGTAGCGATCGTTATCCATCACCGAGTTCCAGCAGGCGATGTGGCCGATGCGGTCGGTGTAGGAGCCGCCGTCGCGCACGTCACCGGCCTTCGCGATCTGCTGGCCCTGCGGGCTCATGATCGCGGCGGTGGCGGGCTTGCCTTCCATCCAATAGCCCCACTCGTTCGGCGTCATGTATTTCTGCGCCGTGGTCAGCACCGCCGAATAATAACCCTGCCGGTTCAGATAGGCGCCGGTCCAGCCGGAGAGATACCAGTTGATGTATTCGTACGCCGCGTCCAGCTCGAGGCCCTTGAGGTGCTTCGCGATCCCGAGGCCGCCACCCCAGCCGCGATAGCCCTCTTCCAGAGGCTGGAAGGTGCAGGCAATGCCCTTGGAGCGCACGGCGGTCACGGCCGGCGACCACATGGACTGGATCACCACCTCGCCCGAGGCCATGAGATCGACGCTCTCCTGGAAGCTTTTCCAGAAGGCGCGGAACTGACCCGCCTTCTTCTGCTCGATCAGGAATTTGATCGTCTTGTCGATCTCGGGCTTCGTCATGTTGCCCTTGTCGCCATACTTCCAAAGCCCGAGGCTCTCGATCGTCATGGCGGCATCCATGATGCCGATGCCGGGGATGTTGATGATGGCGGCGCGGCCCTTGAAGGCGGGGTCGACCAACTCCTTCCAATGCTGGATCGGCTTTCCGACGAGATCGGGGCGGATGCCGAGCGTATCGGCATTGTAGATGGTCGGGATCAGCGTCATCCATTCGGTGACGTCCGGGGCGAACTTGGTTGATTCGGCGCCCTCGACATAGCTCACCTTGCAAGGCGCGGTCCCCTGGCCCACGCTCGAGGTCGGCGTCACCTTGCCGGTTTTGAAGAGCGGCACGATCTCATCGAAATACTTGATCTTCTTGACGTCGAGCGGCTGCAAGCGGCCCGTCGGGAAGACCTTCTTCACCGTGAAGTATTCGATGTCCGCGACGTCGTAGCTATTGGGCTGAGTGATGGCGCGGCTCGCCGCCGCATCGGTGTCCATCGCTGTCATCGACAGGGTGATGCCGGTATCGGCCTTGCAGCGCTCGGCGATGGCATTGAGGTTGGAGACGCCGGTACCGAACTGGCGCAGCGTGATGTTCTTGATGTTCTGCGCCCAGATGGTGGGGAAGCCGGTAATGGCGCCGGAGCCGATGGCGGCGCCGGCGACGCCCGCTGCCCCTTTCAGAAGGCCGCGGCGATGGATGCTCGTCTTGCTCATAACGGAAACTTCCTCCGAAGGACGGGGTTGATCAGACAGACAGCGGATGGGCATCGCGCGCATCCCAGACGAGGCGGGCCGCCATGCCCGTCTTGAGGGGAGCGGCGAAATACTGGTCGTCAGGCAGCAGGGCGACGACTTCACCGTCGGCCGGGCTCGTGATGCCGACCTTCACCTGCGCGCCGAGATATTCGATGGAGGAGACGGGGCCGGAGACGCCCTCCGACCCCGCGCCGGGGATGACGCGGCAACGGTCTGCCCGTACCGCGATCGCTTGGCCCGGCGCTTGCGCGATCACGTTGTGTCCGCCCATGAAGCGCGCCACGAAGGCGGTGGCAGGCGCGTTGAAGACCTCCCGCGCCGGGCCTGCCTGCACGATGATGCCGTGGTCCATGACGACAACGAGATCGGCGAGCGCCAGCGCCTCCTCCTGGCTGTGCGTGACGTGGATGAAGCTGATGCCGAGCTCGCGCTGCAGGCGCTTCAGCTCCTCGCGCATCGCGCCGCGCAGGAAGGGGTCGAGGGCGGAGAGCGGCTCGTCCAGCAGCAGCACCTTCGGCCGGGTGATGAGGGCGCGGGCCAGCGCCACGCGCTGCTGCTGACCGCCGGATAGCTGGGCGGGCAGGCGGTGCGCATATTTGGCCATCTGCACCATCTCGAGCAGCTTCGCTGCCTCCGCCCGCCGCTCCGCCTTGCCGATGCCGCGCATCTTCAGCCCGAAGGCCACGTTGTCGAGGCAATTGAGATGCGGGAAGAGGGCGTAGTTCTGAAACATCATCGCCGTGCCGCGCTTGACCGGCGGCAGCCCGCTGACGTTCTGGCCGGCGATGAGGATGTCGCCGTCCGAGATGTCCTCGTGGCCCGCGATCATGCGCAGGGTCGAGGTCTTGCCGCAGCCGGACGGGCCGAGCAGGCAGCAGTAGCTGCCCTTCGGAATGCGGAGGGAGATGCTCTCGACGGCGGTGGTGGCGCCGTATCGCTTGGTAACCGAGATCAGCTCGACGTCCGGAACGGCAGTCACTGGGGCGGGCCTCGCGTGGTGAAGCGCCGTCGGCAATAGGCCGCGGTGTATCCACGCTCACGCAAAGCCCGTGCCAAGCCGAAATGGCGCCGCTCGCAGGCGCGCGGGCCCATCGGCCCGCGCCTCTGCCTAGAAACTAGGAAACTGTGTACAGTTTGTGAGCGGGCTAACGCTCAGGCTTCGCAGCCGGCTTCGCGCAGCAGCTCTTCCACCGCCTCGGCCGGCACGTCCCGGCTGGTGAAGGCCTCCCCGATGCCGCGCACCAGCACGAAATGCAGCGCCCCGTCGCGCATCTTCTTGTCGCGGCGCATGTGGCCGAGGAGACGCGCGGCCGAGAAGCGGCGGTTGAGCATCGCAAGAGCGGAGGGGAGGCCCACGGCCGTCAGATGCGCTTCGACCCGCTCCCGCAGCTCCGGCGCACAATGGCCGAGCTTCGCTGACAGGCCGAAGGCGAGGCCGAGGCCGATCGCAACCGCCTCGCCATGCAGCAACCCTTGGCCGTAGCCGACCTCGGCCTCCAGCGCGTGGCCGAAGGTATGGCCGAGATTGAGCAGGGCGCGGCCGTCATTGGGCTTTTCCTCGCGCTCGTCGTCTCCCACCACTGCCGCCTTGAAGGCGCAGGCGCGGCCGATCGCCTCGGCCTGAGCCGCGCGGTCACCGCCCACCACGGCGGTGCCGTTCTGCTCGCACCAGAGATAGAAATCAGCATCGCCGATGAGGCCGGCCTTGACGATTTCGGCATAGCCCGCGCGCAGCTCGCGCGGCGGCAGGCTGGTCAGCGTGTCGGTGTCCGCCAGCACCATGCGCGGCTGGTGGAAGGCGCCGATCAGGTTCTTGCCCTGGCGGGTGTTGATGCCGGTCTTGCCGCCGACGCTGGAATCGACCTGGGCCAGCAGGGTCGTCGGCATCTGCACGAAGGGCAGGCCGCGCAGCGTGGCCGCGGCGGCGAAGCCCGCGAGGTCGCCCACCACGCCGCCGCCGAGGGCGATGACGGCGGTGCGCCGCTCCACGCCCTGGTCGAGCAGCTGGTCGATGACGGAGGCCCAATGCTCGACGGATTTGGTGGCCTCGCCCGACGGCACGACGATGCGGCCGGCGGCAAAGCCCGAGGCCTCTAGCCCGGCCACGAGGGTGTCGAGATGCAGGGCAGCCACGGCCTCGTCCGTCACCACCACGGCGCGGCGCTGCGGCAGCACCGGGGCCAGAAGGGCGCCGGCCCGCGCCAGAAGCCCGGCGCCGATGACCACGTCATAGCCGCCCGCGGAGAGGGAGACCGGCACGCGCAACGGCGGTTCGTGCGCCGCCACCGTCTCGGCCAGGCGGGCGGCCATTGTCTCCACGGGTTCGTCACGCGAATCGATCACGATATCGGCCTCGGCATAGATGGGATGGCGGAGCGTCATCAGCCCCTGCAGGATGGTGCTCGGGTCGCCGCTCATCAGCAGCGGGCGATGGGTGCGCCCGGCGACGCGCTTCAGCAGCAGCCCGAGCGAAGCCCTGATCCAGATGGAGAGGCCGCGCGCCCGGATGACGGCGCGCGTCTCGGGGTCCATGAAGGCGCCGCCGCCGGTGGCCAGCACGACTCGGGGGCCGTCGAGCAGGCGACGGATCACCCGCCGCTCGACGTCGCGAAAGGCAGGTTCGCCGAAGCGCTCGAAGATTTCGCTCACCGTGTAGCCGGCGGCGGCCTCCACCTCCTGGTCGGTGTCGATGAAGGGAAGGCCGAGGCTGGCCGCCAGGCGTTTGCCCACGGCGGTCTTGCCGGCGCCCATGAGACCGACGAGCACGATGCTGCGGGCGGCGAGGGGAAGCGGAGGTGCAGGGGGCTGGGCGGTCTCTGTCGTGTTGCGTGTCATCAAGCCAGAGGTTAGCACAGCCGCATCTTTCTCGGGCAGGCCCACACCATGCGCAGCTTTTTGTTGATTCTCATTCTGTTCCTGTTGGTCGTCATCGGCGGCGGCTTCGTGGCGCTCGGCATGTTCCCGCTGCCGCTGCATCAGCATCAGGTGCATGAAATCCTGCCAAACGCCGTGGCTGACAAGGCCTGACGCTCACGGCCGGGCGCCGTCAGGCCTCCGCGATCCGGCGCGGGCCGGCGAGGATCGTCCAGCCGACGGCGCCCACCACCACGGCGCCGCCCGCCAGCGTCGCGAGCGGCGGGGTTTCCGCGAAGGCGAGCCAGACCCAGAGCGGGGCGAGGGGCGTATCGAGCAGGCTGATCAGCGCCGCCTGTGTCGCCGGCACCCGCCGCATGCCGAGGCTGAGCAGGATCAGCCCGAGGCCGAGCTGGCAGGTGCCGAAGAGCACGAGATGCAGCAGCGGCAGATCGCCGAGCGGCCCGAGCTTCGCGAAGGGCGCGGCGGCGGCTGCACTCACCAGACACTGGATGCCGACGGCCGGCATCATTGAGACCTGCCGCCCCCGGCGGATCATCACGATCATCGCGGCATAGGTCAGCGTCATGCCGAAGGCGAGCAAGTCGCCCGGCAGATGTCCGGCGCGGAAGGCGCCGTCCGCCATGATGCAGACGCCGGCGAGCGCCGCCAGGCTGCCGAGCAGCACCCGCACGCCCTCGCGCTCCCGCAGGACGATCCAGGCAAGCGCCGCCGTCACGAAGGGCAGGGTCGTGTAGATCACGGCGACGTCCGCGACCGTCGTGAGGCGCAGCGCGCTGAGATAGATGTAGGAGGAGAGGCTGCCCATCACGGCGATGCCGGCGCCCTGCCAGCCGATGCCGCGGATCATCGGCCAGGCGGCGCGGCCGTGGCGCAGCCAGACGACGAGCAGGATAAAGCTGCCGGCGAAGAGACCGCGCCAGAAGAGCAGGCTCACCGCATCGAGCGGAATGAGCCGGGTGAAAAACCCGGCCAGACTATAGGCCACGGCGGAGGCCGCCAGCAGCCCGCTTCCCAACCACCGCGCCATCGTGCGATTTCGTCCTTCTGAGGATGGCCCGGTTATAAGGAAGCCGCCCTGACAGCGTTGTGTCAGCATCCCGCAGGGTGGACCAGGGGACGAAACGGGAGGGGCGCCATGCGGCGCGGCGATCGGCTGTTCGACATCATCCAGCTTCTGCGCAGCACTTCCGGGCCACTGTCGGCTGGCCATCTCGCGGCGCGGCTGGAAGTCTCGGTCCGTACCATTTACCGGGACGTCGCAGCCCTGCAGGCGAGCGGCGTGCCGGTGGAGGGTGCCTCGGGCTTCGGCTACGTGCTCGGCGCCGGCTACGACCTGCCGCCGCTGATGTTCACGGCGGAGGAGTTCCACACCATCGCCGTTGCCCTCGATCTCGTGCGCCGCACCGGCGACGGCGGCCTGCAGGAAGCGGCCGCCCGGGTGCGCGCCAAGATCGCTGCCATGCAACGGGAGGCGGCTAGGCCGGTCGCGGAGACGCCCTTCTTCGTCTGGCCGCAGGGGGCCGCCGTGGCCCCGGGCGTCTCGCTGGCTCAGGTGCGGGAGGCGATGCGCGCGGGCCACAAGCTGGCACTCCACTATGTCGCGCTGGACGGGGCGGAGACCCGGCGCACCGTCTGGCCGCTCGCCATCGCCTATTTCGCGGAATCGACGCTGCTCGGCACATGGTGCGAACTGCGCGGCGATTACCGCCAGTTCCGCGCCGACCGAATTCGTGGGCTCGCCGTGCTGGAGGAGGAATTTCCGATGAGGCAGCCCGGGCTGATCGACGGCTGGCAGGCGATCCAGCAGGCCTATGCCGCGCGGGCGGCCGCCTGATGGATCGCCATCTCGAAGCCTTTCTGGAAATGATGGCGGCCGAGCGGGGCGCTGCGCGCAACACGCTTTCCGCCTACCGCACCGATCTCGAAGACCTGCTTGGCTTCCTCGCGGCGCGGGGGCAGGCGCCCCTCAACTGCAGCCAGACCGATCTGCGTGCCTGGCTCGCCGGCCTCGCCGATCAGGGCCTGTCGCCCCGCACCCAGGCGCGGCGGCTTGCGAGCCTCCGGGGTTTCTTTCGCTTCCTGCTGCGTGACGGCCGCCGGACGGACGATCCAGGCCGCCTGCTCACGGCCCCCCGGGCGGCCCCCGCCTTGCCCAAGAACCTGACGGAGCAGGAGGTCGACGGCTTGCTCGCAGCCGCCGCCGAAGCCCGCGGTCTCTCCGGTCTCGCGCTGCGGGCCGGGCTCGAAATCCTCTATGCCAGCGGCCTGCGCATTTCCGAACTTCTCGCTTTGCCCGAAGCGGCGCTGACGCCGGATGCCGAGATGCTCATGGTGCGCGGCAAGGGCGGCAAGGACCGTCTGGTGCCGCTCTCCGCTACGGCGCGGGATGCCGCACTCGCGCTGCGAGCGGCGCGCAAGGCCAGCGGCAAGCCGGGCGGGCGCTGGCTCTTCGCCGGGCGGGACCCGCGCCGGGCGCTGACCCGCCAGGCCTTCTTCCTGGCGCTGAAGGAGATCGCGCTCAAGGCTGGGATCGATCCCGCCCGCGTCTCACCCCACGTGCTGCGCCATTCCTTCGCCTCCCATCTGCTCGGCCGGGGCGCGGATCTGCGCAGCCTGCAGATGCTGCTCGGCCATTCCGACATCGCGACGACGCAGATCTACACGCATCTGCTGGCGGAGCGGCTGCAGAAGCTGGTCGAGGAGCGGCACCCGCTGGCCACCGCCCATGCCCGGCAGGGGATGGACCCCACCTAGCCGCGATCCAAAGCCCGTTCTCCCCCGTAGAGAAGCGAAACGGTCTGGGGAGGATGTCGCATGAGCCGTCGTGTGGGCTTGATCCTATCGGTGAGCGCGCTCGCCGCTCTCGCCGGCTGCGCGCGCCAGCCCGTGACGGCCTTCGCCGACCGCCGGCCGCTCTTCAAGGTCGAGGATTTCTACAGCGGCCACTCCCGCGGCTACGGCTTCTTCTTCGATCGCAATGGCAATGTCGTGAAGCAGTTCACGGCGGACGAGAACGGGGTGTGGGACGGCACCACCCTGCGCCTGCACGAGCACTACCTGTTCTCGGACGGCAAGACCCAGGACCGCGACTGGACCTTCACCCGCGACCCAGACGGCACCTGGATCGGACATACGCCTGACGTCGTCGGCGAAACCCGCGGCCAGACCTCAGGCAATGCCTACCGCATGCACTACGTCTTCAACTTCAAGAGCAGCGGGTCGGACCACACGCTAACCTTTGACGACTGGCAGTGGATGGTCGCGCCGAAGATCATGATGAACCGCGCCTGGGGTACGAAGCTTGGCGTCACCTTCGGCGAGATCGAAGCGACCTTTATTCACGATTGAGGGGAGGCGGGCGCACCAGCCCGCCACGCGGTCGCCCAGGCGGCGGACGATGCGCCGGCCCGGCACCTCGACCCAGTGGTGCAGCGCGTAGCCCACGAGGCCGAGGCTCACCACCAGGAAGACGGCCGACATGGTCTGCGCCACCAGCGTCGGCATGGCGCTCGGCAGATGATCGATCTGCCAATGGACGAGGCCGATCCAGACGTTGTGGATCACGTAGATCGTATAGCTCAGCACGCCGAGCTGGAAGATCGGGCCCCAGGACAGGATGCGGGCCAGCAGGCCGCGGTCGCAGGCAAGGCCCAGCACCAGGGCCGGAAAGGCCGGGTAGATTGCCTGGTCCGGCAGGTGCAGCAGTAGGGCGACGGCGATCCAGGCGAGCGCCGCCCAGGCGAGGCCGGCTGCCGCGACGCGCCGCGCCGGTTCCCAGGTATAGAGCCGGTAGGTGAGCAGGCCGATCGCGAAACCACCGAGGCAGCGCAGCAGCGGAATGAGGGTGCGGCCGTCATAGGCATCCAGCGCGCCGTTGTGGTGCATCCCGTCAAAGGAGGTGAGGAAGCTTGCCAGCAGCACCAGTCCGACGGCCAGAACGCCCGCCAGCAGCGCGTGCAGCGGCCGGCGGAACAGGATGACCCCGACCACGAAGGGGAAGACGAAATAGGCACCCCATTCCGTGCTGATCGACCAGGTGGGCGTCGTGGCTGCCTTGGCCACGCCCCAGGACTGGATCATGAAGACGTTGGCGATCACGTCCCGCACCGGGTGCGGCAGGTTGAGCGCGAACCACGCCTTGTCCACCTGCACGCTGTCGTAGACCGCGAGGGAGTAGAGAAGCCGCAGCGCGAAGAAGGTGATGTAGAGCGGGTAGAGCCGCGCCACGCGTCGCAGCAGGAAGGTTACCACCGCGGGCAAGCGCACCCGCTCGCGGAACATCGTCCCGTAGGTCAGCGCCATGACGAAGCCGCTGAGCACGAAGAAGACGTCCACCGCGAGATAGCCGCGTGCCACGAGGTGGCTGAGGCCGAGTGGGAAATCCCGCGCGGGATAAGTGTGATAGGCGATGACGATCACGGCGGCGATGCCGCGAATGCCGGTGAGGGCGTCGATCTCGTCACGGCCGGCCGGGGTGATGCGATCGTCCCGAATGGCAGAACTGCCGGTCTTTTCAACCATCTGATCCATGGGTCCCAATAAGGGGCCGCCGGATGTGGTTTTTAGAGGGCAGGCGGCCGGCGGTGCCGGGACTTCATGGAGATCCCTGCCTCAACTTTCGGCGAGGCCGTCTCGCGGTGCCTGCTTCGTCCAAGGCCCGCCGATCTGATTTCGGCCGGCCTGCTTCGCGCGGTAGAGCGCCTTGTCCGCGGCTTCCACCACGCGCGCCGGGTCGTCATGCGGCACGATGGTGGAGATGCCGATGCTCACCGTGATCTTCACGATCTGCGTGCCGACCATGAAGGGGTAGGAGGCGACGGCTTTGCGCAGGCGTTCCGCGACCAGCACCGCCTCCTGCATGAGGATGCCGGGCAGCAGCACGCCGAATTCCTCGCCGCCCATGCGGGCCAGAAGGTCGCCGTCGCGCAGGACGCCCGAGAGACAGGTGGCGACCTCCTGCAGGCAGCGGTCGCCCAGGGGATGGCCGTAATGGTCGTTGAAGGTCTTGAACCAGTCGATGTCGAGCATCAGGAAACTCGCCCGCGCATCCTCCAGGTCGCAGATGCGGGCGAGTTCGGCATCCATCCGCCGCCGATTGGCCACCCCCGTGAGCGGATCGGTATAGGAGAGGCTGGTGAGGACCGCATTTGAGGCGAGGGCGCGCTCGTAATTCAGGCGTTCCAGTAGCCCGTGCAGGTAGAGCTTGCGTATGCTCCGCTCGATGAAGCGCAGTGCGACGAGCGCCGGTCCGGCTTGCAGCAGGATGAGGGCGAGGAGTTCCAGCTTGTCTTCGAGGCAGGGCCAGGCCGGCGCAAGCGTTGCGAGGACGAGGGCGTAGCCGCCGAGAATCGCGAGTGTAAGCAAGCCCGCCAAGTGCATTGGCAGGCGGCTGAACATGATGAGGTAGCTGATCGGGAGCGCCGCGATGATCAGTTCCTCGATGGGCGGCCGATGCGCCTCTGTTACGACAAAGAGCAGGGGCAGAAGCCCGTAGGCAAGACATGTCAGAAAGAAGGCCGTCTTTCGTGCCCTGAAACTGACGTCGCCGCGCAGGAAAGGAATGGCGAGCAGGGTAATCGTGACCACGGTGACGCCGTGCAGGATCTGATGCGGGATCTCACAGAATCCGTGAAAGATGGTCGCCGCCATCGCCAGGACCAGCAGATAGAGACCACAGGTGATCATGGCGAAGGACCGCATCTCGGCCGCGCGATGGATGGCCGAATCTGCCCGAAAACGTGCTTCCAGTGCGCGGGGAAAGGTCAGCAAAAGTCGTTTCGACCGCAGCGCGTCTTCCACCAGTGGCCGAAGCTCCTCGGCAGTTGCGGTCGGCTGTTTAGGCTCCTGTCTCATGGTGTTCCATCGTCTTCTGGGCGGCGCACCTTTGGACTGAAACGCATCAAATATTCGTGAATGGTGACACGCTCTTTAACGAAGGCAGCCCTACGCCACCTGCATGAAACGTTTTTATATCGTGATTATCGCCAGGTTGCGCGGCGAAAATGATCGCACGATTCAGATCAGGACGAGATCGTCGCGGTGGATCAGCTCATCCCGCCCGCGCCAGCCGAGAATCGCTTCGATCTCTTCCGAGCGATGGCCAGCGATGCGCCGCGCGTCCTCGGCCGAATAGGCGGAGAGGCCACGGCCCAGTTCCGTGCCGTCCGGCCCCAACACGCGCACCGCATCGCCACGGGCGAAATCTCCGGCGACCACCCGCACGCCGGCCGGCAGCAGCGAACTGCCGCGGGTGAGGGCACGGGCTGCACCACCATCCACGGTCAGTGTGCCGAGCGGGGACAGGCTGCCACCAATCCAGCGCTTGCGAGCGGAGCGGCCGTCGCCGCTCGGCAGGAACCAGGTGCAGGGCGCGCCTTCCAGCAGGGCCCGTAGGGGATGGGGCCGGTGGCCGAGGGCAATCGCCATCGCGCAGCCGGCAGCCGTCGCAATCCGCGCGGCAACGAGCTTGGTGCGCATCCCGCCTGAGGAATAACCGGGGGGCGGTTCACCGCCCATGGCGTCGATCTCGGGCGTCATCACCGGCACGACCGGGATGTGGCGCGCATCAGGGTCACGCCGCGGGTCGGCGGTATAGAGCCCGTCGATGTCGGAGAGCAGGACGAGCTGGTCCGCCTCCACCATCTCGGCGACGCGCGCGGCCAGGCGGTCATTGTCGCCGAAGCGGATTTCCGCCGTCGCCACCGTGTCGTTCTCGTTGATCACCGGCACGCAGCCGAGGGCGAGGAGCGTGGTGAGCGTCGCCCGGGCATTGAGGTAGCGGCGCCGGTCCTCGGTGTCCTCCATGGTCAGCAGCAGCTGCGCCGCCGTGATGTTCTGGGCGGAAAGCGCCTCCGTCCAGGCCTGGGCCAGACGGATTTGGCCGACCGCTGCCGCCGCCTGCTTCTCCTCGAGCTTGAGGCGCGGCTGGGTGAGGTTCAGCGTGCGGCGCGCGAGGGCGATGGCGCCGGAGGAGACGACGATCACCTCCGTCCCCTGGGCGCGCAGGGTCGCGATGTCCTCCGCGACCTCGTTCAGCCAGAGCTGGCGGGGGGTTGCCGCCGCCTGGTCCACGACCAGCGCGGAGCCGAGCTTGACGACGAGGCGGCGGGCGCTGCCGAGAGCCGGCAGAATCACGCCCGCGCCTCCTTCTTGAGCGCCGCCGTGCGATCGGCCCGCGTCTCCTTCACGATGTTCATCAGGGCGCGCAGCACTTCGGGCACGCCTTCGCCGGACACGCCGGAGGCGACGAAGACGGGGGCACCGGAGGCCTTCGCCAGTGCCGCACGCCGCGCCGAAAGCTCGCGGGAGCTCATCGCATCCGCCTTGTTGAGGACGAGGATCTCCGGCTTGTCGAGCAGGCCGGCGCCATAGGCCTCCAGCTCGCCGCGCACCGTGCGCCAGGCATCCACCACGTTGCCGGCGGCGCCGTCGATGAGATGCAGGAGAGCGGCACAGCGCTCGACATGGCCGAGGAAACGGTCCCCAAGGCCCACGCCTTCATGCGCGCCTTCGATCAGCCCCGGAATGTCAGCGAGGACGAATTCCTCATACTCCGTCGGCCGCACCACGCCGAGCTGCGGCACCAGGGTGGTGAAGGGGTAGTCCGCGATCTTCGGCTTGGCGGCGGAGACGACGGAGAGGAAGGTCGACTTGCCCGCATTCGGCAGCCCGACGAGGCCGACATCGGCGATGAGCTTGAGGCGCAGCCAGACCCAGCGCTCTTCGCCCGGCCAGCCCTTGTCGGCCCGGCGGGGTGCCCGGTTGGTACTGCTCTTGAACATGGCGTTGCCGTGGCCGCCATCGCCGCCGCGGCACAGCACCACACGGCTGTCCGGCCGGTCGAGATCGGCGAGCAGGGTCTCGCGGTCGTCGTCCAGGATTTCGGTGCCGATCGGCACCTTGATGACGATGGATTCGGCATCCCGGCCAGTGCGGTCCGAGCCTGATCCGTTGCCGCCCTTGGGCGCCTTGAAGTGCTGGGTGTAGCGGAAGTCGATCAGCGTATTGAGGTCGGGCGAGACCTCGAAAATGATGTCCCCGCCGCGGCCGCCATTGCCACCGTCCGGGCCGCCATATTCGATGTATTTTTCCCGCCGGAAGGCGACCACGCCGTCCCCGCCGTCACCGGAGCGGACATAGATCTTGGCCTGGTCGAGGAACTTCATGGAGGCACCGCAAAAGAAAGAGGGGCCGACAGAGCCGGCCCCTTGCAAGTCGTATGGGGCGGGCCCGAGGGCCCGCAAAAAACGAAGGGCCGGGTGGTTACTCGGCGGCCTGCGGCAGCGGCGTGACCGACACATGGGTGCGGTCGGCCTTCTTCTGGAAGGTCACGTGGCCATCGACGAGGGCGAAGATCGTGTGATCCTTGCCGAGGCCGACGTTCTGGCCGGGCTTCATCTTCGTGCCGCGCTGGCGGACGATGATGTTGCCGGCGACGACGCTCTCGCCACCGAACTTCTTGACGCCGAGGCGGCGGCCCGCGGTATCGCGACCGTTGCGGGACGAACCGCCAGCTTTCTTATGTGCCATCTCTCTGTCTCCTGCTTAAAGCGCGGGGCTCAGGCCGCGTTGATGTCGGCGATGCGCAGCACGGTGACGTGCTGGCGATGGCCGTTCTTGCGGCGGCTGTTCTGCCGGCGGCGCTTCTTGAAGATGATGACCTTCGCCAGGCGGTCCTGGGCGACGACGGTGGCCGTGACGGTGGCACCGGCCACGAGCGGGGCACCGACCTTCGCTTCGACGCCTTCGCCACCCACGGCGAGGACTTCGTCGAAGGTCACGGTGCTGCCGGCCTCGGCCTCGAGCTTCTCAATCTTCACGATCGCGTTCGGCTGAACGCGGTACTGCTTTCCGCCCGTGCGGATCACTGCAAACATAGTCTCATTCTCTTTCATGCTGCACCCTCGTTGGGGCGGCTTCTTTTTATGAGGCCGGGCGCGGCGTCTCCGCCTGCGCTGGTCCAGCCGGCGGGGTGTATGCAGCCGGCCGGCCCATGTCAAATGGATTGCGCGGCCAGGCTCTGCGCCGCGGGCGCGGCAGGCGCGCGCCCGGGTGGCTCAGCACTCCTTCTGCACTTTCAGGCCGCCGAAGCTCTGCACCACTGGCATGATTTCGATGGTGTTGACGTTGAAATGCTCCGGCAGGGAGACGATCCAGCGCACGGTCTCCGCCACGTCTTCCGAGGTCAGCGGCGTCGTGCCGGCATAGATGCTGGCGGCTTTCGCATCGTCGCCGGCGAAGCGGACGTTGGAGAACTCGGTGCCGGCGACCAGGCCCGGCTCGATATTCGTCACCCGCACGCGGGTGCCTGCGAGATCGGCGCGCAGATTGAGCGAGAACTGGCGCACGAAGGCCTTGGTGGCGCCATAGACGTTGCCGCCGAAATAGGGCCAGGTGCCGGCGACCGAGCCCATGTTCACGACATGGCCGCGATTGCGGCTGACCATGCCCGGCAGCACCGCGCGGGTGACGTAGGTCAGCCCTTTGACATTGGTGTCGATCATCCGCTCCCAATTGTCGAGCTTCGCCTCCTGCGCGGGTTCCAGGCCGAGGGCGAGGCCGGCGTTGTTCACCAGCACGTCGATGGCGGCCCATTCGGCCGGCAGGCCCTCGATCGCGGCGAAGACGGCCGTGGGGTCCGTGACGTCGAGTTCCAGCGGCAGGACCTTCTCCGGCCCCAGCTCGGCGGCCAGCGCCTGCAGCCGGTCCAGCCGGCGGGCCGTCGCGATCACCTTGTGGCCCTGGGGCACCAGCGCGCGGGCGATATCGGCGCCGAAGCCGGCGCTCGCTCCCGTGATGAGGACGATCATGGGCAGTCTCCTTGGGGCTTGTTCGGGATTCCTCCGATCTCTGCCAGTTCCGCTGCTGCAGGCAAAGGGCGGTTGGGCCTGAAAGGGCGTTGCGCCGGTTTTGGTGAGGTCACAAGGATGGGCGGATGGTTGAGCCTGCCGGCGCCGCGCCTCACCTCCTGCCTCAAGACAGAGGAAAGAAGATCCCCATGACCATTTCCAATTGCAAGGTGGCGGCGCTGGTGACCGACGGATTCGAGCAGGTCGAGCTGACCGGCCCGATGGAAGCGCTGCGGGCGGCGGGTGCGACGGTCGTCGTCGTCTCCCCCAAGGACGGTGAGATCCAGGGCATGAACCATGACGAGAAGGGCGACACCTTCCAGCCGGATCGCACGCTCGCATCCGCCAGCCCCGAGGAATTCGACGCGTTGCTGCTCCCCGGCGGCGTCGCCAACCCTGATTATCTCAGGGTAGACCCCAAGGCCGTCGGCTTCGTCAGGCATTTCGTGAGCGAGAAGAAGCCGATCGCCGCGATCTGCCACGGTCCGTGGACGCTGATCGAGGCGGGCGGCGTCAAGGGCCGTAACCTCACCTCCTGGCCGTCGCTCAAGACCGACCTCATCAATGCTGGGGCGCATTGGGCGGATCAGACGGTGGTGCAGGACGGCTTGCTCGTCACCTCCCGTAAACCGGACGACATTCCGGCCTTCTCCAAAGCCTTCATCGCCTTGCTGGAAGGGCAGGGCTACTCCGAAGGTGTCCGTCGCGCGTCCTAGTCCGAGGATCGCGGCATGATAGAAAGGCCCGGTGCTCTGCGCCGGGCCTTCGTCGTGCCGGGTCACCGTCGTGAGGAGTAAGGAATGCGCTATCCGCCGGAACTGCTGACGCCCACGGAGATGGCGGCGGTCGACGCGCGCGCGCCGGGCCTCGGCGTCTCCGGGCTCCAGCTCATGGAGAATGCCGGTCGTGCGGTGGCCCGTGCGATCCGCCGGGACTATGCGCCCGCCCCCACCCTCGTGCTCTGCGGCCCCGGCAACAATGGGGGGGACGGCTACGTCGTCGCCCGGCTGCTGCAGGAGATGGGCTGGCCGGTGCGGCTCGCACGCCTCGGCGACCCACGGGCGGGCACCGATGCCGCTGCCATGGCTGCCGCTTGGCGCGGGCCCGAAGCGCCCTTCACGCCCGAGGAGGCAGCCCGGGCGGATCTGGTCGTCGATGCCGTCTTCGGCGCCGGGCTGGCGCGGGATCTGGACCCAGCGGTCTCCGCCGTTCTGGCCGCCGCCCGTCGAGTCGTCGCAGTGGACGTGCCGAGCGGCCTCGACGGTGCGACGGGCGCAGCCCGCGGCGCCGTCGCGCGGGCGGAACTGACCGTCACCTTCCATCGCCTGAAGCCGGGGCATCTGCTGCTGCCCGGCCGGGCGCTGTGCGGACGGCTGCATCTCGCCGACATCGGCATGCCGCCCGGGGCGATGCTCAGAGATCAGGTGAACACCTTCGCCAATGGTCCTGATCTTTGGACATTACCCTCGCTCACCCTGTCGGGCCAGAAATACACCCGTGGGATGCTGTCGGTGCTGGCTGGCAGCGAGATGGCGGGGGCCGCGCGGATGGCGGCGATGGGCGCGCGCCGTGCGGGTGCAGGGCTCCTCACCATGGTGGTGGAGGGTGATGGCGACGTGCTGCGCGCGACCGAGCCGGGCCTCATCGTCTCGGAAGCGCCGCTAGACACATTGCTTCAGGATCAACGTCGTAAGACGTGGCTTTGCGGTCCTGGCTTAGGATTGGAGCGCGCCCGACATGTGCTGCCGCAGCTCATTGCGGCGGAACGCCGGATCGTCGCCGACGCCGACGCCCTGGGTGCGTGCGCGGGGGATCCGGACAAGCTCAGAGGCGTGTCCATCATCACCCCGCATGGCGGTGAGTTTTCAAAACTTTTTGGTCCCGTGGGCGCCTGCAAACTGGCGGCGGCGCGGGCCGCCGCGGCGCGCATTGACGCGGTCGTCGTCTTCAAGGGCGCCGATACCGTGATCGCGGCCCCGGATGGCCGTGCGGCCATCAACGACAACGCCCCGGCCTCACTCGCGACGGCCGGCAGCGGCGACGTGCTCGCCGGCATCATCGCGGGTCTGCTGACCCAGGGCATGGAGCCGTGGGCGGCGGCGGCGGCCGGTGTCTGGCTGCATGGCGAGGCGGCACGCCACGCGCCGCATGCCGCCGCCCTCATCGCCGAGGATCTGGGCGAGGGGCTGGCGCGCGCCTTCGCGGCTCTTGCCGAGGGGTAGTTCCGCTCCGGCACAGACAAGCCCTGTGGGGCGCGCGCTTGTGAGGAAACGAGAGGTGCTGTAAAGCGCGCCCCCTACAGCTGCGGCCCCGCGGGCGTGGTGAAATTGGCAGACACGCCAGATTTAGGTTCTGGTGGCGCAAGCCGTGGGGGTTCAAGTCCCTCCGCCCGCACCAGTCTTCCGCACCGTGCCGGCCATCCGCCGATGCTGGCCTTCGTCCCCTCTAACGCCTTTCGTACGACCCGGAGCCCTGAGACTTTCAATGCAGATCAACCAAACCCAGTCCGAAGGGCTGAAGCAGGCTTTCACCGTCACGCTGCCCTTCGCGGATCTCGAACAGAAGCGGCAGGCGCGGCTGGTTGAGCTGGGCCGCACCATCCGCCTGCCGGGCTTCCGGCCGGGCAAGGTGCCGATGTCGCTGCTGCAGAAGCGCTACGGCTCCGCCGTCATGGCCGAGGTCGCCGACGAGTCGGTGAACGAGGCGACCCGCCAGCTGCTGTCCGAGCGCGGCCTGCGCCCGGCCATGCAGCCGAAGGTCGATCTCGTCTCCGCCGGCGAGGACAAGGACCTGGAATTTACCCTGCAGCTCGAAGTGCTGCCGGAAATCGAAGTGCCGGCACTCGGCGAGATCAGCCTGACCCGTCTCAAGGCCGAGCCCGGCGACGAGGCGGTCCAGCAGGGTCTCGACAACCTGCTCAAGAGCCGCCGCAAGGAAGTGGACGTGACCGAGGATCGTCCGGCCGCGACCGGTGACGCGGTGGTGGTGGACTTCGTGGGCCGCATCGATGGCGTCGCCTTCGAGGGCGGCACGGCGCAGGACGTCTCGGTCGAACTCGGCGGCTCCGGCTTCATCCCGGGCTTCGCCGAGGGCATCGACGGCATCAAGGTCGGCGAAACCCGCACCATCAAGGTGACCTTCCCGGCCGAATACGGCGCGGCCGAGCTTGCCGGCAAGGATGCCGAGTTCGAGATCACCGCCAAGGCGCTGAAGCAGTTCGAGACTCCGGTGGCGGACGACGCGCTGGCGACCGAACTCGGCTTCGAGGACCTCGAAGACCTCAAGAAGTTCATCAAGGACCGTCTGCAGCGCGAACTGGATCAGGAGGCACGCCAGCACCTCAAGCGCCAGCTGCTCGATGCCCTGGCCGATCGCATCAGCTTCGACGTGCCGCCGAGCCTCTCCGACAGCGAATTCACGCAGATCTGGAATCGCCTGGAAGAAGAGCGCAAGGCCGGTCGTCTCGACGAGGCCGACAAGGACAAGGACGAGGAGACGCTGAAGGCCGAGTATCGCGCCATCGCAGACCGCCGCGTTCGCCTCGGCCTGCTGCTCGCTGAAATCGGCCAGAAGAACGGCATCACGGTTTCCAGCGAGGAGCTGAACCGCGCGATCTTCCAGCACAGCATGATGTATGGCGCGCGCCAGAAGGAAGCGCTCGACATGTTCCGCAAGAATCCGCAGGCAGCGGAATTCCTGCGCGGCCCGATCTTCGAGGAGAAGGTCGTGGACTACGTGCTCGAGCTGGCCAAGGTCGAAGACAAGCCGGTGACGACGGAAGAGCTGGCGGCGGCGACGGCGGCCGACGCCGAGGGCTGATCCCCCTCTTTTAATTTCTGACGGGCAGCCTCACATTGCGTTGAGGCTGCCTCCGCCTCTGCCGTTCTCCGTCGCCCGCTGTGGGACGGGGCCGGCCGAGGGGAGGCCTGGAGCACACCATCTCCGGTCGGCCTCTTGCGAGACGAGCAGGTTCATGAGGAAATGGTCGGTGATTCGCATCGCATCGCTTCGGGACGCAGCACCCGGGCGGGGAAAGGACTGAGAATGCAAGACCGGGACCCCCTGACCGTCTACAACAACACCCTGGTTCCGATCGTCGTCGAGCAGACCTCGCGGGGCGAGCGGTCCTACGACATCTATTCGCGCCTGCTGAAGGAGCGGATCATCTTCATGACCGGGCAGGTCTTCGACGAGATGAGCTCTCTGATCTGCGCGCAGCTGCTGTTCCTGGAAAGCGAGAATCCGACAAAGGACATCGCCTTCTACATCAACAGCCCGGGCGGCGTGGTCACCTCCGGCCTCGCGATCTACGACACCATGCAGTACATCCGCTGCCCGGTGAGCACGGTCTGCATCGGTCAGGCTGCGTCCATGGGCA
This sequence comes from Acidisoma sp. 7E03, assembly GCF_054665075.1. Classification (NCBI taxonomy): domain Bacteria; kingdom Pseudomonadati; phylum Pseudomonadota; class Alphaproteobacteria; order Acetobacterales; family Acidocellaceae; genus Acidisoma; species Acidisoma sp. 7E03. The sequence continues at coordinate 116,335 of NZ_BAAFHE010000008.1, forward strand.
GCCTGCTGCTCACGGCGGGTGCTGCCGGCAAGCGCTTCGCACTGCCCAACGCCCGCATCATGGTGCATCAGCCCTCCGGCGGTGCGCAGGGCCAGGCGACCGACATTCAGATCCAGGCGCAGGAGATTCTGCGTATCCGGCAGCGCCTGAACGAGATCTACGTCAAGCATACGGGCCAGTCTCTGGACACCATCGAGCGCAAGCTGGAGCGCGACAGCTTCATGTCGGCGGCCGAGGCGAAGGATTTCGGGCTGATCGACGAGGTGGTGGAAAGCCGCCCGGCCGGCCCGGAAGACGTGAAGGGCGCCTAAACCTCGAGGGACCTTCGCCCTGGCTGCAGCGGCCGGGGCGGCTGGCCCCGATCTTGAATGACCGCAGGGACCCGCGAACCGACGGGGCTCTCCGGGGCGGTTACCGGGGCGGCGGCGCTGCCGCCCAAGCCGTGTCGTGACGTGACGGCGGGCCCGATCGCCGAGACGCGGCGGGGCCAGCACCTTGTTTCTTAATGCTCCCGGGGCGTAGTCTGGATGACCGGCGCCTGGGCGACCCGGGAGAGGAGCCTGCCATGAGCAAGACAAGCGATTCGAAGAACACCCTGTACTGCTCGTTCTGCGGCAAGTCCCAGCACGAAGTACGCAAGCTGATCGCAGGGCCGACCGTCTTCATCTGCGACGAATGCGTCGAACTCTGCATGGACATCATCCGTGAGGAGAACAAGACGCATCTCGTGAAGTCCCGGGATGGCGTGCCCACGCCGCGCGAGATTTGCAAGGTGCTGGACGATTATGTCATCGGCCAGACACACGCGAAGAAGGTCCTCAGCGTCGCGGTCCACAATCATTACAAGCGGCTGGCGCACGGCCAGAAGCACAATGACGTGGAGATCGCGAAGTCCAACATCATGCTGATCGGGCCCACGGGTTCGGGCAAGACGCTGCTCGCGCAGACGCTGGCCCGCATGCTGGACGTGCCCTTCACCATGGCGGACGCGACCACGCTGACGGAAGCCGGCTATGTCGGTGAGGATGTCGAGAACATCATCCTCAAGCTGCTGCAGGCGGCCGACTACAATGTGGAGCGGGCGCAGCGCGGCATCGTCTATATCGATGAGGTCGACAAGATCAGCCGCAAGTCGGACAACCCTTCCATCACCCGCGACGTGAGCGGGGAGGGCGTGCAGCAGGCCCTGCTGAAGATCATGGAAGGCACCGTTGCCTCCGTGCCGCCGCAGGGTGGACGCAAGCATCCGCAGCAGGAATTCCTGCAGGTCGACACCACCAACATCCTGTTCATCTGCGGCGGCGCTTTCGCCGGGCTCGACAAGATCATCGCGGCCCGCGGCAAGGGCTCGGGCATCGGTTTCGGCGCCTCGGTGAAGGACCCGGACGAGCGGCGCACGGGCGAACTGCTGCGCGAGGTGGAGCCGGAGGATCTGCTCCGCTTCGGGCTCATCCCAGAGTTCATCGGCCGTCTGCCGGTGCTGGCTACCCTTGAAGACCTGGACGAGAATGCCCTTGTCGAAATTCTGACCAAACCGAAGAACGCGATCGTCAAGCAGTACAGCCGCCTCTTCGAGATGGAAGGGGTGAAGCTGAACTTCACCGACGACGCCCTGCGCTCGGTGGCCGGCCGCGCCATCAAGCGCAAGACCGGGGCGCGCGGGCTCCGCTCCATCATGGAGCAGATCCTGCTCAGCACGATGTATGAGCTCCCCGGCCTGAACAATGTCGAGGAAGTCGTCATCAACCGCGAAGTGGCCGAGAACCGCGCCGAACCCTTGTTCACTTACGGCAAGGAACGGGCGGAAGAGAGTGCATGACCGGATGCCGCTGACGGGTCCGGTGAGAGAACGACTGTCCTTGAAAGGAGGTCATCGTGAGTGAAGAAGAAATGGCGGCCGAGGTGATGCCGGTGGAGGGACGGATGCCCGTTCTGCCGCTGCGCGACATCGTGGTCTTCCCGCATATGATCGTGCCACTTTTCGTGGGCCGCGAAAAATCGGTTCGCGCCCTGGAGGCGGTGGCCAAGGAAGGCAAGCAGATCCTTCTCGTCGCCCAGAAGAACGCGGCGCAGGACGATCCCTCCGCCGAAGACATCTACCGCGTCGGCACCGTCTCCACGATTCTGCAGCTGCTGAAGCTGCCGGACGGCACGGTGAAGGTGCTGGTGGAAGGCACCAGCCGCGCCACCGTGACGCGCTTCACCGAGGTCGAGAATTATTTCGAGGCCGAGGTCGAGCCGCTGGCGGAGAAGATCGGCGACGCGAAGGAGCTGGAAGCGCTCGGCCGCACGGTGGTCGGCCAGTTCGAGCAATACATCAAGCTCAACAAGAAGATCGCCCAGGAAGTTCTGGTCTCCCTCAACCAGATCGAGGATCCGGGCAAGCTTGCCGATACGGTGGCGAGCCACCTCACGCTGAAGATCGCCGAGAAGCAGGAGCTTCTCGAAATGCCGGCGGTGGACGAGCGGCTGGAGCGGCTGTTCGCCCATATGGAGACGGAGATCGGCGTTCTTCAGGTGGAGAAGCGCATCCGCAACCGCGTGAAGCGGCAGATGGAGAAGACCCAGCGCGAGTACTACCTGAACGAGCAGCTCAAGGCGATTCAGAAGGAGCTGGGCGAAGGCGAAGAGGGCAAGGACGAAACCGCCGAGCTCGAAGAGAAGATCCGCCGCACCAAGCTCTCCAAGGAAGCCCGCGACAAGGCCATGGCGGAGCTGAAGAAGCTGCGCACCATGAGCCCGATGAGCGCGGAAGCGACCGTTGTGCGCAACTACCTGGATTGGATCCTGTCCATCCCCTGGAAGAAGCGCAGCAAGATCAAGTCCGATCTGGTGGCGGCCGAAAAGGTGCTCAACGACGAGCACTACGCGATGGAGAAGATCAAGGAGCGGATCCTGGAGTATCTGGCGGTGCAGGTGCGCAGCCAGAAGATCAAGGGTCCGATCCTGTGCTTGGTCGGCCCCCCCGGCGTCGGCAAGACCTCGCTCGCCAAGTCCATCGCCCATGCGACGGGTCGCAACTTTGTGCGCATGTCCTTGGGCGGCGTGCGGGACGAGGCGGAGGTGCGCGGCCACCGGCGGACCTATATCGGCTCCATGCCGGGCAAGGTCATCCAGGGCATGAAGAAGGCCAAGACCTCCAATCCGCTCTTCCTGCTGGACGAGATTGACAAGCTCGGTGCCGATTGGCGCGGGGACCCGTCCTCCGCCCTGCTGGAAGTGCTGGATCCGGAGCAGAACGCGACCTTCGCCGACCACTACCTGGAGGTCGACTACGACCTGTCGGACGTGATGTTCGTGACGACCGCGAACAGCCTGCGCATGCCGCAGCCGCTGCTGGACCGCATGGAGATCATCCGCATCCCCGGCTACACCGAGGATGAGAAGATCGAAATCTCCAAGCGCCACCTGATCCCGAAGCAGGGTCAGGCGCATAACCTGAAGAAGGACGAGTGGTCGGTCTCCGACGACGCGATTCGCGACCTGATTCGCTACTACACGCGCGAAGCGGGCGTGCGTAATCTCGAACGCGAGATGGCCAACCTGGCGCGCAAGGCGGTGAAGGAGATCGTCACTGGCAAGGCGCAGCGGGTCGATTTCACCGCGGCCAACCTCGAAACCTATGCGGGCGTGCGCAAGTTCCAGTATGGCGAGGCGGAAGCCGAAGACATGGTGGGCGTGGTGACGGGTCTGGCCTGGACGGAAGTCGGCGGCGAGATCCTGACCATCGAAAGCGTGCTGCTGCCCGGCAAGGGCGGTGTGAAGCAGACCGGCAAGCTCGGCGACGTGATGCAGGAGAGCGTGGCGGCGGCGGTAAGCTACGTGCGCAGCCGCTCCATCACCTTCGGCATCAAGCCGACGCTCTTCGAGAAGCGGGACATCCACGTCCACGTGCCCGAAGGCGCGACTCCGAAGGACGGGCCGTCCGCCGGCATCGCCATGGCGACCTCTATCGTGTCCGTGCTCACGGGCATCCCGGTGCGCCGTGACGTCGCCATGACGGGCGAGGTGACGCTGCGCGGCCGAGTCCTGCCGATCGGCGGATTGAAGGAAAAACTGTTGGCGGCGCTGCGCGCCGGCATCACCACGGCCTTCATTCCGAAGGACAATGAGAAGGATCTGGCCGAAATTCCCGAAAACGTGAAAAGCGGGATCAAGATCATTCCCGTGTCCCACGTGGACGAGGTGATCAGCCAAGCTCTGGTGCGCAAACCCGAGCCAATTGAATGGGCTGAGCCTGAAGAGAGCGCGATTCCCGCCAAGTCGGGGGTCGATGAGAAGGTGCCTCTTCTGCCCCATTGAGGGCCGAAAATTCGAGGACCTGAGGACGAAAAAACGGCGGTGGATATCTATCCACCGCCTTTTTCCTGCCCTATGCCGTGATTAGGCAAAAACGACGGTTTCCTGCGCGCGCGGCGTGGAAAGCCAGTTTGCCCCGGGGGCGCGGCTTGGGCCGTTTTCCCTCGGGCGTGGTCCCGGCCGCCGCCCCATCCGGGGTGTTCCGCGCGCCGGGTTTTGGATCGTTACTGAACAGGGAGTTCTAGCGTGAACAAAATGGATTTGATCGCGGCAGTGGCAGAGGCGACCGACCTGTCCCGCGCGAAGGCCGGCGAAGTGGTGGATGCGGTTTTCGCGACGATCACCGAAGGGCTGAAGTCCTCCGAGGTGCGTCTCGTCGGCTTCGGCAATTTCGTCACCGCGCAGCGCAAGGCGGGCACCGGCCGCAATCCGCGCACGGGCGAAGAGATCGCCATCCCGGCCTCGACCTCCGTCCGCTTCAAGCCCGGCAAGGCCCTGAAGGACGCGCTGAACTAATCAGCGTCCGCTGCGCGCGCCGGGGGGCTTCCCCGCGCCGCGCCGCGACGGATCGGCCCGGCCGGCTGCGCCTGCGTAGCCGGCCGTCGTTATTTTCAGACCCTGCTGTCCGCCGTGGGGCTGGTCTTTCGCGCCCGGCTGCGGCAGAGAAGGCCCGGTTGGGGCGGTTAGCTCAGCGGTAGAGCGTCTCGTTTACACCGAGAGGGTCGGCGGTTCGAAACCGTCACCGCCCACCATCTTCCTACATAACCGACATGCGGCCCTTCACGGAGCCTCTGGCGCCCGCAGGGCCTCCAGCACGGCAGGATCCTGCCGATAGCGCTTCCGCAGCCGGGCGGCGTCGGCCTCCAGCCCGTCACAGTGCAGCCTGTGGATCGCAGCCGCGATCTCGGAGCCCCGCGCCGCGTCATACGGCTCTTCGCCCGCCCAATGATCACAGGCCGCCTGCCGCACCAGATAGGCAGTAACCTCGGGCGGCAGTTGGCCTGCGCCCGCCGTGGAGACAGGCGGGCAGCCGGCGAGGGCGGCAAGAAGCACGAGGATGTCGCGATGTCCCATGGCTGCGACTCACGGCCGGGTCGGGCAGGGGGTGTCAACGCCCGTTGCCGTTATGGCCGCCATCTCGACCTTTGTGCGAAAAGTCCCACTTTCACGGCTCCGTCACGCTTGACGGTGGCGCGCCCCCGGGTTACTTCCCCGCCCGTCGCTGCGGGTGTAGCTCAGTTGGTTAGAGCGCCGGCCTGTCACGCCGGAGGTCGCGGGTTCGAGCCCCGTCACTCGCGCCAGCGGCGACACAAAGTTTCCCAAAATCCTGCGTCATTTCAAGCGACCCCGCATCCGCGGGCGGCCGTCTGCCGTATCGTGATCCGTCTGGTTACATGGCTTTCATGACAATGGGTTAAGGGGGGTGGCGCGCCGCTCGGCGAGGGATTAGGTTCCTTTCGCCGCTGCGGCATAGATCCCGCGGCCCCGGGGCGTCCTGCCCGGGCGGCTGTTCGACCAAGGAGATGACGGTGCAACCTCTGCTCTCGCAGTACTGGCCCATCCTGATCTTTGGAGCGATCGCCCTCGGTATCGCCGGCGCCATGATGGTGGGGGCGCTCCTCGCCGCCCGTCAGAAGCCCTATGCCGAGAAGCTCTCGGCCTATGAATGCGGCTTCGACCCCTTCGACGATGCGCGCCGCCGCTTCGATGTGCGCTTCTACCTCGTCTGCCTTCTCTTCATCATCTTCGACCTCGAAGTGGCCTTCCTCTTTCCCTGGGCTGTCAGCCTGTCGCACATCGGGGTCATGGGCTTCCTGACCATGCTCGCCTTCCTGGCCGAGCTGACGGTCGGCTTCATCTATGCCTGGCGCAAGGGTGCGCTGGATTGGGAGTGACGACGATGAGCGGTGCCACCTCCGGCGATACCGGAACCGAGCTCGTCTGGAACGGGCGTGAGCTGCCCCCTGGGCCGGATCAGGATGCGGTGATGCGGGCCATCACCGGCGAGATTGCCGGCAAGGGCTTCATCGTCGGCAACCTCGACAAGATCGTGAACTGGGCGCGCACGGGCAGCCTGTGGCCGATGACCTTCGGCCTGGCCTGCTGCGCCGTCGAAATGATCCACGCCTATATGCCGCGCTACGATCTCGACCGGATGGGCGTGATCCCGCGTGCATCGCCGCGGCAGAGCGACGTCATGATCGTCGCCGGCACGCTGACCAACAAGATGGCGCCGGCGCTGCGCAAGCTCTACGACCAGATGAGCGAGCCGCGCTGGGTCATCTCCATGGGCAGCTGCGCCAATGGCGGCGGCTACTATCACTATTCCTATTCCGTCGTGCGCGGCTGCGACCGCATCGTGCCGGTGGACGTCTACGTCCCCGGCTGCCCGCCGACGGCTGAAGCGCTGGTCTACGGCATCATGCAGCTGCAGAAGAAAATCCGCCGCACCGGGACGATCCTCCGTGGCTGAGACACCCGCACCCGTTCCCGCCGAGGAACAGCTTCCGGCGCCGCTCAGCCCGACCGAGCTGCTGGCCCAATCCGCAGGTGGCCTGCCCGGCGTCCTCTCCGCGACCATCGAGGTGGGGGAGGTGGTGCTGCGCACCGACATCGCCTCGCTCATTCCGCTGATGACCGTGTTGCGGGACGATCCGCGCTTCGCCTTCGAGCAGTGCATGGACGTTTGTGGCGTCGACTGGCCGAACCGCGCCGAGCGTTTCGAGGTCGTCTACAACCTGCTCTCGGTCACGTTGAACCACCGCATCCGCATCATCGTGGCGACCGATGGCGTGCAGCCCGTGCCCTCCGTCTCCGGCCTCTGGGCCTCCGCCACGTGGTGGGAACGCGAGACCTGGGACCTCTTCGGCATCGCCTTCTCGGGCCAGCCCGATCTGCGCCGCATCCTCACCGATTACGGCTTCGTCGGCCATCCGATGCGGAAGGACTTCCCGCTCACCGGCTATGTCGAGGTGCGCTACGACGAGGAGCGCAAGGAAGTCATCAACGAGCCGGTCAAGCTCGTGCAGGATTGGCGCCGCTTCGATTTCATCTCGCCCTGGGAAGCGATGACCACGCTGCCCGGCGACGAGAAAGCCCATCGGGAGGGCTGAGGCATGGTAGAGACCCAGACCAAGACGACGATCCCTGGCATCGAGCAGCCGGACGTCGTCTCCGACCGGCCGGTCGTCAACCCCGAAACCAAGATCGTCGAGATCGACAGCCACGCGATCAATTTCGGCCCGCAGCATCCTGCCGCCCACGGCGTGCTGCGCCTGATCCTGGAGATGGACGGCGAGGTGATCGACCGCGCCGATCCGCATATCGGACTGCTGCACCGCGGCACCGAAAAGCTGATGGAATACCGGACCTATCTGCAGAGCGTCCCGTATTTCGACCGGCTCGACTATGTGAGCCCGATGGCGCAGGAGCAGGCCTATGTCATGGCCATCGAAAAGCTTCTCGGCATCACCCCGCCGGAGCGGGCGGAGTGGATCCGCACGCTCTTCGCCGAAATCACCCGCATCCTGAACCATCTCCTCAACGTCACCTCCTTCGCGCTCGACGCCGGCGCGACGACGCCGAGCCTCTGGGGCTACGAGGTGCGCGAGCAGCTAATGGAGTTCTACGAAGCGGCCTCCGGCGCGCGGATGCATGCGAATTACTTCCGCCCTGGCGGCGTGAACCGGGATCTGCCGGCGGGGCTCGAAGAGCGCATTGCCGCCTGGTGCGATACCTTCGACGGCTTCGTGAACGACCTGGAGGGGCTGCTCACCGAGAACCGTATCTGGAAGCAGCGTACCGTTGATATCGGTATCGTCTCTGCCGAGGAGGCGCTGAACTGGGGCTTCTCCGGCCCCAATCTGCGCGCCTCCGGCGTGCCGTGGGATCTGCGGCGGGCCCAGCCCTATTCCAAATACGGCGAAGTCTCCTTCGAAATTCCGGTGGCCCGCAATGGCGACTGCTACGACCGCTACCTGGTCCGCGTGCAGGAGATGCGCGAGAGCGTGAAGATCATGCGGCAGTGTCTGGCGAAGATAAAGCCGGGGCCGGTGCGCGTGCAGGACAACAAGTTCACCCCGCCGCCGCGCGGCGAGATGAAGCGCTCAATGGAAGCGCTCATCCACCACTTCAAGCTCTTCACCGAAGGCTTCCACGTGCCGGCGGGCGCGACCTATACGGCGATCGAAGCGCCCAAGGGCGAGTTCGGCGTCTATCTGGTCGCGGACGGCACCAATCGGCCCTACCGCTGCAAGATCCGCCCGACGGGGTTCGCGCATCTCCAAGCCATGGACAAGATGGCCAAGGGCCACATGCTGGCTGATGCCGTCGCCATCATCGGCTCCATCGACCTCGTGTTTGGCGAAATCGACAGGTAATCATGACCGAAACATCCGACGCCCCTGTCGCGGAGCCCACTAGCTTCGCCTTCGACGCTGAAAGCCTCGCCGAGATCGACCGTGTCCTGCTGCGCTATCCGCCGGAACGCAAGGCGAGCGCGGTCATCTTCGTGCTCTACATCGTGCAGAGCCAGATGGGTAGGCAGACCGGCATCGCCTGGGTGCCGCGCGTGGCGATGGACGTAACGGCCGCGCTGCTCGAGATGGCGCCCATCCGCGTCTATGAGGTGGCGACCTTCTACACGATGTTCAACCTCAAGCCGGTCGGCCGTTATCATCTGCAGGTTTGCACCACGACGCCCTGCTGGCTGCGCGGCTCGGATGACGTCGTTGCCGCCTGCAAGAAGGCGACCGGCATCGAACATTTCGGCGAGGTGAGCGCAGACGGGATGTTCAGCATGGTCGAGGTGGAATGCCTCGGCGCCTGTTCCAACGCGCCGATGATGCAGGTGAACAACGAAGCCTATTACGAGGATCTGGACGGGCCGCGCACGGAAGCGCTGATCGCGGCCTTCCGCCGCGGCGAGACGCCGACGCCGGGCCCGACCATCGATCGCCTGGGCAGCCGCGCCGAAGGCGGCGGCACGACGCTGAAGAATCCCGACCAGTTCTGGTCGCCCGAGAAATACGTCGTCCTCAAGCGCGAGCGCGAGGAGGCTGCGGCGCGGGCCGCAGCCGAGGCGGCAGCGGCCGCCGCTGCCAATCCGCCGGGCGATGCGCCCGCCAAGCCGGGAGCCTGAGCCATGGCCTTGCTTGAAGACAAAGACCGGATTTTCACCAATCTGCATGGCGCCGGCTCCTGGCAGCTGGACGGCGCCCGGGCGCGCGGCGATTGGGACGGCACGGCCGACCTGCTGGCCCGCGGCCGCTTCGCGATCGTCGACGAGATCAAGGCCTCCGGCCTGCGCGGCCGTGGCGGCGCGGGTTTCCCCTCCGGCCTCAAATGGTCCTTCATGCCGAAGGATCGCGGCGACAAGCCGGCCTATCTCATCGTCAATTGTGACGAGAGCGAGCCCGGCACCTGCAAGGACCGCGAGATCCTGCGCAACGAGCCGCACAAGCTGGTGGAAGGCTGCCTGATCGCTGGCTTCGCAATGGGCGCGACGGCCGCCTATTGCTACATCCGCGGCGAATACTGGCTGGAATACACCCGCCTGCAGGCGGCGGTGGAAGAGGCCTATGCCGCCGGGCTGCTCGGCAAGAATGCCGCTGGCTCCGGCTATGATTTCGACGTTTTCGTGCATCGCGGCGCCGGCGCCTATATCTGCGGCGAAGAGACGGCGATGATCGAAAGCCTCGAAGGCAAGAAGGGCATGCCGCGCTCCAAGCCGCCCTTTCCGGCGGCGATGGGCCTCTACGGCCTGCCCTCCACCGTCACCAATTGCGAGACAGTGGCGGTGTCCCCCACCATCATGCGCCGCGGGGCCGCCTGGTTCGCGAGCTTCGGCCGGGACAAGAACCAGGGCACCAAGCTCTTCTGCATCTCGGGCCACGTGAACCGGCCCTGCACCGTCGAGGAATCGATGGGCATTTCGATGCGTGAACTGATCGAAACCCATGCGGGCGGCGTGCGCGGCGGCTGGGACAATCTGCTCGCCATCATCCCGGGCGGCGTCTCGGTGCCGATGATCACCAAGGAGATGGCCGAGACCGCCATCATGGATTTCGACGGCCTCCGCGAAATGCGCTCCGGCCTCGGCACGGGCGCGGTCATCGTCATGGACAAGTCGACCGACCTGATCAAGGCCATCGCCCGGATTTCGGCCTTCTACAAGCATGAGAGCTGCGGCCAGTGCACCCCCTGCCGCGAAGGCACGGGCTGGATGATGCGGATCATGAACCGCATGGTCGAAGGCCGCGCCGAGATCGAAGAGATCGACATGCTGGAAGAGGTCACCCGCCAGGTCGAAGGCCATACGATCTGCGCGCTGGGGGATGCTGCGGCCTGGCCCATTCAGGGCCTGATCCGCCATTTCCGCCCGCTCCTGGAGGAGCGCATCGCCGCCTACAAGGCGCGCCATGCCGCGTCTCCCTCGGCCACCCAACCCATGGCGATTGCGGCGGAGTAGCGCGATGCCCAAGCTGACGATTGACGGGATCGAGGTCGAGGTTCCGGCGGGCTTCTCCGTGCTGCAGGCGGCGGAAGCCGCCGGCAAGGAGATTCCGCGATTCTGCTATCATGACCGTCTGTCGGTTGCTGCCAATTGCCGCATGTGCCTGGTGGAAGTGGAGAAGGCGCCGAAGCCCGTCGCTTCCTGCGCCTTTCCGGCGGCCGACGGCATGGTGGTGAAGACCGACAGCCCGATGGTGCGGAAAGCCCGCCGCGGCGTGATGGAATTTCTGCTGATCAACCATCCGCTCGATTGCCCGATCTGCGATCAGGGCGGCGAGTGCGACCTGCAGGACCAGGCGATGGCCTATGGGCGGGACCATTCCCGCTACACCGAAGACAAGCGCGCACAGCGCGACAAGGATCTCGGCCCCATCGTCCGCACGGTGATGACGCGCTGCATCCAGTGCACCCGCTGCGTCCGTTTCGCGACCGAGATTGCCGGCGTGCCCGAACTGGGCGGCACGCAGCGCGGCGAGAATCTCGAGATCACCACCTATGTACAGAAGGCGCTCTCTTCCGAACTCTCGGGCAACCTCGTCGACGTCTGCCCGGTCGGTGCGCTGACCTCGAAGCCCTATACCTTCACCGCGCGTCCCTGGGAGCTGCGCAAGACCGATAGCATCGACGTGATGGATGCCGTGGGCTCCGCTATTCGCATCGATGCGCGCGGCCCGCAGGTGATGCGCGTGCTGCCGCGCCTCAACGAGGACGTCAACGAAGAGTGGCTAGCCGACAAATCCCGCCATGCGGTGGACGGGCTGACCCGGCGCCGGCTGGACAAGCCCTGGCTGCGCGTCGGCGGCAAGCTGCAGCCCGCGACCTGGGAAGAGGCGTTCCTGGCCATCGCCGGCCGCATGCGCGGCCTCTCGGGCGACCGCATCGGCGCGCTCGCGGGTGATCAGGCGGATGTCGAGAGCCTGGTCGCGCTGCGTGACCTGATGGCGGCCCTCGGCTCCGGCAATCTCGACTGCCGTCCCGGCGGTGCTGCCTTCGATACCGCGCGGCGCGACTACTATCTGTTCAACACCACCATCGCCGGGATCGAAGAGGCCGACGCGCTGCTGCTCATCGGCACCAATCCGCGCCTTGAGGCGCCGATCCTCAATGCGCGCATCCGCAAGCGCTGGCGTCAGAACCGCCTGCCGGTGGGTGTCATCGGGCAGGCCGCGGATCTGACTTATCCCTCCGAGGTGATCGGGGCAGGGGCCGACACGCTCACGGCGCTGCTCGACGGAAGCCACGCCTTCGCCGAGGTGCTGACCAAGGCCGCAAAGCCGATGATCGTGCTGGGCGAGGGCGCGCTGGAAGGCGAGGGCGGGGCAGCCGTGCTGGCCGCCGCCTGGGCTCTGGCCGAGAAGATGGGCGCCTTCGCGGAAGGTTGGCATGGCTTCAACGTCCTGCATCGCGCGGCCGGCCGGGTCGGTGCGCTCGACGCGGGCTTCGTCCCGCAGCCGGGCGCCAAGGGCTGGGCCGAGATGGTGGCGGGCGGTGTCGACGTGCTGTGGCTGCTCGCGGCGGACGAGTTCGACGCCAGCGCCATCGCGCCCGAGACCTTCGTCATCTACCAGGGCCATCATGGCGACCGCGGGGCCGCACGGGCCGACGTCATCCTGCCGGGTGCCGCCTATACGGAGAAGAGCGCGACCTATGTGAACACCGAAGGCCGCGTGCAGCGCACCGGCCAGGCGGTCTTCCCGCTCGGTGAGGCCAAGGAAGATTGGCGCATCATCCGCGCCTTCAGCGCCGTTGTCGGGCACACGCTGCCCTACGACACGGTGGAGGTGCTGCGCAGCCGCATGGCTGCGCTAAACCCCGTCTTCGCGACGGTGGACCAGTTCGTGCGCCGCGCGACGACCGATACGGCAGGCCCGACCGACCGGGGCCAGACCCTCTCCGGCCGACCCTTCGCGGTGATCGTCACGAACTATTATGAAACCGATCCGATCAGCCGCGCGAGCCCGACCATGCAGGCCTGTACGGCGACCTTCACGCCCGTTCTCGAAGCGGCGGAGTAAGAGAGCGTCATGGGCTTCTTTTCGACCATTCTCGGCCAAATCATCCTCGCCGCGCTCGAAACCCTCGCGGTGCTGGTGCCGCTGCTGATGATCGTGGCCTACGCGACCTATGGTGAACGCCGCATCATGGCGGCGATGCAACTGCGCAAGGGGCCGAACGTTGTCGGCCCCTTCGGCCTGTGGCAGCCCTTCGCCGACGCCATCAAGATGGTGATGAAGGAGACGATCATCCCGACGGGGGCGAACCGTCCGCTCTTCCTCATCGCGCCGATCCTGACCTTCGGCCTCGCCATGCTGGCCTGGGCCGTGGTGCCCACCGGCAACCACCTCGCGATCGCCAACATCAACGTCGGCATCCTCTATCTCTTCGCGATCAGCTCGCTCGGCGTCTATGGCATCATCATCGCCGGCTGGTCGTCCAACTCGAAATACGCCTTCCTCGGCGCTCTGCGCTCGGCGGCGCAGATGGTCTCCTACGAAGTCTCCATCGGCTTCGTCATGGTCTCGGTGCTGCTCTGCGTCGGCAGCCTCAACCTGAACGACATCGTGCGGGCGCAGAACGGGCTCTGGTTCTGCATTCCGCTCTTCCCGATGTTCATCGTCTTCTTCATTTCGGGCCTGGCCGAGACCAACCGCGTGCCCTTCGACCTGCCGGAAGGCGAGAGCGAGATCGTGGCCGGCTTCATGGTGGAATATTCCTCCATGAGCTACGCCATGTTCTTCCTCGGCGAATACGCGAACATGACGCTGATGAGCGCCATGACCTCCATCCTCTTCCTGGGCGGCTGGATGTCTCCGCTGCCCTTCCTTGCCTTCATTCCGGGCCCGATCTGGCTGATCCTCAAGATCCTGCTCGTGATGTTCGTCTTCATCTGGGTGCGTGCGACCTTCCCGCGCTTCCGCTACGACCAGCTCATGCGCCTTGGCTGGAAGGTTTTCCTGCCACTCTCCATGGGCTGGATGGTGCTGACGGCGGCGGCCCTCGAAGTCTTCGGGTGGCTGCCCCATGGCTGATCGAGTGATCGCTGCGACGACAACAAGGGGAATGAGATAATGGGTGTCCTCGACCGCGCGGCGCGCAGCCTGCTGCTGACGGAACTCGTCAGCGGCATGGCGATCACCTTCCGCACCATGTTCAAGCCCAAGGCCACCCTGAACTATCCCTTCGAGAAGGGCCCGCTCAGCCCGCGCTTCCGCGGTGAGCACGCGCTGCGCCGCTACGCCAATGGCGAGGAACGCTGCATCGCCTGCAAGCTGTGCGAGGCGATCTGCCCGGCCCAGGCCATCACCATCGAGGCCGAGCCGCGAGCCGACGGCTCCCGCCGGACCACGCGCTACGACATCGACATGGTGAAGTGCATCTATTGCGGACTGTGTGAGGAAGCCTGCCCGGTGGATGCCATCGTCGAAGGCCCCAACTTCGAGTTCTCCACCGAGACGCGCGAGGAGCTGCTCTACAACAAGGAGAAGCTGCTCTCGAACGGTGACCGCTGGGAGCCGGAGCTGGCACGGCGCCTCGAACTCGACGCTCCCTACCGGTAACGCGCCATGATCTTCGCACAACTCTTCTTCTATCTGTTCTCCGCCGTCATGATCGCCTCCGCGGTCATGGTGGTGACGGCGCGCAACCCGGTGCATTCCGTGTTGTTCCTGATCCTCTGCTTCTTCAACGCCGCGGCGCTGTTCCTGATCGCGGGGGCCGAGTTCCTCGCCTTCATCCTGCTCATCGTCTATGTCGGCGCCGTCGCCGTTCTGTTTCTCTTCGTCGTCATGATGCTCGACATCGACTTTTCCGAGCTGCGCGCGGGCGTTCAGCGCTATGCGCCGATTGGCGCGGTCATCGGCGTCATCCTGCTGCTGGAACTGGTGCTGATCATCGGCGGCTGGACGGTGGCGCCCGTCGCCGGCGCGCTCCGCATGGCGCCGATGCCGGTGGGCCTGAGCAATACGGACGCGATCGGCCGCGTGCTCTACACGCACTACGCCTTCCTCTTCGAGGCGGCCTCCGCCGTGCTGATGGTCGCCATGATCGGCGCCATCACGCTGACCCATCGCGAGCGCCGGCGGTCCCGGTCGCAGTCGATCGCGCGCCAGAATGCCCGCCACCCGGTCGACACCCTCGTGATGATGGACGTGCCGGCCGGCGCGGGGGTGAAGGAGCTTGGCATCCTGCGGCCCGATCCGCAGCTGGCGCCCGGCGAACAGCGCCTGACGCTGCCGGAAGCCCAGCACGCCGCCACCCCCAAGCCGGGAGCGCACTGACATGCCCATCGGGATCGGTCCCTACCTGGTCGTCTCCGCCATTCTGCTGGTGATCGGCATCTTCGGCATCTTCATCAACCGCAAGAACGTCATCACCATCCTGATGTCGATCGAGCTGATGCTGCTCGCCGTGAACCTGAACTTCGTCGCCTTCTCGGGCCTGCTGCACGATCTGACCGGGCAGATTTTCACCATGTTCGTGCTGACGGTCGCCGCCGCCGAATCGGCGATCGGGCTCGCGATCGTCGTCACCTACTTCCGCAACCGCGGCTCGATCGCGGTCGAAGACGTCAATCTGATGAAGGGCTGAGACGTGATCTTCGCAATTGCCGTCTTCGCGCCCCTGGTGGGCTCGCTCGTCTCCGGTCTCTTCGGCCCTTGGCTGAAGGACGAGGGCGCGCATTTCGTCAGCTTGCTTTGCATGCTGCTCGCCGCGGTCTGTGGCGTGATTTCGGGCGTCCAGATGCTCACCCATGTGGTGCCGGAAAGCATCGTGCCGGTCGCCACGTGGCTGCATGTCGGTGGGCTGAACTTCGACTGGGCGCTGCGCTACGACAGCCTTTCCGCCGTGATGGTTCTGATGGTGACGGTGGTCTCCACCCTCATCCACCTCTATTCGGTTGGCTACATGCACGGCGACCGTTCGGTGCCGCGCTTCTTCTCCTATCTCTCGCTGTTTACCTTCGCCATGCTGATGCTGGTGACGGCGAACGACCTGGTGCAGCTCTTCTTCGGCTGGGAAGGGGTCGGTCTCGTCTCCTACCTGCTCATCGGCTTCTGGTACGAGAAGAAGTCGGCGAACGACGCCGCCGTGAAGGCATTCGTGATGAACCGCGTGGGCGATCTCGGCTTCGCCCTCGGTATCGCGCTCGTCTTCTTCCTCTTCGGCTCGGTGCGCTTCCCGGACATCTTCGCTGCCGCCGGCGCCCATGCCCATGCGACCTATCATCTCTTCGGTGCCGATCTGAACGCCATGGACGTGATCGGCATCCTGCTCTTCATCGGCGCCATGGGTAAGTCGGCGCAGCTCGGGCTCCATCCCTGGTTGGCCGATGCGATGGAAGGCCCGACGCCCGTCTCCGCCCTCATCCATGCCGCGACGATGGTGACCGCCGGTGTCTTCCTGATGGTGCGGATGTCGCCGCTGCTGGAATATGCCCCGGCGGCGCTCGTCTTCATCGGCGTCATCGGCGGCACCACGGCGCTCTTCGCCGCGACCATCGGCTGCACCCAGACGGACATCAAGCGCGTCATCGCCTATTCGACCTGCTCGCAGCTCGGCTACATGTTCGTGGGCGTCTCGGTCGGCGCCTATCAGACCTCGATCTTCCACCTCATCACCCATGCATGCTTCAAGGCGCTGCTCTTCCTCACTGCGGGCTCGGTGATCCATGCGATGTCGGGCGAGCAGGACATGCGCAAGATGGGCGGCCTCGCGCGGCTCATCCCCTATACCTACGTCATGATGTGGATCGGCAGCCTGGCGCTGGCGGGCATTCCGCCGCTTTCCGGCTATTTCTCGAAGGACGCCATCGTCGGCGCGGCCTTTGCCGGCGGCAACTGGTATGCCTGGATCTGCACCGTGCTCGCCGCCTTCCTGACGGCCTTCTACTCCTGGCGCCTCATCTTCATGACCTTCCACGGCAAGCCGCGTGCGGATGAGCATGTGATGGGCCATGTGCATGAAAGCCCGCTGGTGATGACCGGCCCGCTCTTCGTGCTGGCGCTCGGTGCCATCTTCGTGGGCGGCCTCTTCGCGCATGACTTCATCGGTGCGGATCAGAAGGCCTTCTGGAACGGGGCGATTGCTTCCATCACCCACCCCGACATTCTCGAGAACATCGAGCGCGTGCCCTTCGTGATGGCCGTGCTGCCGACCGTCCTCGCCGTGCTCGGCATCCTGCTCGCCTATGTCATGTATGTGCTGAAGCCCGAACTGCCGGCTGTCATGGCCGAGCGTTTCGCGCCCATCTACCGGCTGCTGCTGAACAAGTATTACTTCGACGAGATCTACGACGTGATCTTCGTGCGGCCGTATCGCGCCCTCGGCCGGCTGCTGTGGCACGTGGGTGACGAAGGCGTCATCGACGGCATTCCTCGCGGCGGCACGCTGATCGCGCGCGGCTCGGCCGGCGGCCTGGCCCGCCTGCAGAGCGGCTCCGTCGCGCAGTATGCCTTCGTCATGCTGATCGGCCTCGTCGTGCTCGTCTCCGTCTTCCTGATCTTCCGGTGAGTGTGATGAACCAGGCCGGTTTTCCGCTGCTTTCTCTGCTCACCTTCCTGCCGCTGGCCGGCGTGGTCGTGCTGCTCTTCCTGCGTGGTGACGACGTGGCGACGGCGCGCGCTGCTCGCTGGACCGCGCTCTGGACCAGCCTCGTCGTCTTCGTGCTCAGCCTGCTGCTGTGGTTCGGCTTCGACAAAGCCTATGGCGGCTTCCAGTTCGTCGAAACCCTGCCCTGGCTGCCGCAATACGGCGTCGACTACCGCATGGGGGTGGACGGCATCAGCGTGATGTTCGTCCTGATCTCGACGGCGCTGACGCCGATCGCGATCCTCTCCGCCTGGACGGTGGAGAGCCGGGTGCGCGAATACATGATCGCCTTCCTGGTCATGGAAACCACGATGATCGGGCTCTTCTGCGCGCTCGACTTCGTGCTCTTCTTCGTCTTCTTCGAAGCCGTGCTCATCCCGATGTTCGTCATGATCGGCGTCTGGGGCGGGGAGCGGCGGCGCTATGCCGCGATCAAGTTCTTCCTCTTCATGTTCGCGGGCTCCATGCTGATGCTGCTGGGCCTGCTCGCCCTCTGGTACCACGACGGGACGACGAGCATCCCGGCGATGCTGCGGACGCCGCTGCCGCCGCATCTCCAATTCTGGCTCTTCCTCGCCTTCCTCGCCGCCTTCGCCGTGAAGATTCCGATCTGGCCCGTCCACACCTGGCTGATCGATGCGCATCGCGAGGCGCCGATCGCGGGCTCGGTTCTGCTGGCGGGCGTCCTCGCCAATATGGGCGGCTACGGCTTCCTGCGCTTCTCGGTGCCCATGCTGCCGCTGGCCAGCCAGTATTTCGCCCCGCTGATGTTCACCCTCGCGGTGGTCGCCATCATCTACACCTCGATCGCCGCCCTGGTGCAGCGCGACCTTCTGAAGTTCTGCGCCTATTCCTCGGTCGGCCACATGGCCATCGCCGTCGTCGGCATCTTCACCTTCTCGGTGCAGGGGATCGAGGGCTCGCTCTTCCGCATGCTCTCGCACGGCTTCATCACGGCCGCGCTCTTCATCTGCGTCGGCGTGCTGATGGACCGCACGCATAGCCAGAGCATGGACGGTTTCGGCGGCCTCGCCCGCAACATGCCCTTCTATGCGCTGCTCTTCATGATCTTCGTGATGGGCACGGTGGGCCTGCCGGGCACGGCAGCCTTCGTCGGCGAAATCCTGGTCATCATCGCGGCGCTGAAGGTGAACTTCTGGGTGGCATTGCTCACGGGCACCACGCTGATCCTCAGCGCCGTCTATACGCTGGTGATGTATCGCCGCGTCGTCTTCGGCGCGCTGGAGCGGCCGGAGCTTGCTGCGCTCAAGGATATCGGCGCGCGTGAGATCGTGATGCTGGTGCCGCTCGTCGTCCTCACCCTCTGGATGGGTCTCTATCCCGCCAGCTTCTCCACCTTCTTCGATGCGACGGCGACCGCCATGGCGCAGCAGCACAGCCTGGCGCTGGCCGCGAGCCACGCCCCGCATCTCGCCTCGACCGCAGGCACCGTTCTGGCCGAGGGGGCCAACTGATGAACTGGCTCGTCGCTTTCCCCGAGATCGCGCTGTCGCTCTTCGCGCTCGTGATCCTGCTCGCCGGCGTGTTCACGCGCCGCACCGTCTCCTTCGAGCTCACCAGCATGCTGTCGCTCGGCGCCTTGCTGCTGACGGCGGGCTTCGTGGTCGCGAGCCCCGCCGGTGTCGGCTATGGCGGGCTCTTCCTGGCGGATGCCTTCAGCCGCTTCTGCCAGATACTGATCCTCTCGGCCGCGGCACTCGCCATCATCCTCTCGCTCGACTTCAATGCGCGGCAGGAGGACATGGCACGGCCGGAATATCCGGTACTGATCCTGTTCGCGGCCGTCGGCATGATGGTGATGGTCGGCGCCTCCAACCTGATCACCCTCTATCTCGGCCTCGAGCTTCAGTCCCTCGCGCTCTACGTCATCGCCGCCTTTGCCCGCGACAGCCTGAAGTCCTCCGAAGCGGGGCTGAAGTATTTCGTGCTCGGCTCGCTCGCCTCCGGCATCCTGCTCTATGGCATGTCGCTGACCTACGGCTTCTCCGGCACCACGGATTTCGCAGCGATCGCTCAGGCGCTGACCGCGGGCACGCCCTCGGCCGGGCTCATCATCGGCATGGTCTTCGTGCTCTCGGGCATCGCCTTCAAGATGGCGGCGGCGCCGTTTCACATGTGGTCGCCCGACGTCTACGAGGGTTCGCCCAGCTCCGTCACCGCGTTGCTCGGCTCGGCGCCGAAGGTCGCGGCGCTCGCGCTGTTGCTGCGGGTGATGATCGGCCCCTTCGGGCATCTCATCGGCGATTGGCGGTTGCTGGTGGAGATCCTCTCCATCGTCTCCCTCGTCGTCGGCACGCTGGTGCCGCTGGTGCAGACCAACATCAAGCGCCTGATCGCCTATTCCTCGATTGGCCATGTCGGCTACGCGCTCATGGGCCTGGCCGCCGGCTCCGCCTCCGGCACCAGCGCGACGCTGATCTATCTTGCCACCTACGTCTTCATGACGCTCGGCGCCTTTGGCGTGGTGCTGGCCATGCGCCAAGCCGGCCGCCCGGTGGAGCAGATCAGCGATCTCGCCGGTCTCGGCCGGAATGACGGCGCGCTCGCCCTCGTCATGGCGGTCTTCATGCTGTCCATGGCCGGCGTGCCGCCGCTCTCCGGCTTCTTCGGCAAGCTCTACGTCTTCCTGGCGGCGATCCAGAGCGGCTTGTGGACGCTCGCCGTCATCGGCGTCATCGCCAGCGTCATCGGCGCCTACTATTATCTCCGCATCATCAAGGTGATGTATTTCGACGCGCCGGTGCCAGCCTTCGACCGCCGTGCCCCCTCGCTCTCCTTCGTGCTGGCGATTTCCGGCATCGCGACCGCCTTCTTCATCCTGGTCGTGGGCCCGGTGACGGCGGCGGCCCAGGCCGCCGCCTCGGCTCTGCTGGGTTGAGGGCAGGCGAGGGCGCGCCGCTTCCGCTGCCTGCCGCATACCGGCTCGAGGAAGTCGTCTCGATTTCCTCGACCTCCGACGCCTGTGCGGATCGTGCCCGCGGCGGTGCGCCGGATGGTCTCGCGATCCTCGCCGAGGCGCAGACCGCGGCGCGCGGCAGCCGGGGCCGTAGCTGGAGCTGCCCGCCGGGCAACCTCTATCTCTCCGTGCTGCTCCGCCCGCGGAATGCGGCGGAGGCGGGTGGTGCCGGACAATGGGCGCTGTTGGTGGGTGTCGCGCTGATCGAAGCGCTGCGCGCCTTCGATGCCGCGCCCGAACAGCTCCAGTTGAAATGGCCAAACGACGTGCTGCGCGACGGCGCCAAGCTTGCCGGCATCCTGATCGATGCGGCGATGGCGAGCGGCGGTGAGGGGCTCGACTGGCTGGTGGCCGGCATGGGCGCCAATCTCGCGATCGCCCCCCCCGTCGAAGGCCGGCGGACCGCTGCCCTGGTGACGGAAGACGGTGTGCCCCCGGCGCCACGTGCCGTAACGCTCGCCTTTCTCGACAGCCTGGAACGCTGGCGTGGCCGGCTCGCGGCGGAAGGCTTCGCCCCGGTTCGTGCCGCCTGGCTCGCCGCCGCCCATCCTCTCGGCACGCTCGTCACGGTGACGGATGCACGGCAGAACCGGGTCGGCAGCTTTGCGGGTCTCTCACCGGAAGGGGCGCTGCTATTGTCTTCCGCCGGCGAGATTTTGGTCATTTCCACGGGCGACGTATTGCTGGGGCAGGGGAGTTAGCGATGCTTCTCGTCATCGACGCGGGCAACACCAACATCGTCATGGCGGTGCATGACGGGCACGACTGGCGCGGCACCTGGCGTATCTCGACCGATGCGCAGCGCACCTCGGACGAATATGCCGTGTGGCTGATGACCCTGCTGACCCATGCCGGCATCGATCGGCGCGAGGTAAGCCGCGCCGTGATCGGCATCGTGGTTCCGGCCGCGCTCTACCATCTGCGCCGTCTCTGCCGCGAGTGGTTCGAGGTGGAGCCGATGATCGCCTCCTCGGAACTCGACTGGGGCTTTGAGATCCGCAGCGATGCACCGACGGAAGTGGGCGCCGACCGGCTGCTCAATACCCTCGCTGCACACCAGCTTTACGGTGGCCCTCTGGTAGTTGTGGATTTCGGTACCGCCACCAATTTCGATGTGGTGGATCAGGACGGCAATTTCGTGGGCGGCATCATCTCGCCCGGTGTCAATCTGTCGATCGAGGCCTTGCACAGGGCCGCGGCGCGCTTGCCGCGCATCGCGATCGGCCGTCCGCAGGTCGTCATCGGCCGCTCCACCGTGCCCGCCATGCGCTCCGGCATTTTCTGGGGCTATGTCGGCATGGTCGAAGGGCTGGTGACCCGCATCCGCAACGAATTCGGCGTGCCCATGAAGGTGATCGCGACAGGAGGCCTGGCCCCGCTGTTCGCCGAGGGTACTGCGATTTTTGAATCGATCGATCCCGATCTCACGCTGGAGGGGATGCGTCTGTTGGCGCTGCGCAACCCTGCCCCCAGCCTGCCGAAAGACTGGAAGCGCCAGCCCACTGGAGACTGATTAAGGACAGGGGCCCTATGAACACCTATGAAGACGATCTCGCCTTCCTCCCGCTCGGGGGGACGGGCGAGATCGGCATGAACCTGAACTTGTACCGATGCAACGGCCAGTGGCTGGCCGTGGATTGCGGCCTCGGCTTTGGCGGCCCCGAGCATCCCGAAGTCGACGTCATGGTGCCCGATCCGGGCTTTATCGCCGAACGGCGGGGCGATCTCCTCGGCCTCGTCATCACGCATGCGCATGAAGACCATCTGGGCGCGGTCGCCTGGCTATGGCGGCAACTGAAATGCCCGGTCTATGCCACGCCCTTCGCCGCCGCCGTGCTGCGGCGGAAGCTCACCGAAGCCGGGCTGCTGGCCGAGGTGCCGCTGCACGTTGTGCCGCCCGGCGGCCAATTGGCGCTCGGGCCCTTTGCCATCGAATTCGTGGCCATGGCGCATTCGGTGCCGGAGGCACAGGCGCTCGCCATCCGCACGCCCTATGGCCTCATGCTTCACAGCGGGGACTGGAAGCTCGACCCCGATCCGGTGGTCGGCCCACAAACCGACGAGGCGACGCTGAAGCGCCTGGGGGACGAAGGCGTGCTCGCCATCATCGGCGATTCCACCAACGCGACCGTGGAAGGGCATTCCGGCTCGGAAGCGGAAGTACGCCGCGCGCTGCCTGAGCTCATCCGCCATCTCAGCGGCCGCGTCGCCGTCACCTGCTTCGCGAGCAATGTGGCGCGGCTGGAAAGCATCGCTCTCGCCGCCCTTGCGGTGGGGCGGCAAGTGGCCGTCGCCGGTCGCAGCCTGCGCAATATCGAGGCAGCGGCGCGGGAATGCGGCTATCTGGCGGACGTGCCCTATTTCCTCAGCGAGGATGCGGCGGCCGACGTGCCGGACGACAATCTGCTGCTCATTCTTTCGGGCAGCCAGGGCGAAGCCCGCAGCGCCATGTCCCGTGTTGCGGCCGATACCCATCCGCGCATCGCGCTCGGCGAAGGCGATACCGTCATCTTCTCCAGCCGCGTCATCCCCGGCAACGAGCGGGCGGTGGGGCTGGTGCAGGACAATCTCGCCCGCCGCGGTGTGCGGCTGATGACCGATGACGACCACATGGTCCATGTCTCCGGCCATCCGGCGCGGGACGAACTGCGGCGGATCTACGCGCTGCTGCGGCCGCAGTGGTCGGTGCCCGTCCATGGCGAATGGCGCCACCTGACGGCCCATGCCGATCTCGCGCGGGAAGCCGGCGCGAAGCCGCTGATCCTGGAGGATGGCGACATTCTGCGCCTGGCGCCAGGCACGCCGCAGATCGTGGACAGTGCGCCGGTCGGCCGGCTGGCGGTGGACGGCAACCGCCTGGTGCCGATGACGGGCGGCGTCTTGGCGGCGCGCCGACGCATGCTGTTCAACGGCGTGGTGATCGGCAGCCTGGCGGTGGATGGGAATGGCCGGCTGCTGGGGGAGGCGCGGATTTCCGCGCCCGGCCTGTTCGACGCGGACGACCCGGAAACCGCCCGCATGGCCTCGGAGTTCCTCGCGGCGGTGTCCGATCTCCCGGCGCCCCTGCGGCGGGACGACTTTGCGCTGGGAGAATCGGCGCGCGCCTCGCTGCGGCGCGTGGTGGGCCGGCGGCTGCAGAAGCGGCCGCTGGTGGACGTGCATCTCATGCGAGTCGCCGTCTGACGGTCAGGAGTCTTCGCCGCACCGCAAGCCCCGGTGCGGAGCGCGCGGCGCAAGGCCGCATCCCGAGGCGAGAGGGCCTGGGCCTGATTGGCCCTCTTGCAGCGCCGCCCAACAGCGGTTAGGAAGACGGCCATCGGAACCGTGGGCGCATAGCTCAGCGGGAGAGCACCACCTTGACACGGTGGGGGTCACAGGTTCAATCCCTGTTGCGCCCACCACGGTTCCCGATCCTTTCCTTAAAAATTTCTGACGAAAACGGCCCTTAGCGAGCAGTTCTGGGTTGCTCGTTTCGAATGTCTACCGTTCCGAGTAAGCATCATATTGATACGAAACGATTTTTCGACGAGATGTCACCCGCGAGGATAGGGTTCGGAATGACTCTCGCCGGGCGAAGACCGTTGCGAAAATCGGATGATTGATCCGTCATCGAAATTACTCGCGTTTTCGTCAACTCCGTTGCCCCCTGTCTAACGCCTCCCGGGAACCTACCTAAAGTTGTAGTCTTTGTTGACATTTACACGTGTGGGTAGCAATTCTAAGGCCACAACCTGGGGGTGTATCCAGATGCGTGTCCTTCTCGTCGATACCGATGCTCAAGCCGTTGCCGTCATCCAGCGCGCGCTGAAATCGAGCGGCGCCCTGCTGGAACATGTCGAAACCGGGGAAGAGGCGTATCAACTCGCCAAGCGCTATGATTACGATGCGCTGATCATGGACCTGATGCTGCCGGACACCGATGGTTATGAGGTCATCCGCCGGCTGCGTTGGGCCTCCATCTCCGTCCCCATCCTCGTGCTGTCCAGCCTCACCCGGCCGCAGGCCAAGGTGAAGGCTTTCTCCCTGGGCGCCGATGACTTCCTGGCCCGTCCTTTCGACGAGGCGGAGCTGGGGGCACGCGTCCAGGCGCTGGTACGCCGCTCCAAGGGGCTCAGCCATTCGCGCATCAGCCGCGGGCCGATCGTGCTCGACATGGACTCGAACATCGTCACGGTGGACGGTGAAACCGTTCACTTGACCGAAAAGGAATACCGGATTCTCGAGCTGCTGTTCCTGCGCAGCGGCAGCATCGTCGCCAAGGAATCCTTCCTGAACCATCTCTATGGCGGCAATGACGAGCCGGACATCAAGATCATCGATGTCTTCGTCTGCAAGCTGCGCCGGAAGCTCGCGCAGGCTGGGGCAGGGGAGGTCATCACCACCGTGTGGGGCCGCGGCTATATCGTGCGGGACACGCCGGCGGGGGCCCAGCCTGTGGCCAGCCGGCCTGCTTCCGCCACGGCGCCCACGCACCAGCCCGTGCCCGCCTAAGCTCTGCGGGCCCCGGGGTGGCGCTTCGTCCCAAGTGCCTTGCGCACGGACGCTCTGGCGCTCCAGCGCAAGGCACTCTAGGTTGCCATTCGCTCGGATGGACAGGTGGCCGAGCGGTTTAAGGCAGCGGTCTTGAAAACCGCCGTGCGTGCAAGCGTACCGTGGGTTCGAATCCCACCCTGTCCGCCATCGCCCTTCTGCAGAAGGGTTCAGCCCTTGCCAACGCCCCCGAAATCCCCCGAAAACAAAAGCTTAGAGAATGTCATCGGGTGTCATCGGTATGCATCTAACCACGCATCATTGGGGGTATCTTTGGGGGTATGAGCCTTCGCCTGGGGGTATGATGGCATCCAGCCGCCATGCTTACTGACACTGAAGTCCGGAAGCTTCCGAACCCTGAGAAGCCCAGGAAGCTCTCCGATTCTGGCGGCCTCTACCTCTACGCGACTCCGGCAGGCGGCCGCATCTGGCGGCTGAAGTACCGCTTTGACGGGAAGGAAAAGCTGCTCGTCCTCGGGCATTATCCGCGCCTGTCGCTCAGGCGCGCGCGCGAGTTGCGGGACGAGGCCCGAGCCCACCTCTCCCATGGGCGAGACCCTTCCATCGTTCGGGGCGAGGCCCAGGACGCGGAGAAGGAAAGGGCGGCTGGTACCTTCGAGGCGGTGGCGCGGGAATGGTACGGACTGCAGAAGAGCCGCTGGACGGAAGTCCATGCCGCCCAGGTCATCGGATCACTGGAGGCGTTCGTCTTCCCCGAGTTGGGCGCCGATCCGATAGGCGATATCTCGGCGGCGGACGTGCTGCGGGTTGTCCGGGCGATAGAAGCACGGCCAGCTATCGAAACGGCCCGACGCGTGCGCCAACGCATGAGCGCCGTCTTCGTCCATGGCATCGCGACTGGGCGCGGGCAGGTAGACCCGGCTGCGATCATCAAGCCGGCGCTCGCTCCGCTCATCAAAGGGCGTCAGCCTGCAATTACCGACCTGAAGGAGGTTCGCCAGATCCTCAAAGACGCCGAGGGCCATCCGGCCCATGCGGTGACCAGGCTGGCGCTTCGATTCCTCGCGCTGACAGTCGTTCGGCCGGGCGTGCTCCGAACGACGCCGTGGTCCGAGTTTGCGGCAATGACGGACAACGTCTGGGTGATCCCGGCCGAGCGGATGAAGATGCGACGGGAGTTCCTAGTCCCGCTTTCACAGCAGGCTCGCGATACCCTCTTGGCGGTCCATAAACTGACCGGCGGCGGCCCGCTTTTGTTCCCGAACAGCCGCAACGCCCATAAACCGATGAGCGAGAACGCGATCGGTTATCTGCTCAACCGAGCCGGCTACCATAGCCGACACGTGCCTCACGGGTGGCGCTCCGCGTTCTCGACGATCATGAACGAACGCTTTCGAGGGGATCGAGAGATCATCGACATGATGCTCGCGCACGGCTCCGACGATCCGGTCGAAGCCGCCTACAACCGATCGGCCTATCTCGACCGGAGGCGCGAGCTGGCCCAGATCTGGGCCGATCTTCTGCTCGAAGGATTTTGCGTGCCGGAGGACCTGCTCACACTTTGCCAGAAGGGGTCCTATGCAAGTGACCGACGGGGGCAAGGGTGAGGATGGCTCCTCATCCGCGGCGATACAGGAATCTCCTGCACGCTCTTATGGGCGGCACATAACCGTGCTGACAGGTGCGGATGAGGTTGGTGACATCCGGAGAGATGTCGTTGGAAAATCCGACCGCACCTTCACCGGCAGACGGGACAGCATGTTGTGCAGGTCTGAGGGCTGCGACAGCCGGACTCGGCCAAGGTAGTCACCCAGTTGCCGATCTTGAGATCTGCAGAGCGGACATTCAGAGCGCTGGGTTATCGACTGGCTTGGCCGTGACGGGCCGCTTGGCGTCAAGACCGTTGAAGCCAACCCTCACAACGCCAGCCGTGTCTGCAAGCGGGGCACCGCGAAATCGATGAAGGCGCGCACCTTCAACGGCACCAACTCGTCATGACGGTGGATGATATGGACGGGCAGCGCTGGCGGCACGAAATCTGCCATCACCTCCCGCAGCAGCCCGGCGCGGATCGCCGGTCGGACGTGATACGAGAAGACGCGGATCAGCCCCATGCCGGCGATGCCGGCGTCGATCGCGGATTCGATGGCGTCGAACATGATGCGGGAGCGGATCGGCACCGCAGTCATCCCCTCGCCCGTCGGGAACAGCCAGCTGCCGGCCGGATCGAAGCCATGGAAGCCGACGCAGTCATGCGCGTCGAGATCGGCCAGCCTCCGCGGCTCCCCCTGCCGCGCGAGATAGCTCGGGCTGGCACAGATCACGCGGCGCACCGCGCCGATGCGCCGGGCGCGCCAGCGGCTGTCCGGCAGCGCCCCCACGCGGATGGCGAGGTCGATGCCCTCGTCCTGCAAATCGAGATTGCGGTCGTTGAACCGGCAATTCAGCCGCACGTCGACGAATTGCGCCATGAACTCGGCCATGACGGGGACGAGATGCATGCGCCCGAAGACGAGCGGCGCCGTGATGGTCAGCTCCCCGCGCGGGCTCTGGTATTCGCCGGCGGCGTTCCGCTCGGCCTCGCTGACCTGCTCCAGGACCTTGCGGCAGGCGAGGACATAGGGCGCGCCGGCATCCGTCAGCGTCACCTTGCGCGTCGTGCGCTGGAGAAGCTGGGTGCGCAGATGCGCCTCCAGCTCCTGGACACGTCGGCTCACCGTCGTCACCGGCACGCGCAGCTTGCGGGAGGCGGCCGAGAAGCTGCCGGTGTCGACTACGGCGAGCAGCGTCGCCATCGCATCCAGACGATCCATGATTATCCCATTTCCCGGGAAGATGATCGCCAGTCTTAGCTGATTATCGCCATCAAGTGGAGAGCGCAGAGTTCCGTCATCGAAACCCGAAGGAACCGGACGATGACCACCTCCTCTCGCCAGACCGCCCTGATCACCGGCGCTTCCAGCGGCATCGGCGCCGTCTATGCCGACCGGCTGGCCCGCCGCGGCTACGACCTCATCCTCGTCGCCCGTGACGCGGCGCGCCTGACCGCCGTCGCCGAAGCCGCGACCCGCCACGGCGTGGCCGCCGAGACCATCCGCGCCGATCTGACCCAGGCCGCCGATCTGCGCCGGGTGGAAGAGCGCCTGCGCGGCGACGGCGCCATCACCCTGCTGGTCAACAATGCCGGCATCGGCGCCGCCCCCGGCACGGCCGGCGCGGATGCCGATGCGCTGGAGCAGATGATCCGGATCAACGTAACCGCGCCGACCCGCCTGGCCGCGGCCGCCGCCACCGCCTTCGCCGCCGCCGAGCGCGGCACCATCATCAACATCGCCTCCGCGCTCGCCTTGGCGCCGGAGCTTTTCAGCGGCGCCTATAGCGGCACCAAGGCCTATCTCCTGAACCTCTCGATTTCGATGCGGCAGGAACTGGCGCCGCGCGGCGTGCAGGTGCAGGCCGTGCTGCCGGGCGCCACCCGCACCGCCTTCTGGGGCCCGGCCGGCGACCATCTGCCGGCGGCCATGGTGATGGAGGCCGCGGAACTGGTGGATGCGGCCCTCGCTGGCCTCGATGCCGGGGAAGACGTGACCATCCCCTCGCTGCCCGATCGCGCCGATTGGGAGGCCTTCAACGCCGCGCGCGGCCGCCTCGGCCCCAACCTGTCCCGCCAGCACGCCGCAGCACGCTACGGCAAGACCGCCTGAGCGCTTCGGCTCACCCTCAAAACAGAACAACGACGCGGTGCAGGCCAGCATGGCCCCCGCGCGACACAGGAGACTTTCCATGAACGCCTTCACCGAACACCGCGTACCGACCGCCGCCGGCCATCTCCATGTGCGGGATTACCCGGGCAGCGGCCCCGCCTTCGTCCTGCTGCACGGCTTCCCCGACAACGGACATATCTTCGACGATCTCATCCCGCATCTCACCGCTGGGGGCCGCCGCGCCATCACCATCGATTTCCTGGGCTTCGGCGCCTCGGACAAGCCGGAGGGCGCGCAGTACAGCTTCGCCCAGCAGCGCGGGGATGTGCTGGCCGCGCTCGATGCCCTGGCGCTCGAAAAAGCCGTGCTCGTGGGGCACGATGCCGGCGGCCCAGCCGCGCTGAACCTCGCCCTGTCGCACCCCGATCGCGTCGCCTCCGTCGTGCTGATGAACGTCTTCTACGGCGAGGCACCGGGCCTGCTGGTGCCGGAGCTGATCGAGGTTTTCTCGCACAAGCCGCTGCAGGCGCTGGCGCAGCATTTCCTGGCGAGCCCGCAGCAATTCGGCTGGCTGATCGAATTCCAGCGCCTGCTGCTGCTGGGCGATGCGAACGAAACCGGAAAGCTGCGCTACAACGAACTGCTGGGGCCGCTGATCGACGCCAACTTCCGGCAAACGCCGAGTGCCGCCATGGCCTTCGCGCAGATGACCAGCCAATTGAAAGACGAGATTGCCGCCAATAGCGGCCGCATCGTCGCACTGCGCCGCTCTTCCGTGCCGGTGCAGCTCATCTGGGGCCGAAACGACCCCTATCTGCATCTCTCGACCGCCGCCTTCCTGCAGGCGCAGCTGCGCGATGCCTCGCTGCACGCGCTCGATGCCGGCCATTGGCCGCAGATCGACGCCGCCGAAGACTGCGCCCGCATCATGCTCGCCGCCTGACGCTGAAGCCCGCCCCCGGCCGCAAAAGGCCGGGCGCGGGGGCCATGCACCGTGACCACCCCGATCATGGCATCAAAGGAATATCCCAAATGACAGCCAAGATTCTCATCACCGGCGCCACCGGCAATACCGGCGGCTCTGCGATCGACGCCCTGCTGGAGCGCGGCCATACCGGCATCCGCGCGATGCTGCGGACAGATGACAGCCGGGCAAAGGCCTTGCG
Source organism: Acidisoma sp. 7E03 (assembly GCF_054665075.1). NCBI lineage: Bacteria > Pseudomonadati > Pseudomonadota > Alphaproteobacteria > Acetobacterales > Acidocellaceae > Acidisoma > Acidisoma sp. 7E03. Next base: position 146,073 of record NZ_BAAFHE010000008.1, read on the forward strand.
GGATCGCGGGGTCGAGACCGTCTTCGGCGACTTGCTCGACCTCACCTCCCTCCGCGCGGCGCTGCACGGCGTCGATGCCGCCTATTTCGTCTACCCCATCGAACCCGGGCTGATCCAGGCGACGGCCTATTTCGCCCAGGCCGCGAAGGAAGCGGGCGTGACGGCGATCGTCAACATGTCGCAGAAATCGGCGCGGTCCGATGCCGCGAGCCATGCCGCGCAGGATCATTGGATCGGCGAGCGTGTTTTCGACTGGTCGGGTGTGCCCGTCACGCATCTCCGCCCGACCTTTTTCGCCGAATGGCTTCTCTACCCCTTTCAGATTTCGTCGATCAAACGCGGCATCTTGCGAACGCCGTTCGGCCTCAACAAGCATGCGCCGATCGCGTCGGTGGATCAGGGCCGGGTCATTGCGGCCATTCTGGCCGATCCCGCACCGCATGGCGGCCAAACCTATCCGCTCTATGGACCGGTCGAACTGACGCAGGCAGAGGTCGCCGGCATCCTGTCCAAGGCCCTCGGTCGGCCGATCGCCTTCGAGCCTGTCTCTCTCGACGCGTTCCGCTCCAACATCGAGACGCATCTCAAGCGGCCCTTCCTCGCGCAGCACCTCTACGAAGTCGCGCGTGACCACGGCACCGGCATCTTCGCCGGCACGAATGACGTCGTCGAAAGGCTCACCGGCCGGCCGCCGATGTCGATCGAGGCTTTTGTCGCGGCAAACAAAGCGGCCTTCGCCGCTGAGGCATAAACCCTATCCCGCACCTGGCCCGAGACGGCCGGGGATGCTCCGAGGAGATTTTTCATGACCCGCACGCTTTCCACGGCGCTTGCCGCCGGTCTCGCAGCCACCGTCGCCGCCGGTTCGGTCCAGGCCGAGACACCCGCCTTCCCGAAACCCGTGACCCATATCCTCGCGATCGGGACGATCACCCCGGGCGCGACGCTTGCCGAGGTCCGCGCCATCCTGCCCACCGAGGTACGCGAGACGGTGAAGCTCTACCTCGCCGGCAAGATTGACCAGTGGTTCTCACTCGCCGACCGCAACGGGGTCGTCTTCGTCCTCAACGTCACCGATGTCGCAGAGGCCCATGCCATGCTGGAGGCTCTGCCGCTCGGGCAGGCACATCTGATGCAGTTCCAGCTGCTGCCGCTGGCACCCTTGAGCCCGCTGCGACAGTTGCCGGGCATGGCTGAAGCTTCTCCCTGAGCGTCTTCGGGCGTAACCTCAAGCCGGCCGGGGCGAAGCCGCGGCCGAGCGTTCCGGAGGATCATATGTCTCCCCTCACCCCGCCGCCGGCCTCCGCCAAGCGGATTTCCGACCGGCTCTACGTTTCGGCTCAACCAGGCCTCGCCGACTTCGCCACGCTCGCCGCCGCCGGCTTCACGGGCGTCATCAGCAACCGGCCCGGCGGCGAAGCGCCGGACCAGCCGAGCCCGGATGCTGAGCATCGGGCAGCCGAGGCGGCCGGTCTCACCTTCGACTTCATTCCGGTGACGGCCGCCACCATCACGGAAGCTGATGTGCGGTCGTTCCAAACAGTGCTCGCCACGACTGAAGGTCCGATCCTCGCGCATTGCCGCAGCGGCATCCGCTCGGCCAACCTCTTCGCAATCGGCGAAGTGTTGGACGGTCGCGTGATGCGAGAGGATCTCGCGGCACTCTCTGCCGCCTGGGAGATCGACCTGGCACTCGCACAGCGGTGGCTTGCACGCGAGGCCACGCGGTGGCCGCGCGTCCATGCTCTCTTCGACCCGCGCACCTTCAGCGTACAATATGTCGTCTCCGACCCTGAGACGGGGCAATGCGCGATCATCGACCCGGTGCTCGATTACGACGAAAAGTCGGGCGCCATCGCCACGACGAATGCGGATGCGCTTCTCGCCTATGTCGTGGACCAGAAATTGACCGTGCAATGGATTCTCGACACCCATCCGCATGCCGACCATTTTTCCGCTGCCGCCTATCTGCATGAGAAGACCGGTGCCCCCACCGCGATCGGCGCGCAGGTGGTGGAGGTTCAGCGCCTGTGGCAGTCGCTCTACAACCTGCCCGACCTGAAGACCGACGGTTCGCAATGGGACCGTCTCTTCGCGGACGGGGACGAATTCCGCATCGGCAGCATCCCTGCGCGCGTGCTCTTTTCCCCTGGCCACACCCTTGCCTCCGTCACTTATGTGATCGGCGATGCCGCCTTCGTGCACGATACGCTCTTTATGCCGGATTCCGGCACGGCGCGGGCCGACTTTCCCGGGGGAAGTGCCGCGCGCCTGTGGCAGTCGATCCAGGCGATCCTGGCGCTGCCGGACGAGACGCGGCTCTTCACCGGTCACGATTATCAGCCGGGCGGCCGCGCGCCGCGTTGGGAAAGCACGGTGGCCGAGCAGATGGCGCAGAATGCGCATGTCGCGGGGTTGGACGAGGCAGGCTTCGTCGCGCTGCGCGAAGCGCGCGACAAGATCCTGCCGATGCCGAAGCTCATCCTGCATGCCTTGCAGGTGAACATCCGCGGCGGGCGGCTACCGGAACCAGAGAGCAACGCCCTCCGCTATCTCAAGATCCCGATCGGCGCGCTGGACGGCGCCGCCTGGGATGAGCTGCGTTGATGTCAAAGCAGGAAGGTCATCCTCAGGTGAGCTAGGCAATCCAGCCAAAGTGGCAATGTCCGGTTCATCCGGCCCGCCTCAGAAAGGCGAATTTCGCCGTTCCCCCCGCAAACGGCAAAAGGCCCCTGGGTTTCCCCAGGGGCCTTTTGAAGTGATAGATACATCAACGCACACTCGTCAGCCGCTGATCAGCACCTCTCCGCGTTTGCCGCGCGCGCCGGCCTCCTTGGCGATCGAATAGGTCGTGTCGATCGCCTCGATCTCGAAGCGCCGGAAGATGCGACGCACCTCCGGCGCGTCATTGAGGGAGAGCAGGAACCGCCCGCGGATACCGGTGAGCTGCGCAGCCAGCCGCTCGAAATCCGCCCTGTCGAAGACCCCGGGCCCGTAGTCTCGCTCGCAGCCGTAATAGGGCGGGTCGAGGTAGAAGAGGGTGTCGGCGCGGTCATAGCGGGTGATGAACTGGTCGAAGGGCAGGCGCTCGATGACGGCGCCCGCCAGGCGCTCGTGCGCCGCCTCGAGGACAGCACCGAGCTGCGTCACATCGAAGCGCGCTGGCAGGCCGATGGAGACGCCGAAATTCCGGCCGCTGATCTTGCCGCCGAAGGCAGTGCGCTGGAGATAGAGGAAGCGGGCGGCGCGCTCGAGGTCGGTGAGGGTCTCGGCTGCGGCGGCGGTGAGGCGCTCGAACTCGGCCCGGCTCGTCAGCTGCCAGCGCAGCATATCCATCAGCGGCACGTAATGGCGCTGCAGGATGCGGAAGAGGTTGGTGACGTCCTGGGAGATGTCGTTGATGACTTCGGCCCGTGCCTTGAAGGGCCGGCGGAAGAAGATCCCGCCCATGCCGACGAAGGGCTCGACATAGGTGGTGTGGGGGATGTCGGCGAGCCGCGCGATGATGCGGCGCGCGAGGTTCCGCTTGCCACCCAGATAGGGCGCAACGGGCGCTGCCGGCTGTGCCGGCAGCGGTGCAACTATCGACTTTGACACGGTTTTCTCGTCTATTGCCCGCCTCCCCGGCCGGGGCGCGGGGCGGTGTATCCGTGTGCAGTGTCAGCTGCACGGTTCGAGCTGGTGCAAGCAGCTCGACCCCCGCGATTGGTCGCGCGGGGAGTAGTCTAGCATCGCCGGGCCGAGGCGCGGAAGCGCCTCAGATTGTGATCATCTTCCGGGTCGATGGCAGCGAGGCTTTTCGATACCTTCCCGCTCCCGCGGCGGCGCCACTGGCTTCGTAAGTCGCCGGCTTTCCTCAGGAAAGCGTGGGATATGCTCCAGGTTGTGGTTGCTGTCCCATCCGCGGACTTTTCACCCCGCCGCTGCGGCCTCTCGTTGCAATTGATCCAGCGAGGCGTTCAACGCTGCGATGGTCATGCCGAAGGGCGTTTTGCCGGTCTTCTCGATCCATTCGGCAGAGACGACGGCATAGAGCTCGTCGAAATAGCGGGCGAAGACATCGTCCGCGGTTTGGATATCGAAGCCCCAGGAATGGCAGGTGAGGGTGCCGGGCGCGTAGCCGAAGCCGGTGATGCAATGCCCATCCACGCCCGGCCCATCGGCGCACCAGGCCTGCCCTTGCTGAACCATTGACCAGGAAGCGGGGATCAGAGCGCCGCCATAGAAGCCGCCGCATTCGGCGATGACCCGGCGGATGTCCTCGGGCTCGCGCGGGTCGACCCGGAAGAAGCCGAGGATCTTGGAGCGCGTGCCGTCCGCATTCGGCAGGCCGGTCGTCATCCAGAATTTGAGGACGTTGACCAGCAGGCCGCCATTGTCGGTCGCTGGATCGCCGAGGACGTATCCGCAGGACTCGGAATAGCCCTGGATCACCTGCATCGGCGGCCGGCTGACCATCACGCCTTGGGCATTGAAGGTCCACACCTGCTCGAGATGAGCGGCGCCGGCATTGGTGCAATCACCGACCACCGGGAGCTGCGGATTCGCGTCATCGGGGGCGTTGCCCATGGCGCCCAGGAAAGCCGGCATCCCTCGGCGCCAGGAGAGTGCCTCGGGGATCGGCGGCTGGGCAACTCCCCGCATTGCCTTGAGCGCGGACCAGTGGGGCACCGCCGGATCATGTGGAGACGGGGCGCGGCGCCCCGTCCTCCGGCCCGAAGATATCGGCAGATCCATTAGGCGCCCGCCGGCGTGGCCGGGCCGACCAGACTGGGCGCCGCCGGCGCGTCCGCTTCGGCCGGCGTCGCCAGCGCGGTGCCATGCAGTAGGGCGACGACGCGCTCGACGATCGTCGGAATGGCGCCGGCGATCGCGGCCTCAACGTCGGGCGCGGCGACAGCCGCATCGGCCAGCACGGCGGCGATCTGCGGCGGCGTGACGCGGGCGGTCTTTGCCGTGGGGGCCATGGCAGTGATCATCGCGGTGGCCGCCTGGTCGATCGTGCCGCTCTGGGCGACGGAGAGCAGGGACTTGCGGGTCAGCTCCTGCAGGCCGGCCTGCACCGCGGCATCACCGAGGGTGACGACCGCCGCCGGCGCCTTGGCCTGCAGCTCCTGCAATGCCCAGGCGGCGACGCCGGCAGGCGTGAGCGCCGGGTTGGCGCGCAGCAGAGCGAGCGCGTCATTGGCGACGTCGATCGCCAGATCCGCGAGCTGGCTTTCCAGCGGGTGGGCTGCGGCGTCAGTGGAAGCGCGCCAGGTCTTCAGGCGGCGGGCGCCGAGGGCCAGCACGGCGCCGGCGGCCGCAAGAAGGGCGCCGGTCAGATACGGCGCAAGGGCCGTGAGAACGGTGTGCATGAGGTCTCTCGATTTCGAGGAAGAGGGAGAGAAGGAGCGGCGCATCGGGTGCGCCGCACGGCCAGGCGGAAGCCGCCTGTGGGAGGATCAGCCGAGCGTCGCGATGTGGGCGCGGGCGTCCTCGATCAGCAGTTGCGTGTTCGAGACGGTGCCGGGAGCGGCGGAGGCCGTGCCGTGCGTCGCGAGATAATCGATCAGGAAGGTGGCAACTACCGTCTCGATCTTCGCCGGGGTCACGGGGGTGCCGCCGGAGAGGAGATCGGCGAGCAGGGTCTCCGCCTCGGTCGCGTCATCGACCACAGTGGTGCTGGTGCTGTCCGCGGCGATCTGGCCGATCGCCGTGTCGAGCGTCTTCAGGGCGATGACGGTGGCGCTGTCACCGTCCGAGACGGAGAGTTCGGTCGCCGCCGCCACCGTCTCGAAGCCGGTGATGATCTCGGAGACGATCGCGCTGTCCTTGGTCGAGATGGCGCCGGTCGCTTCGCCGGCCGTGAGGAGCGCGCGAGCATCGGCCGCGATGGCGCTCGGGCTGGCGGAGGGCGTGTTGGAGGTTGCGGCACAGGCGCCGAGCGCCAGCACGCCGGCGAGCGCCAGCGCGGAGAGGATCCGTTGCATGATGTCTTGGTCCTTGTGAGGGAGGTGTCAGGCGGCCAGGCGTGCGGCCTGGGTGGCGATCGGCAGGTCGGGTTCGAAGGGGTGCCAGCAGGTGCCGTCGGGCTCGTCCGGCACGTGTGGCGCGCGGTCGGTGAGGGGGATCGCTTTGGCGCCTGCGCGCGTGCCCTGGGCGAGCTGCAGGCCGGTCGCGATGCGGCGCCCGGTGCGGGCGAGCCAGCCGGCGCCGTAGATCGGGAAGTTGGCGAGGGAGCGGTAGTAGGCGGTCTGCGCTTCCCCGAGCCCCAGAAGAAGCACCACAGGGCGGATGGTGGCATCGGGCACGGCCGCCAGCGCGCCGAGGGTCTGCGGTCCGACCTCGCCATCCACCGTCACGCCGAGCACCGCCTGAAGCGTCCGCGCTTCGCTCGCGGCGAGGGCTGCCGCGATCGGGGCAAGCGAGCAGGCGACAAGCCGTGCCAGGCTCTGCGGCCCGATCTGTCCATCCTGCTTGGCGCCGATGAGCCATTGCAGGCGGCGTGCGGCCGAGCCGATGCCGGTGTTCCAGCCGAAGTCGAAGCAGGCGAGGTCGAGGCCGGCGGGTAGCTGGTTGCCCTGCAGCGGCGCCCAATAGCTGCCGCGCGCCATGCCGTCATAGACGGCGCGGGGAAGTGCCTGCATCCAAGCGGGGGTGACGGTGAAGCCGGGCTGCGTCTGCGCCATATAGGCGATGGTGGCCGGCGCGCCGCAGCCCATGTTCGAGCCGATGAGCGTGCCGATGCCGGTCTGCCCGCTCGACCAATTGCCGCTGTCGCGCGGGTCGGCGGTGTAGCCGCCTTCCTCGTCGATCGTGAAGACGGTCGAGGGCGTGTAGTTCACCTGCATGGGGGAGGTTCCGGGCACAAAAAAGGGCCCGCGGCTGTGGCCGGGGCCCTTTGACAGGGAAGAAAGGCAAGAGGCTCGTTCAGTCGCTTGCGGCCGCGAGCACGGTCCAGGCGGGCGGCCGGAGAGACGGTGCGTGGAGATGCTGCGTGGTGAGCTGCATCGCCGGCGGCACCAGCATCGTCATGCGTGGCCTGGGCAGATGATCAGCCAGCATGCCGAGCGCAAGGCCCAGGGTGATGCCGAAGGCGGGCCCGGCGGACCACCGGGCAAGTGTGCGGAGCGCGCTCATCCATGGCCTCGCGTGGTGAAGATGTAGGTGACGGTGCCGGCGATGGCCGCGGAGACGATGTGCCAGAGCCATTCGGCCCCCTTGCCGAGGAGAGCCCGGCGCACCTCGGCACGATTGTCCGCCGCGCGGCGCAGTTCATCCTCTCGTCGCTCTTTTTCGGAGCGGAGCCAGACCAGCAGCTCCTGAAGGTCGGGATCGCCGCGGCGCTGCCGGTCAAGCCATTCGAAATTCAGTCGCGTCGCGCGCAGGCTTTCATCGTCATCCGCGAAGATGCCGATGTCTCGGAACTCGCGTTGAATGGCGACGCGCACAAGCGCGCCGACTGATGTTGCATCGATCGCGTCGGGCATGATGCCTCCGGCTGGGCTTTGGTGGGAGGCGCCATGCTCGCGTTCATGGATGGCACGCGTCGTCACTGCACCCAGTTCAGCCGCACCCAGTAGTTGGGTGACGCGAAGTATTCGTAGCCGAGGCAGGGTGCGTTGCCGGCGTTCAACGATGCTTCGTTGCCGACGATGAAGGCGGATGAGGAGAGGGAGAGCGTGCTGATGCTCTCATTCGCGCAGACGTGGATGACCTCGCCGTCCACCGGGGTGCTCGGAAAGACCACCTTGTAGGAGGAGATCGCGGCCGACGCCGTCAGCAGAAGATCGCGCTGTGTGTTGGTGATCGTCGCGGTCCCACCCGATGTTGCCGCCACGGTTTGGGTGGCTGAGGTGGAGGGAATTTGCGAGACGCCGGTTGCCGTGAAGGATGTTGCCGAGAAGTCACCGAATGCGTCGAGCGTTCCAAGGAGATTAGGGACAGACGAGGAAGATGTATCAACGTTATAGAAGCGGAACCCGCCGATGCCACCGCCACGAGAATTGACGAAGGCCGTGGCGCCGGAGGCGGTGGGATAGTTCCACCCGATCACAGCGCCTTGGCGTCCCCAGAACGCGCCCACTGGGGCTGAGTCGATCGATACGTTGCCAAAATACGCATTTGCCAGGGAGTTTGCGCCGATGACGACGCCGTCGAGGTTGCCGCCGGTGATGGCGACCGCGGATGCCGATTGGCTTGCCATCGATCCGGCGGACGACGCCGGGAAAGCGGCATTGGCCGTCGCCTGGGCCGCGGCTGCGGCGCTGGCATTGGCCTGCTCGGCGCTGATTGCTGCAGCGGCATCGCGCGCGGTACCGGCAACCGTGCCAATCTTCGGCGGGGTATAGCCGAGGGCGGTGGTGACGGCGCCGAGCAACTGGGTGTTGCTGACCGCGCCGGTTTGCCCGCCGACGCTCTGCACCGGGGCCGCCGCCGCGGCCGCGGCCGTGAAGCCGCCGATGTCGCTCGGGGTCGGCGCATGGATGGCGGTGATGCGGCCTTCCGCGTCGACGGTCACGTTGCCGAAGGTGCCCGCGCCGGCGTTGTTGGCGGCGGGCAGCCCCAGCTTGCCGTTCGAGAGCTGCAGCGTGGCGTCGGGCGTCACGCTGGTGAAGCCCGTGTCGGCGGTGCCGCCGATGAGCGGTGCGTTGGGGATTGCAACCAGCGGCACGGCCGCATTGGCCGTCGCCTGAGCGGCGGCCGCGGCGCTGGCATTGGCCTGCTCGGCGCTGAGCGCGGCAGCGGCATCGCGCGCGGTGCCCGTGGCGATGCCAATTTTGGGCGGGGTATAGCCGAGGGCGGTGGTGACTGCGCCGAGCAGCTGGCTGTTGCTGACCGCACCGGTCTGCCCGCCGACGCTCTGCACCGGGGCCGCCGCCGCGGCCGAGGCCGTGAAGCCGCCGATGTCGCTCGGGGTCGGTGCATGGATGGCGATGATGCGCCCTTGAGCGTCGACGGTGACGTTGCCGAAGGTGCCAGCGCCAGCGCTGTTGGCGGCGGGCAGCCCCAGCTTGCCGTTCGAGAGCTGCAGCGTGGCGTCGGGCGTCACGCTGGTGAAGCCCGTGTCGGCGGCGCCCCCGATGAGCGGTGCATTGGGGATGGCGGTAAGCGGCACCGCCGCAGTGGCGGTCGCCTGGGCTGCCGCCGCCGCCGCCGTGTTGGCGTCGACTTGAGGCTGTGCCGGAACAGGGCAGGGGGTGGTCAGCGTGCAGCTGCCATAATCCTGCTGCTGGATGCCGTAGCCATTGAGGGGGTGGGTGCCGGCTTCGGCGGGGCCGGTGAGCAGGCCGAGCGCCATTGTGCCGCGGAGGAGCAGCGTCTTCATCTCTGGTCCTTGTGGGTCGGGAGAGGGGTGTCAGGCGCCGATGTCGGCGTTGAGGTTCCATCGCCAGAGGCAGGGGTTGCCGTTGCCGGCGCCGACGATCGCGGGGCCGCCCGAGTTCGCCGAGAGCGCGAGCGTGCAGCTCGCGACCGAGCCTTGGCCGGGATTGAAGGGGGCGGGGATGGCGTTGCCCTGGAGGTCGCACATCAGGTTGCCGGCGACGCGGCGGGCGATGAGCATGACGTTCCAGGTCATTGTGTCGCGCGTGACCTGGTCGTGGACGGTGACCGTGCCCCAGATCAGGGCATAGCCGCCGGAGACCGGCACGACGGGCATGCCGACGACGGGGGTGGGCGTGGTGTTTTGCGTCACCTGGCTACCCACGGCTTTGCCGGTGATCACCATCGCGGTGACCTGGGCGGGCAGCGCCAGCTTGGTCTGCGGCTTGGCGCCATTGAGGCCAGGCACCAGGATCGGGAAAAAGGCCGCGGAGAGATCCTGATCGGTGGCCGGCGGTTGCTGGATCATCTCCTGATAGGTCTGCGATCCGCTCATGATCAGGCTCCAGTCGGGAAGGGAATGCCGCCGAGCAGCAGGATGTCGCCGTTATTGGTGACGAGGGTGGGATCGGGTGTCGGGACGGGGGCGACCGCGGAGACGGGAATGAGGACGTCGCCACCCCAAGCGGCCCGTGAAGCGGTGAAGCTTAGGTGAAGCCGCACCTGGTATTCGACGCCGGGCGTGCCGCCGTTAAGCCAGAAGCCGGCCCAGCGCGCATCCGGCGACAGGCACCATGTGTCGATCGAGAGGGCGCCGTCGCCGCCGATGACCGCATAGCCGGCGGAGAGGATGACGTCGGAGAGATCGTCGCAGAGGGCGGAGGCATCGGCCCACCAGAAGTTTTCTTCCAGCGGATGCTTGGGCGTCCAGTACGCGATGGCGTTTGGCCCGGCCAGCCCTTGGCCGGGACGGCGGCCGCCCGGATAGATGTCGAAGCGACGGACGGTTGACGGCAGGGGCCCGACGACCGCTGCCGATGAGCTGCCGGACATGGCGATCTCCGGATCAAGTGCGCGAAGAACACGAATCAAAAAGCCGCCCGGAGGCGGCTGGTGGCGAAGGCGATGGGCGGCGGTGTCAGACCGTGGTCGTCTGGCCGATTTGGAGCGTGCCATCGGGATCCGCCCGCGCTTCCGTGCCGGCCGGTGGTTGCCAGGTCGCGGTATTGCCATCCCACATGACGACGTTGACGACTTCGCCGACCGTGGCGACGGTCCCGTAATAGGTTCCAGCGACGGTCGCCATAATGGCGTAAGGTTGCACACTCATTACGAGAACTCCTCGATGATCACGACGCCGCCCGTTGCGACGCCGCCGTTGGTAGCGGGGTTGTTCGCACCCATACCGGCTCCCCCACCGCCCGCGCCATAGCCGGAGGCGGCCGTCGGTTGCCCCGGATTGGCGTTGGGGCCGCCGGCGCCAAGCGGCGACCAGCCGCCAATGCCTGGGATCATCTGGCCCTGCATTGCGATGCCGTTTGTGCCGGACTGGCCATTGCGGATCAGCGACACGAGCGCGCCGGAAACAGTCGCGCCCTGGCCGCCGATTCCCTGGCCCGAGTAGCCGAAGGCAGTCGCGGAGATGGTGTTCGCGTAACCGCCGCCGCCGCCCGGAGTGCTGATGTAACTTCCGAAGGTTGATGTGCCGCCGAATGTGCCCTGACCGGGGATTGGCGTCCCGGCTGCACCGATCGTCACAGGAACAGGACCGCTCAGTGCGGAGACGAGAAACCAGGCTTCCACGTAGGAGCTGGAGCCTCCACCGGAGCATGCAGCGCAATGGGAGGAGTCCGTGGCGATCGAACCGCCGCCGGGACCGCCGCCGCCGACCTGCTGTACGCGAATGAGACGCGTGCCGGCAGACCACGTGTAGGTGGTGGAAGAGGTGATGATGATGGGTGGTCCCAGCCGGCGGCCGGTCAGCTTGGCCGCGAGCTGCGCATTGTTCGTCTTGCTCAGCGCCGTGCCATCGCTCGTGATCGCGTGCGCAAGCTCTTCTTGCACGGCATTCAGCCAATCATCATCGACGATCGTTGCGGGGATGCCGCCCGCCGGATCTCCATCAGTGAAGAAGCCGTTGGGATTGGGGCCGATGCCAGATGGTGCCGGCAAGGTTGTCGCAGCCGTCGCGTTGTCGATGCGATACATCCGTTCGCCTCAGGTGTCGTAGTTGAAAAGGACGGTGGTATGCGCGGGGCTGAGACGCCTCAGCTCGCACTGCAGGACGGTGTTGCCCCAGGTCGCCAGTGGTTCGCCGGCGGCACCGGCACCTGCCGCGAAATACGAGATCGAGAACTGCGGTGCGTTGACCTGCCAAGCATGCGCCCATGCCGTGCCGTAGAGCGGCGTCCCAGTTCGGCTACCGGCCGTGAATGGGCGGAACTGGGTAATCGTAATCTGGTAGCCGAGCGTCTTCGCGAAGCCGATGAAGTAGGGGATGCTCTGCCCGCCGCCCGCGCTGAACCGGGCGGCGACCTGCGCCTGGCGCAGTGCGACGGTCGGATCGGGCCCGGCGCATGGGTCCGGGAGACCGAGGGTCTGCTCCCATTCCGGCAGGAGGTCGACCGCGGTCGGCGGGAAGGCGTCGGTCATCAGGGCCTGGGCGCTGGCGGCCGCGCGCTGCGGCGTGGGCGCGAGGGCCGCCATGGTCTGGCTCTCGACCGAAGCGGCGCCACGGGGCCAAACACGGCCGGAGGGCAGGAGCGCGGTCAGGGCGGCGGCATAGTCCGCCACCGTCTTGAGGATCTGCGGCATGGCTCAGCTCGCAAAGCTGCAGATGCCGAGAACAGGCAGCTGCCCGGTGCCGGGCATGATGGCGGCGATCGGCGCCGTGACCGTGAAGCGGCCAACACCGGAGACCGCGCCGATCGCTGCATACCAGTCCGAGGGATCGATCGCGGGCCAGACTTCGTTGGAGGCGGGGTCGATGGTGCCACCGACATTGCCGAGGCGGCGGAACATGTCGGTCAGCGCTGCTTCGATCGCGGTCTGCACGGCGGCCGTATTGGCCGCGCCGAGGCCGGTGATCGTGAAGTTCACAGCGAGTGCCGCAGGTGCGCAGCTGTAGACGAGCGCCGTGACCGGCTGGGCGGAGATGATCGCATTGGCGACCGTCAGCTGATCGCCGGTCGCCACGGTATCGCGCGGCACGCCGCCGGACCCGGCGTCGTATTGGGAGACGCCGTTGGTGCCCTGCGGGAAGCCGGCATGGGCAGCCTCGGCATCGTCCCACATGGTGTAGACGACGACCGTGCCGGCGCCGGCGCCATTGGGCGCGACCCAGGCGCGGGTGACGCCGGAGACATCTTCCGCCCATTGCACGTAATCCGCCCGATCGCCGCCCTGCGGCGGGGCTGCATAGGCCGCCAGCATGCGGGTGCGGAGATCGTCATCGCTCTCCTGGTCCGCGCCGCCAGTGAGCGCTGTGGCCGCGGAGCCGGCGACGGGGATGCCGTCGACGGTGCCTGAGATGGTGAGCTGGATGCCAGCATCAGCATTGCCGGTGCTGCCCTCGGTCGCGCAGGTAATCGGCGCGGAAACCGCGCCGCCGGCGGCCGTCGCCGCGGCGGTGGTGACGTAGGCGAGGCCATCGCTCCGGGTGATGGTGGTCCCGGCCGGCAGGGGGCTGCCATTGGTGCAGCCGGAAGCGACGGTGAAGGTACCGGATGCCGCCACCGCATCCTTGCGATAGACGCCCTTCAGCGCGGCCCAACCCTCGAGATACTCATCCTCGGCGGTCCAGGGCACGAACATCCGGGCGAGCCAGCTGATGAAGCCGTATTCCCCCCAGACCAGGCCCGCGAGGACGACGGCCAGGATGCGGAGCACCGCGTTGTTCAGGAGGCCGGTGAGGACATTGCCGGTCTGCGGGTCGGTGATCTGCTTGTCGACGACGTCCTGCACCGCCTCGTCGATGAGATCGGTGAGGCTCGGCTGAGGGTAGGGCATCAGACCGTGTTCCAGACGAAGGAATAGGTGGCTTTGGCGGCGCCGGTCGGCTGCGTGATCACCACACGGAGGCCGAGATTGGTCTGCGCATACCAGGCGGCGGTGACGGAGACGGAGGCCGCGACGCCGTCATCGATGAGCCATTGCAGCGCGCTGCTCGCATAGCCCTCGGCGCGGCGGAGGACGGCGGTGCCGTCGCTCTTGACCGCGCGATAGAGCGTCCAGAGCAGGCTGCCGATCTCTCGGCCGAGATAGGTCGTGCCCCACCAGCCGCGTCGATCCTGGCTGTAGATCTGGAGGCTGTCGGGCGCCCGGGCGTCGGTGAAGAGGCTCAGCAGGACGGCGGTCTGCAGCGGGTCGCTCGTGTCGAGATCGTCGCCACTGACGGTCCAGTCCCCGTAGCCGGTGGCCTGGTTCCAGACGATGCGGATATCGGCCATGGTCAGCTGCCTGCGATGGGCGCAGAGGTCGGGCTGCCGACGGCAGTTACCTGGTGCTTGTGGCCTAGAACGCTCACCTGGTCGGCGGTGCCGTAGCAGGCGACGATGTCGCCGGTCGCGGTGACCTGGCCGGTGACCGCGAGATTGCCGTCCACGGACATGCCATTGGCGCCATTGCCTTGCGCGTCGATCTCGCCTGCGACCGTCACCACCTTGTTCTTTGGCGTGAGGGCGATGCCGCCACCGGCCATGGTGACGGTGCTGCCGCTGGCATCGGTGAGGACCGTGCCGGAGGGACTGGTGACGATCGTATTGCCGCTTTTGTCGCGGAGGGTGATGCCGTCGCGGCCGATGAGGACGACCTGGCCTTGATCGTCATGGAGCACAGCCTCGCCCTCCTCGAGCGGGACCTGATAGCGCTGGTCGTTCGAAGCGACGGCGACGCTCTGGCCCGGCCGATGATCGAGAGTCACCACTGCAAAATCGCAGTTGGCGTGCGGGCGGCTGGCAAAGCCGTACTGCTGCATCACCCGCACGCCGTCGCGGGTCTCGGCGGTCGTCATGAACTTGAGCTGGACGCGGCGTATGGGGCCGCCATCGGTCACTGCCGTGAGCGCGCGGCCGAGGCCGCAGGCATGGACCATGCGGCGGAGCAGAGAGGGGGCGGTCATGTCAGCTGTTCAGTGCCTCGAAGGAGACCGGCATGAAGTTCGGATCGGGCGGGTTGACGCGCGTGATGAGGTCGTCGGCGCGGGTCGCATCGGCATAGAGGCGATAGGCGACCACCAGGGCCGGCAGCGGCGCTGGGAGTGTCTCCTGCGTGACGGCGGGCAGGGCGCCGCCCTCGGTCGTGAGATAGGCGGTCACCTGCTTCCGCAGCGTCCGGAAGGCCTGCACGGTCGTGGATTGCCCGGCATCGGCAGCGGCAAGGATCTCGGCATCGAGGAGGGAGGCTACCCGCGACCGCAGCGTCATCGCGTCCTGGAAGGAAGAGGGCACGTAGGTCGAGACGGCGCGGCAGAGCGAGATCAGCGCCATGCGGCGGCAAAGGGCGGCCGTGCCGGTCGGGTCACTCGCCGGCGCAAAGGCGGCGAGTGCGGTCAGCAGGCGGATCTGAACGGCCGGGTCGTTGGAGGCGGTGCGGATGGCTTCCGCCACGGTGGCGAGGCCGGTGGCCAGATTGTCGCTTGCCGTGCTCATCCGGTCACCAGGCTGGCCAGAGATTGCGCGTCCGAAACGCCGGTGGTGATGAGCGTCCGCGCGGTCGTGACGCCGGCGAGCACGGAGCCGATCGTCGCCGTCGAGCTCAGAAGCGTGCCGCGGTTGCCATTGCCATAGCGGCCGTAATTGCCGGTGAGGCCGGCGACCGCGCTGGTCATGATGCCGGCGTCACCCGCGAGGGACAGCGCCTTGGCGCCCCAGCTGCCGACCTGGCTCGCGACCTCGCCGGACATGCCGAGGCTAGTCGTCAGCCAGGAGGCGATGCCGGTGTTCGCGCCGAGGGAGGCGAGGAGGGCACCATAATCACCGGAGACCGCGAGCTCCGCCGCATCGGCGAGGGAGCCAATCGCGGAAAGCGCATCGGTGATGGCGCTTGGAAAGATCGCCGCGGTCGCGCCCCGCACGAAGCCGAATTTCAGTTCTACGACGCGGCCCTGCTCGGTCGAAATGCGCGAGACGAAACTGGCGAGGCTGACGGTGATGGCGCCGAGGGTCGGGTGGACGAGCAGCCCTGGCCCCGGCACCGCGGCCGCGGCGTGCATCGCGTCCTCCTGGGCAAAGCAATCATCGCCGACCAGAAAGCCACGGATCGAGAAGCGCCGCGGGGCGAGGCCCATATCCTCGGGCCAGACATCGTCGCGGAAGGGATACTCGTGTTCCGCCTGGCGCCGGCCGCCTGTCCGCTCGGCGTCATAGACGCCAAAGGGCACGCCGTTCCAGCTGGCGTCTTGCAGATAATCGAGCCAGGACATGATGGAAGATCCGGAGATGAGGCGAATTGCCGCCCATTCGCCGCAGAAAATGAGGCGAATGTCTTGCGCCCGAAAGCGGCCATGGGTTTGGCGGCAGAGCTTGCGCGCAAGAGGTGTTAGATATACATTTTAAACTAATAGATATCTATCGGAGGCAGTGATGCAGGTTTCGAGATGGGGCAACAGCCTCGCTGTCCGGATACCCGCGCATGTCGTGAAGCAGCTCGGGCTGCAGGAAGGCGACAACGTGGAGGCGGTCTTCTCACGGCTCAAGAGCAAGGAGGAGGCGTTGCGATCCATGAAGGAGATTGGCAAGAACCTGCCCAAGGACTTCCGGTTCGAACGGCCGCAGGACTGAGGTGGCGGTCTTTCTCGATAGCAACATCATCCTCTACGCGATGATGGAGGAGGAGACGGGCAAGGCAAACGTGGCCGATGCCATTCTCCGAGGCGAGGATTGTCATATCTCGGTGCAGACCCTGAACGAGATCACGCATACGCTGCGGCGCAAAACCAAGCTGTCTCTCGATCAGATCGGGGAACTGATTGCCGACGTCAGAAGCATCGCCACGGTTCATGATGTCTCAGCGGCACTCTATGCACGCGGTTGGGCGATCATCCAACGGTATGGCTTGCAGACCTATGACAGCATGATTCTCGCCTGCGCGATCGAGAACGGTCTGGAGACCGTTCTGTCGGAAGACATGCAGGACGGGCTGCGGATTTTTGACATGGCGACGATCCGCAATCCCTTCGGGGCGTCGTAGTTCTCCTTGCTCCACTCAATTCACGCTCGAAGGCATGGCGGTGACGGTCTTGACCGTGGAACTGCCGCCGGTCTGGCGGGCGGTGACCGTGCTGCCGGCGGGTGCGGAGACGTGGAGCTCGATGACATGCGGATCGGCGGCCGGGGAGGCGGTGGGTGCGACGATCCGGTGCCCGCGGGCGTCGGTATCCGGCGGGGCGGCCGATGTCTGGTCAATGTCATCCATCCCGCCATTGGCGTGGATAGTCGCGATATAGCGCCGGGTTTCGGCGGGGAGGTCGCGCGGGCCCATGCCGTCTGCGATCCATGTATCGACCGCGCCTGGGCCCCAATTATAAGCGGCGGCCGCGAGGTAGCGGTTGCCGTGGTAGTGGGCGAGCAGCTGCTGTTCGTAGCGGACGCCGGCATCGACATTCTTGCGCCAGTCATAGGCGGGGTCATGGATGCCGGTGGCGACACCGAGGCCTGCGGCGGTGGCGGGCATGAGCTGGGCAGGGCCGAAGGCGCCGACGCTCGAGATGCGGTCATAACCGCCGCCTTCGGCCTGGAATTGGGCGACCGCGAAGTCCACCGGCACGCCGCGGCGGCGGGCGGCCGCTGTGACCTCCGCCTGGATATCGGCGGGCAGAGCCGCACTCTTGAGGGAGGGGGCAGCCGCGGTGATGCCGGCGATTGCTGCCCCCGCGGCCGCGCCAACAGCGGCGCCCAGAGGTCCAAGACGGCCGCCGATCAGAGCACCCGTGACCGCGTCTCCGGCGATATTTCCCACGTCCGACGAGCCGCCCGCTGCATCGACGCCGGCCTTGACGATCTCTCCACCGATCATGGCGAAGCCCGCGAGACGCAGCGCGCGGCCGAGTGCGGCGAAGGAACCCGCGCCGGATCCGGAGAGGGCGCCGATTGCGGCGGAGAGCGCTTGGAAAGGGGCAGCAATCAACCCGATCTTTGAACCAAGCAGCAGGGCCAGCGCCCCACCCGCGGCGATCTTCGTGTTGGCGAATTGCCCGAAGGCGTCGAAGAACCCTTTTCCCGCCTTCAGGATGTCGTCCCAAGGAACCTTTTTCAGCTCGTCGCCGATATCCTTCACGAAGCCCTGCACGTCGTGAACGATCTCGCCGCGGTGCTTGTCGATCCACTGGCTGAGCTCGGTCGCGCTCTTGGCAAGCGCCGGCGCGAAGGCCGATGTTACACCATTGGCGACGCCCTCGATGCTCTCGCCGACGTCGGTCAGGCTTTGTTTGAGCTGATCGAGGGCATTGGCCTGGCCACCCGTCATGGCGCCGTGCTGTTGGGCCAGTTGCAGGGAATGCTGGAGCCATTGCGGGCCACGGGCGAGCATGCCGACGACGTTCTGATCGAGGCCGAAGGCGGAACCCACCTGCTCCATCGCCAGGGCCTTGGCGTTGCCGTGCAGGTTCGAGATCCGGCCCGAGATCGCGACCAGCAGGTCGGTATCGGATTTGTATTTCTGCTGCCAGCCGGCGCCCAGCAGCTGGTTGGCGATGCCGTTGGCGGGCGAGTTCTCGACCCGCATGGCGGCGACGGCCTTCTCTAGCCCGCCGATGTTGCTGGTCATCTCCTCTGCAGAGACGCCGGCGCGCTTCGCGGCGAACTGCCAGCGCGTCAGGTGGTCGACGCTCATGTTGAGGCTGCGGGCGCTGTTGACGTTGGCCTGGCCGAAGGAGGCGAACTTCGCTTCAAGGGCGGCAAGGCCCGCGAGCGTGCCGGCACCGGTGATGATGCTCAGCGGATCGACGATCCGGCTGATGGTCTTGAAGAGGTTGAACGACCCCCGTGTAGCGCCCTCCAGGCCCTTGCCAAGCTGATCAAGGCCGTTGCGGCGGCCCATGCTCTCCAGCTGCTTCCGCGTCTTCTCGGTGGTCTGGCCGAAACCCTTGAGCTGCTGGCGCGCCCGATCGAGCATCGCCTGAACGCCGCGGTCCCTGCCCGTGATCTCGAGGTTGATCCTGGGATCGGCCATGGCGGTCAGGTTCCGGGTGTCGTGGGACTCGTCTGCGCGCCGGTGGTGGTGCCACTGGCTTCCTGGAATGCCGCGCTATAGGCGAAGGGCACGGAGGGCATGGGCGCCATGGCGCCAGGCGGCATGAGAGTGAGCTCCGCCCGGGTGCCCTGCTCGTCGCGGAGGTAGCGCACGCTGGTGAGCAGCAGCAGGGTGTCAGCGAATTTGAGGCTCGGCAGGTTCACCGGCACGAGCCAGTTGGGCGTCCAGAGGCTGCCCTCGCTGTCGCGCCAGGAATCAACCGTCACGTGCACTGCCTGCGAGCGCCCCCAGCGGCGCGCCATCTCCCATTGGATGCGCCGCGGGACGACCTGGGCCATGCCGGCCCCTTGCTCCGAGACGATCAGCAGCGGGCGGTAGCGGGGCTGGCCGTCGGCCCGAGCCGGCCAGTTGCCATCCCGCGCCTCGACCTTGAAGGCCTGGGCGATCATCGTGGCGCCGGTGCCATCCTCGAGGATGGCCGTGTCCTGCCAGACCGCGGCGATTTCCGTGAAGCATTCGGAGATGTTGATCGTGCCGCGCGCCGCCTGGACGTTGACGCCCTCGGTGACGCCGCTGGCATGGGCCTTGCTGCCGACATTGGCGATCACCAGGTTGCCGTCGGGGTCGTCGTAGAGGAGCTTGGCGCTCCAGCGGGCGACCTCTTCCAGCAGTTCGAAGCCGGTTTCGGTGACGATGATCGCGACCGAAGGTTGGGCCGCGCTGTCCCCGTCCGGCGCAGAAGCCGAGATCCCGAAGGGCGCGCAGATGGCCTGGGCGATGGAGAGCAACGTCAGGTTGTTGAACTGCCATTGCTTCGTGAAGCCCGAGCAGTCGACGAGGTCTGCAAGCTTCGATCGGCCGGTGACGGCGATCTCATGCTGCTGTGGCGCGATGACCCTGTCCGTCACCTCGACATAGCCGGTGATGACGGTGTCGCCGCCGATGCGGATCTGCGCCGGGGAGCCCGTCTTGATCGCGACTGTCGTGTCGCCGACCTCGCCCGGATAGCGCTCGGTGCCCTGCATGGAGAAGCTCGCCGGCACGGTCTCGATGCCGCGCATGATCTCGATGCTTTGCCAGCCGCCCCAGGCGACGCCGCCGGTCACGATCGTCACGTCATCGGTCATTGGCGTCTCACACGCGGGCGGCTCGCTGCCGCCTGCTCCTGCATGAGGTTCCAGCGGGAGACCCAGACCTCGATCATGTCGAGTTCGAGGGCATCCACGTCAGCGGGCGACCAGCCGAGCCGCACCGCCATGTCGATCGCCCGGCTCAGATAGGCTCCGGGGCATAGGTCAAAAAACCGGCGACGAAGTCCCAGGCTTCGTTGAAGGCGTCGATCTCGAGCTGCTCCACGGTCGGGTCCAGGAGGCCCGTGCATTTGGCGATCATGGCGATCTGGAACTTGGTTGCGGCCTCACCCTGAGTGCCCTGACGGAGATGGGCTTCCGCCTGGCGCTTGGCGCCGATGGTGGGCGCGCTCAGGATCAAGGCATCGATCTTGCGGCTACCCTCCACGAGCGGGGAGGCAAGTTCGATCGTCTTGGTGCGTTCGGTGATCATTTGCTGGGTACCTCATCAACACTCTTGCCCTCGAAGCGGACATTGAAGGTGGCCTCGCCGACATCGACCTCGCTCGGCTCGCCGGCGAACCACATGGCGGTGCCCGTGACGGTCTTGCCGGCGGCGGTGACGAGCACGACGGTCGCGGCCGTCTTGGCGCAGATGGCCTCGACGCTGAGCGCGCCGCTGTCGCGGATCTGGGCGGCGATGAACCCGGCGCGCGGCTTGGCTGAGAAACCGTGGATGCCGTTGAGGCCGCCCAGCGTCTCCTTGATGAGTTTCGAGGGGGAATAGGTAAGGCTGCCGACGACGTCGAAGACTTCGCCGTCGATGGAAAGGGTCGCGAGGCCGGCCAACTGGCCGGCGGTCCCGATGTAGCTGCTATAGGCGCCGCTCATGCGGAGATGCTCCGTCTAAGGGAAAGCCGCGCCGTCACGGCGCTGCGGGGGAAGGGCGGCGGTGGGCCGCCGCGGGCGTCAGGACTTCTTGAAGTCGATCTTCATGGCCAGCACGCGCAGCTGGTTGCCGAGATCGAGCGGCAGCTGCAGGGCGACGATGCCATTGCCCATATTCACGGCCGAGGCCGCCGCCTTGAAGGCGTCGTAGTTCTGGCAATAGCCGGCATCGCAATAGGTTTTGTAGCGGGAGATGAAGTCGGCGAGGATCACCTGGGCGGTGGTCATCGCCGAGCCGCCGCTGATCGGCGTGCCGTCAGCCACCAGGATCTTGCGCGCATAGGTCGTCGCGGCCCAGGACCGGATATCCCGGATCAGATAGGTGAGCGTGTCCATGGTCTCGACGTCGCGGTAGCTGCTGTCGGGCGCGCCGGCGGGGTTGAGCGTATAGGTGGTGACCATGCGCTCCAGGACGCTGCCGCCGGCGTCGTTCACCTTGATCGTGCTGACGCCGTCGGTGAGTGCGACGTTCCGGTCCGAGATATCGAAGCGATACTGGAGCGGCGGCGCCGGCATGTTGAGGTCGATGT
This sequence comes from Acidisoma sp. 7E03, assembly GCF_054665075.1. NCBI lineage: Bacteria > Pseudomonadati > Pseudomonadota > Alphaproteobacteria > Acetobacterales > Acidocellaceae > Acidisoma > Acidisoma sp. 7E03. The sequence continues at coordinate 167,116 of NZ_BAAFHE010000008.1, forward strand.
TCTGGACCGGCAGGACGGGATTGGCGCGCGCACTCACCGCCCAGGCGCCGCCCGCGTCGGCCGCGCAGCGATACATCGGCCAGGGTGACTTGTAGCCGCCGAAGACGCTGAGATGCTGGTTGTTGAGCGCGGCGACGAACGCCGCCTGCTGCGACAGCGAGCCGTTGTGGAAGGCGACACCGTGGCCGAAGAGTTCCTGGATCCAGCTCCAGCGGCCGCTCTGATCGTTCAGCAGGCTCGCGATCAGCGCCAGGTTGGTCGGGTCGTTCAGCCCGGTGATGATGAAGTCGTACGCCTGGCTGCCGAGATTGGCGAGGCCGGCGGCGATGGAAGGATTAGCGACGCCGCCACCGCCCGCGATGCCACCGCCGACATTGGGCGCGCTGAACGCGACGGTGACGCCCGCCGGCAGCGCCTGGCCGCCGGCCGTGCCGAGATAGTTCATCTGCAGGTCGATGTCCGAACCCGAGATGGTGCGGTCGGCCGGCGTGATGGTGATGACGCCGGCGGCCGCCGTGAGCGTCGCCGGCAGGCCGGAGACGAGGGCCGCGGCCGCCACCAGATTGCTCGCGATGACGGACGCGGTGTCACCCGCGGAGACCGCGGACTGGATGAGCTGGCCGGCCATGTAGAAATAGAGGTTGCCGGAGCTCGTCGCAGGCCCGGTCAGCGTCATCGTCGCGGTCGTCGCCGAGCCGGTGCTGGGAATGGCGATCGGCAGCACCCAGAGTTCACCGAACGGATCCTGCTGGCGATAATCGGCGACCATCATGGCTGCCATGGAGCCGGTGCCGAACATCGTCTCGGCATCCGAGGCGCCGGAGGTCAGCACCGGGACATTGGGCGTCGCCGTGCCGCTCCCCAGCATCGTGCCGATGATGAGGGTACGGTAGACCTGCCCGGTCGTATTGGCGCCTGAGGGATCGATCTCGGCGGCGACGGTCGGCACGAGCAGGCTCTGGATGGGGATGGTCGAGAAGGTGATCGTCGCCACGGGTGCGGCTCCATCTGATGGGATGCGGCGCCGTCACGGCGCGGCCAGGGCGGCCCAGTGGGCCGATGAGAAGCGGGCTACGCCCGGGCGGTCAGCCCTCTGCGACCGCCGAGGATGCCGGGATAGCGGCGGGAGACGGCGGATCCGTCGTCACGTCTCCATCGCGGAGGCGGCGAAGCCAGTAGAAGTCGTGGTCCGGCACCTCGCGGCCGGTTTCGGGCAGCAGCGCCTTGGTATGCGGGTCGCGCACGCGGCGCCCGGGGGCGGGATAGACCATCATGGCGATGTTCCTATTGGGGCAGGTCGACGCTGAAGCTGCCGACGCCGCCCTGATTGGCTTGGATCTTCTGGAGAGGCGCGCCGGGGCCCGGCTGGTATTTCTCGGGGTATTCGATGCTGAAGGTCACGAGGCCCTGGGCGACATGGCGGTCGCCATCCGAGTTCAGCGTGATTGACATATCGACGTTCGGCGCGAGCTGGGTGATGTCGCGCACGGCCGGCGCGCAGATCACCAGCCCCATGATGTCGGAGACCAGGTCATCCATCATCGCGATGGCGGTCTCGGGGCCGCCGCGGGCGAGCTGGGCGAGCACGTCGATGCTGGCCGTCGTCGTGTAGAAGAGCGCGCCGCTTCGCACGCGTTCCTTGCGCTCGCGGAGCGCCAGCACGTGGATGATCGGCAGCTCATCCGCTTCAGTCGGCCAGTCGCGCGACGCGAAAACCCGGTCCTCGGCGATCGTCTGACCGAGGAGGGCCGCGATGATGGCGGCGCGGAGTTCCGTGCGGATCGTCATGGTTCGAGCGCTGCCCGGTTGAGGATGAGGAGGGCCCAGCCGTGGCTGTCCGGCTGGACCTCCTTCACCGCATAGGTCTTGCCGCGGATGAAGAGCTGATCGCCCTGCCGCGGGCGGTCGCCGGGAATGGCGGAGAGCTGTACGCCGAGCATGGGGCCCGCGGTGGTGACATGGAGACCATCCAAGCCGAGATCCCCGCCCATCGCTGACAGGGGCAGATAGGCCTCGTCGAAAACGCCGCTGATCGCGACCTGGCTCAGGTCGCGCGCGCGGGTCATCATCACCGGCTCTTCGAAGACGCTGGAGACCGGCCCGATGATCAGCCTGTCGATGTCGAGCACGGGCGCCTCAGCGCGCCCGCACGACGTCAGAGCGGCTGCGGTGATACTCCGGCCCCTGGCTCGCCGCCGGTAGCGGGTTTTCCGGGTCGAGCAGGAAGCCGAGCACGCGGAGCTGCGCGATCTCGTCGGGCGGCAGTTCCACCGTGGTGCCGGGCGTGTGCCGCGTGCGGCCGACCATGACGGTACGGCCCGGCGCCACGATGCCGCTTTCCATCGCGGGGGCGACGGGGACCGCGGGCTCTTTGGCGCCGGCGGCCGGATTGTCCCTGGTGCCGCTCATCAGTTGAGCACCGCCGGGCAGACGGTCGCCGCGAAGCACGCGTTGACGCGGCTCGGGATGACCAGCGGCGCCGACTGCATGAGCAGGTAGCGCTGCGCGGGATCTTCCTCAACCCAGGTCTTCGGCGCGAAGGGCATAGCCTTGTAGTTGAACTTGGGGTCGATGATCTGGCCGAAGGCGCGGACGCCCATCATGTCCGGGCCGCAAAGGATGACCGTCCCATCGGGCAGCATCGGGTGCTCGACGTCGTTCTGGTCGACGAACCACTCATTGTAGAGCCAGAGGCGATACTGGCCCCAGCGGCCCTTGAAGACGCCGCCGCGCTCGATCTGCGCGCCCGGGTTGATGACGTTGCCGACGTCGGCGAGCTTCGGATACTGCACCGCGCCCTTGACCTTCGGATCGAGCAGGAAGGCATCCCAGGCGGTGGTGGTGAAGACGATGTCGGTCATCACCGCACCGCTCTTCTTCAGCACCAGGTTCTGCCACTGATCGACGTTGGAGGCCGGCGAAGCGGTGCCCGGCGCGTCGTTGGACGTCAGGATGTTCGCAGCCGTCCACTGTGCCGTTCCGGTCAGCGCGGTCGTCAGCGACGGATCGCGGCCGAAGTCGATCAGCGCCACGGGGAAGCCTTCGCCCTCGAGGGTGACCGTGCCGGTGCGGAGCACCTGGGCGGCCATCCATTCCTGGCGACGGGTGAGGATGTCGACCTGGTCTTCCATTTCGGCGACGAGATTCGCCATCTCGCGCTCGAGGCCGGTCAGTGCGCCGCCGATGCGCTCGCCGATCATGCGGCGTACGGGCTTGAGGAGATCCGGTGCGCGCTTGTCCTTGATATAGGGCGGCTTGAAGGTGTTCGTCTGCATGCGGCGCTGCTCGACGATCTTGCCCTCGACAAGCGGGGAGACGAAGGGCGCCATACGGCGCTTGCCGACATCGACGTCGATCGAGACGAATTCGCTGTCGGCGACCTGGATGCCGGGGAAGAAGCTGTCGAGAAGGAAGGAGGTGGCGCGCTTGAGGTTGGGAACGACCTCGATCAGCGTGTTGGTGTCATAGACCAGATTGCCGGCCATGGGGAAAAGGCTCCATCAAAGGGATGCGGCGCGTCACGGCGCTGCGGCGGCCTTGCCCAAGGGCCGATTGGGCGAGGAAAGACCCCGCGAGGGCGCGGGGCCTCTCGAAGATCCGGATCAGCTCGGATCGGCGGCCGAGACCGTGAATTTCACGAAGATGCTGAGGGGCCGCAGCGCGGCCTGTAGCGCCGGCAGGGTCCAGGAGCTGTCGTAGGAGATCGCCCGGGCGTTGAACTCGCCCATGAGATAGGCGTCTACGGTCACCGGCCCGTTCGTGGTGTCGACGGTCGTCGCGAGAACGGCGCTGGGGGTCTGGCTGCCGTCGCTCGCGGTCTTCACCGAAACGACGTAGTCGCCGGTGCTCTGCGGCACGAAGAGGGTGAAGCTATCGCCCGCCACGAACGGCGTGCTGCCGGCCGTGATGGTGAAGAGCACCTCGTTGCCGGTCGAGAAGGCCGTGCCGGCCGTCGCGTTGCCCAGCACCGTCCCCTCGGGGTCGGTCACGGAGAAGACGGTCGCGGCCGTCGCGGTGAGCGTATAGGTGCCGAATTTCACGGCAGTGCCGACGCCCGTGCTGCCGACGGTGCCATTGCCGGTATTCGTGCCGGCGGTGACCTCGACGCTCTGCGTGGTGCGCTGGCCCAGCACGGTGCCGCGCGGCAGCACGCCGCCGCCCGAGACGACGATCGGCGAGGTCACCAGCTTGAGGTTGCCGGCGATGAGCTGGTCGGGGATGTAGCTGTAGGCGGTGGCGCTGGGGACCTGCGGATTGTCCCCGATCGGCGTGACGGTGAGCGTCATGGTCGGTTCTCCATTTGGGATGCTAGGCCGAGAGCCTGAGGTGAACTCTTGCTTGGTCGCGTTCTGTTGGATAAAACCATCATAAATGCCGTTTGTGATGGATTTAACCGATATGGCCAGGCGTCGGCACTTTCTGTCGGGTGCGGAAGAGGAAGAGCTGAAGCTCATTGGCAGCCGGATCAGGCTCGCTCGTATCCGGCGCAGCCTGACCCAAGCGGACATCGCAAGCAGGACCGGCCTGAACCGCTCGACTATCGTCGATCTTGAAGCCGGCAAACCCGGCGTTGCGATCAGTTCGGTCGTGGCGGTGCTCGCAGCCCTGGGTCTCGAGGGTAGGCTTTCCGAAGCTCTGGAAAAGGATGAACTGGGCGAGGAGCTGGAGATGAGCGCGCGGCGCCGGGCAGGAGGATCTCGCGATGTGGCGGATTTCTAGAGAAGGTCGCCTCGATCGGCTCGTTGTCTATGCCCAGCTCCCTGATGGGCCGGCGCCCATGGGCCTGCTGTCCTTCGAGGGAAGTGGAAGAAAACGCAGGTCGCGGTTCGTCTATGCCAGATCCTGGTTGGCGCAGCCACAGCGCTTCGCGATCGATCCCAGCATCCTTAAGCTCAAAAGCGCCGGGTATGACGGCCTGCCCTACGAGGTGCCCTTACCTTTCTACGATGCGGCGCCGGACGGTTGGGGCAAATCGATCATCGAAGCGGCCTTTCCGGGGCAGGTGTTCGGCATGGGCGAATTTCTCGCGGCGGTGGGTGAGGAGCGGACCGGAGAACTGTCTTTTGGCCCGACACCCGACAGCGGACCGATGCGCTGGCTACCGGACGAGGAGCCGCTTCTCACTTTGCCTTCAGATCAGGATACGCTTCAGGAGCTGTTTGAAGCGGCGGAGGCCGTTGAGGCGGGGCAGGCCCACATGCACCACCTGCAGCGTCTCTTTCGACATAGCGCTGATCAGGGAGGCGCCAGGCCCAAAGCGACCCTGCTGCATGAGGGGCGCTTGCATATGGTCAAGTTCCCAGCTGCCGGCGATCGGTTTGACGACCCCAAGGTGGAGGCGACGTGCTTATCACTGGCGGCGGCCGCCGGTATCGAGACACCACCGCATTTCACCCAGAGGGTCGGTGGCCGGACGGTTCTGCTCGTCCGCAGATTTGACCGTGGTGCGAATGGCGCCCGGCTGGGCTATACGAGCGCCGGGACCATGCTTTCCGCCGATCCGACTCAATTCTATGCGAACTTCACCTACGCGGATCTCGCGCGCCGCGCGCAGCTAAGTGGAGTTCAACCCTGCGGCCGCGAGCTTTTCCGGCGTCTGCTGTTCAATTGCTTCATCCACAATACCGACGATCATCTACGCAATCACGGCTTTATCCGAGAGGATGGTTTTTGGCGCCTGTCGCCAATCTTTGATCTCTCGGTTCATCAGCCTCAGCGTCTGGTTCTCGCGCCGACCAAGGGTGTTTCACCCGAAGCGAATCCGACGATTGCTTTCCAAGCTCATTCCGATTTCGGTATAAATCGCAAGGAGGCTGAAAAAATCTACGCAGAAATCGTGTCTTCCATGGGCCGAGTTTCGGAATTCATGGATAAGCATGAAGTCACTGTGCGCGATCGGGAGGTTTTAGCGCAGATGTGGACGCATGCATTGAACCCGCCGCCGCTTCCTCTGCCGTAAAGCGGCGGTGTCTCGTCGCGCGGCTTCGCTTACGCACCCGCACCTTGAGCCTTCTTGCTGGCGGCGATCATCGCGGCGGCCAGGCCCTTCGGACCGGTCGGCGCGGTGCCCGCACCCTGTCCCGGATTGGGCACGCTTTCGGCCTGCATGCGGTCGGCCAGCGTGCTGCGGGCGCTGCGGGCGCCTGCCTTCTCGCCACCCACCAGCGTCTTCATCGTGCCGATGGCCTCGGCCGCGGACATGGTGGTGTTGAAGGCGAGGTGCGCCGCGAGATCCGGGCGGCCAGCGGCGTGGCGGGAGCCGAAGATCGCGGCGCAGCGGCGACGCTCGCGCATCGCGCCGGCACGGGCAGACGGGCCGTCTTCCTTTTCGTCGTCTTCCCCGTCGCCATCCTTGTCATCGGCGCGAGCTTTCTTGGCCTTCTTGCCAGCCGGCTTCTTGTCGTCTTCGCCGTCGCCGTCGTCATTCTCGCCGTCATCGGCGTCGGCGCCATCCTCGTCGCCGTCGCCATCGGCACCGTCGTCTTCGCCGTCGTCATTGCCCTGATCATCGGCGCGGGCCTTCTTGGCCTTCTTGCCAGCCGGCTTCTTGCCGTCCTCGTCCTCGCCGTCCTCGGCGTCCGGACCCTTGTCCTTGTCGTCGTCATCCTCGGCGCGCGCGGAGGCGCCCGGGTTGAGCGGCAGCAGATGGGCGAAGGACATGGCTTCGGCGGGCGTCGCCCGCTTCTTGGTCTTGGTCATGATGGACCTCTCGATTGGGCGCCATCACGGCGCTCGGGGGTTACAGGGAGCGAAAGAAGGACCGGAAGGCCGTGTCCGGCGGCAGCACCTGGTCGGCAAAGCCGAGCGAGACCGCCCGGGCGAGGGCGCTGGGACCGGTGAAGACGCCGGCGCGGGTGGCGCGCACGGCCTTCTCGTCCAGGCCGCGGTTACGCGCGACCGTGCGGACGAACAGGTCGTTGAGATCATCGATCTCCGCCTGGATGCGGTCGCGCGCCTCGGCGGAGAGCTGCTCGTAGGGATTGCCCTCGGCCTTGAGCTCGTCCGAGCGGATGATCGTGACAGCGATCCCCTCCTTCTTCAGCGCTTCGCTGAACTCGGAATGGATGACGATGGTGCCGATCGAGCCGACGCCGCCCGCCTGGGGCACGATGATGCGGTCGGCGGCAGAGGCGATGGCATAGCCGGCGCTATAGGCGCGATCGTCGAGGATCGCCCAGATCGGTTTCTTGCCACCCTGCCGGGCGCTCATCGTGAAGATGTCGTCCACCAGGTCGAAAAGGCCGGAGACCTCGCCGCCGCAGCTGTCCTCATCCAACGCGATGGCCTTAACCTCGGTATCGCTTTGGGCAAGGCCGAGGTTCATGCGGATGCCGTCATAGCCGGTCATCCCGGAATAGGGCCGCAGCGTGCCGAGCTTGTGGACGAGCGTGCCGCGGATCGGAATGACGGCGACGCCATTCACGACCTTGTAGGGCCGGTCATCCGCCTTGCGGCTGAAACCATCATCCTCGTCGTCATCTATGAAGGCGCCGGCGGCGGAGGCACGCAGCGCGCCCTGCCGGAAGACGTGGGTGATGCCGAGACGATCGGCGACCGCGGCGACGATGACCTCCGCCTTCTGCGGATGGATCGCGATCGGCACGTTGAAGAGCCGCTGTGCGAGATGGGGAAAGCGGTTCATACGGCCTCGGGCTTCTTGGCGACCTGCTCGACAGTCGTCTGAGATTGATCAACGCCGATCAGCTGGCCGGCCCATTCGGGTCGGGGAATGCCCATCTCATCGAGCATGCGGAGTTCGTGCTGGCGCTGCTCCAGCACCTCCTCGTAATCGAGACCCTGATCGGCGAGCTCGTCCTCCAAGGTGGAGAGACAGCCGTCGAGGCCCATGATCGCGCCCTGTTTCTCGGCGACGGGGTCGATCCAGCCGCGGCCCGGGCCCATCCAGCGGCAGCGGCCATAGGCGCCGCGCGTTTCGAAGAACTCCGGCGCGCCGCGCGGGAGGGGAAGGGCCTCGATCTCGTGGCATTCTTCCTGCCAGGCGCTGCGCACCGGAGAGGCGAAACCGACGCCGAACTCGTGCCGGCGGCGGGTGAGGGTCTTCCAAGCCTCGAGCATCGCGGCGCGGGCCGAGGAATAGTTCACGTCCGACCAGTCGTTGCTGACCTGCTGGGCGGAGAGGCCGAGCCCTTGCGCGACGTTGCGCAGCATCGCGCCCTCGAAGGCGCTGAAGTTGCTCGCGGGCCGCGCGGCATCGACCGTGTTGATCTTCTCGCCGGGGAAGAGCACCGGCACGCGCGCGCCCCCGAGCAGCGGCCCGTGCAGCTTGTGGAACTCCAGCCGCTCGGCCTGATAGGGGGCGAGACCAAGATCCTCGTCGATCTCGCGATCGTCGCCGTCGGCCATCGCCTGCTTAACCAGCGAAGGATCGAAGGGGCTTTCGACATAGGCGGCGAAGATCGCGTTGATGATGGCGGCGTCGAGCTCGGTGCCGTCATATTTGATCAGCATCTTGAGCCGCTGCAGCACGGGGGTGAAGACGCCGGCGCCGCCGCGATGCTGGCCGGCGCGTGTCGCCTCGAAGAAGTGGACCACCGCGGGCCGGCCCCAACTGCTCTCGCGCGGGATGCGGTCCCAGGTCATGCTGTCGCCGGCTGCCCACCAGTCACCCTGATGGGCACGACGGATCCAATAGGCGACGGCCGCGCCCCAGTCGTCGATCTCGACGCCGCCGCGGAAGCTCTGCTTGTCGAAGCTGAGCTGTGGGTTGGAGAGGCGGTCGGGGTCGATCAGCTGCACGGCGGTACCGTAGCGTGCCCGGCCGGGCCCGATGCGGTTTGCGATGAAGGGGAGCAGCGCCAGCGCGTCCCCGTCGACGATGAGATGCCGGAAGGCGACACCCGCCATCTGGCTGAAGGTCATGTGGCGCGCGGCATCGCAGTAGCGCCCCGGGTCGTCTGCCCAGGCGCGCCAATGCGCATCCACGGCGCGGCCGTATTCCTTGGCCCAGGCATGGTCGAAGGCCTTGAGCCCGGTCTGGTGCTGCAACGCCCGATAGTCGGGCTTGGCGATGGGCCGGAAGTTCCAGCCGATGCAATTGTCGAGGATGCGGGTGACGGCACCGCTCGCCCAGCCGTCGTTGCGCACCAGGTCGCGGACGCGGGAGACGATGGTGTCGCGGTAGAGGTTGAGCTCGCCATCGGGCGACCAGAGATAGGGCGACCAGGCGGCCATGTGCTGGCCCTGCCGGTCGGCGGCGTCATAGGCGACGGTACTGCCGGTGGTCAGCGCCTGCGGCCGACGGCCGCCGCCGGGCAGCGCGCCGGCACGGCTTGGCCGGGCGGGCAGAGCCGCGCCGTCGGGCCCGTAGAGGCGGATCTGGACGGTCACAGGAAATAGGGCCTCATGGGTGCGCGGGCGCGGCGGCGCAGGCCCAGCGCCTGCTGCAGCTGCAGGATCCACGACGTCAGCTTCGCCGTGTCAGCCTGGGTGAAGGTTACGGCCTTGGTCCCGTTGCCCTGGGTGTAGGTCGCGGAGACGACCTTCTTGCCCGTGGACAGGTCGGCATAGGCCTGCTGCGCCTCGGTCAGCCAGCCCTGCAGGATCGGGCGCGGCGTGCCGGCAAGGATGCCCATCGACATCGGCATCAGCCGGCTAGCACCAGCGCGGCCGGCGCGAAGAGCGCACGGATCGCCCGCCAGCGGCCGAGGGTCTGCAGGGCGCGCTGGAACAGGGGCATGGTGTTCTCTCAGTGTGGCAGAAGGTCTGCGAGCGATCGGCGCTTCGGCCTGATGGAAACGGTCACTGCGGGCCGTGGCGGCGGCCCGGCGGGTGGCTGTGCCGACGAGGGCGGCAACGGTGCCGGCGATACGGGCGAGGGAGCAGCCGGCTTGATCTCTACCGGCTGGGTCTCGTCTTCGGTCTCTGCGGCCTCAGGCGGTGTCGCAGGCGCCTGCCGCGCGAGACCGGCTTCTATGTCATCGGCCCGCTTGTTGAGCTTGAGGCCCTTGTGGATCAGCCCCTGCAGCGCCGCGTAGGAATAGACCGCAAGGTCGAGCGCTTCGTTGGCGCGGCCTGGGATTTGCTCCCAGACACGAAAGCGCTGGCCGTTCACCGCCCGGGTGATGAGCCGCTCCGCGAGTAGCTGGGCGAAGAAGTTGATGTCGCGGTCGGCCGGGTAATGCATGTAGCCGGAGACCGGCTCCCCGGCCTTGGGCGGGTCATACATCAGCCGGTCGCGGATCAGATCCTTTGCGGCATTCGTGCCGATCACCACCGGCCGGAAGGCCGCCTTGTTGCGCGCACTCGGCCGCTTGGTCGGCCAGACCGGGTTGCGGGCGCCGCCCTGGGCGGATTCACCCTTGATGGCCCAGATGTTTCGGCCGAGGCGTTCGCGCGCGAAGCGATAGACGGCCTGGGTATGGTGGCCGCCGGAATCGATGCAGGCGGCCATGACGGTGAACGGACGGCCATCGGCGCGTAACCATTTCCGCTTGAGGACCGCATCGACCTGCGCCCAGACCTCTGGACCACCCGGATCACCTTCGATCACCTCATGGGCGATCGACCAGCGCTCCTCGTTCCGGCCCCAGCCGACGATCTCGAGCTCGACGCGGTCGTCCTGCGTGTCGCCGGCGGCGGTGAGCACGGCGACGCCGTCCGGCACCTCCGCGGCCCAGACCTCGACGCGAGCAGCCAGCAACCGTTCGCTGAAGGTCTTCTCGCCCTGCTCTTCGTAGACCTCGCCCAGCACCAGGTTGAAGAAGGTTTTCCGGGCAAGGGGATCGCCCTTCACCTCCAGCCATTCCTCGACCAGGCGCGACCAGGCGGCATTCACGAAGAGGCTGTAGCCGGCCCAGATGTGGAAGCCGGCATGTCCCTTGAAGGGGCGCGTGGCGCGCCAGGCGCCGCGGGCGACCATGCCCGGCTTCTCCACCTCCTCGATGACGCAGCCGTTCACGCAGAGGTAGAAGGCGGTCTCGGGCTTGTGCTGCCCGTCCGCATTCCGCCGCCACTTGAGGCCATAGGGCGCGTCCTCGCCGCCCCAGCGCAGCACCTGCATCTCGGCGCAGTGCGGGCAAGGCACGAAGTAGTGCCGCTGGTCGCTCTCGGCCCAGGACTTCTCGATGCGGCTGACGCCCTCGTTGGTCGGCGTGCTGCCGAGCACGATCTTGCGGTTCCAGAAGGTCTCAGACCGCTTGATGCCAAGCTTGATCTGATCACCCTCGGAGCCGGCACCGCCGACCGGATAGCCGTCGACCTCGTCGAAGAGGACGATGCGGCTGGTGATGCGGCGGAAGCCGCCTGGGCTGTTGGCGCCGACAAAGGTGATGGACGAACCATTGCGGAAGACGCGCTTCAGCAGCTTCTGCTTGCCGTCCTTCGCCTTGAGGTCGCCGGCGATCTCGGCGAGCACCGGTGTGTCGCGCAGCATCGGCTCGATCTCGGTCGAGCTGTAATCCTCGGCATCCTCCACGCGCGGCTGGACCACCAGGATGGGCGAGGGGTCCTGGTGGATGTGGAAGCCGACGATATGGTCGAGGATTTTGGTATAGCCGACGCGGGCGGACTTCTTGACGGTGATCTTCTCGACCTGCGGGTCGGTGACGGCATCCATGATGCCGTCCTGATAGGCGAAGGACCGGAAGCGGCCGGTCTGGGCGCTGGTCTCGGGGGAGAGGAAGGCGTGGCGCGCCGCCCATTCGCTGAGCGTCAGCCGCGGCGGCGGGCGGAGGTTCGCGCGGAGCGACCGGGCGAGGGCCGCCCGCAGCTGGTCCCTGCCGCGATCATACTGGCCCGCCTCGATCAGCGGCGGCGGGGCCATCTCCGTCACGAGTCAATTCCTCCAGCGCCTCGACGATCATGCGCATCAGCGCGTCCTGGATCTCGGGCACGGTCTTCAGCTGGGCGAGGCGGGGTGCCTGCTCGGCCGGGATGGCCAGCAGCCGGGTGCGCACCCGGGCATATTCAGTGCCGACGGCCTCGACCACGTCGCGGATCAGCACCACCTGGCCGGCCTTGGTGTCGTATTCCAGCTGCCGCAGGCGGGCGAGATAGTTCTCCTTCAGCGTCTGGGCATCGGCCTCGCTGAGGAGGCCGCCGGCGTTCAGAACGATCCGCTCGGCGGCCTCGGCCGGCGTCTCCCGACGCGGGCGCCCGGGCCGCGGAGGCGGCGCCGGGTTGTTACCCTCGGTGTTACCTGCCGGCGGTGGGGAGGTAACAGTGGAGGGAAGGGAGGTAACAGTTTTTCGGCGGGAGGTAACAACTTTGGTCGCGCCGGAGGTAACAGTTATCGCCCGGACATTGCCGGCCGCCGCGAGCTTCCTGAGCGAGGCCTCGCGATCGACCAGATCGCCAAGCATGACGATCCGGCCTTTGCTTTTCCAATCGGTGATGGTCTTCCGCGAGACGCCCATCAGGCGGCCGAACTCAGCCTGGCTGATCTCCACCTGTTACCCTCGGCTGTTACCTTCGGGTGTTACCCGGATTTTGGTGGGGTGCATCTAGCGACGCATCGGGCTGGCGCAATGCCCGCGATGCGCAGGACCCCAGGAAGGACCCACGAGAGGGGGGGAGGGGGTCGTCAGGCCCGCGCGGTGCGGAGCGCCCGCTCCACCGCTGCCCGCATCGCCTGCGCGCCCTGTGCCCGCACCACAGCGGCGCCACGCGCCACAAATCCCAGCCGCTTATGCACGGGCAATGCCTCGCCAAAACGGATCAGCAGTTTGAGGCGCGGCGCCGGCTTGCCCTTTACGCCACGTCCGCGCTTCGGCGCTTTCAATCGCTGCCAAACGCCGGCGATCTTGCCGTGCTTGGTATCGATCGAACCGATGAAGATGTCAGGCCGTGCGGCCAGGCGCTTCATGACGTTCTTCGGCAGCTGGCCGTATTGGTCGAGCCGAATGTCCTTCGGGTTCAGCAGCGCGCGGCCTGGCGTCACATGCACGCCGCCGAACTCGTAAGGTGCCAGATATTTCGCGACCTCGGGCCGGACCGACACGACGGCGGTCGGGTTCGCCTTGGTCGCCCGCTTGATGTCGCGGCCCAGCACCGCGCGCTGCGTGAAGAGGCGCGGATGCTTGAAGATCGTCGTCATCGCCGCGTTCTCGGCCGCGCGCACGCGGAAGGCGAGATCGTTCACGGCCACCATCGTCGCGAAGGGAATCTGCCGCTGGGCGTCCTGCAGGGCTCGCGTCACTTGGCGTGTGTCCAGCTCGATCGACAGTGATATCATGCTGGTGGAATCTCCGGTGACGCCCCGGTAAGCCTGAGACGCTTGCTACCGTCTGGTGGGCTTGAGACCGCGACGTTTCTCGTTCCGCGTGCCGATCAGCAGGGCGGCGCCGAGACCCGTGCCGGCGGACACAATCATTGCCACCAGCAGCACGGGGATGGCCCAGAAGGGCGCCAGCACAAGCAGCCAGGACCACGCGATGATGTGGGCCAGCTTGAGGCCAACGAAGAGAAGGCCCAGGAGCGTGAGGAACGACATGGCGATCACTCCACCTTCAGCTGCGTGTAGCCGGCGCGGGGTTTCTTGCCCGGGATCACCTGGCCGATCATCTCGCGGGTGATGGTCTGGTTGGGCGTGCCGGGCGACCCGGCATTCTCGGTCACCGAGACGATGCGATTGCCAACGAAGGCCGTCGGCGCGCCCTCGAGCGCGGGAATGATGATCTGGTCTTTGAGCTCCTTGAGCCGGGACTCGACCCGCTTCTCATCGACCTTCAGCCGGACATATTCCTCGACCGCGTCGACGATCGGCTTGGCCTTGATGACGGGATAGTTGGAGCCGGCGACTGGCGCCTTCTCAGCCTTGGTCGGCGTGGCCCGTTTGGGGGCGGCTCGACCGGCGGGGCGGGGCATCGGAACCTCTCTCAGGTTTCGGGTTGAAGGGATCATCAAGGCACGTGACGTCGAGCAGCCGTTCTTCCGGCTGGCGGACGGTGACCTCGCGCAGGATGCGGCTGCCGCGCTTGTGGATGAGCGCGAAGCCGCCAGGCGTGTCTCGGATCTCGATCACGGTCAGGCGGGTTCCTCGCGGGGAAAGGGCCGTCCGGCATGGGAGGCCAGGAAGGCGAGGCGCTGGCAGACGGCACCGCAGACCTGCTCGTGCTCGCTGACGAAATCGGCGTAGCTGGCGGCCTGCTCGGTCGGCGTCATCGCCGAGAAATAGCCGTTGATCTCGAGCGTCTCGCGCAACGGGAGGGCGAAGCGATCGGCGCTCATCGGCTACTCCGGCAGATAGTTGCTCGAGCCGTCATCCGGCCGGACGTGGGTGTATCGGGTGGTGGTGGCCAGGCTGCCGTGCCCGAGCGACTGCTGGACGACATGCACCGGCGCGCCGCGGTCGAGCGCGTGGCTCGCATGGGCATGGCGCAGCCAGTGCGCCGAGGCCTTCGGGGTGAGCCCGGCCCGGGCGGCGGCCGCCTTGACGATGTGATGGATCTGCGAGCGGTAGAGCGGATTGCCCTCCCGCGAGCGGAAGATCGGATCGTCTGGTCCGGCTTCGCCGCGCAGGCTGGCGAGCTGCTTCCAGAGCTTCAGCGACACGATGACGAAGCGCGTCTTGCCGCCCTTGCCGAAGACGGTCAGCTGGCCACCCTTCCGCGTGCCCTTGGCGTCGCGCCATTTGAGGCCGGCGGCCTCGGAGATGCGCAGGCCGCAGCTGTAGAGCACGCGCAGCAGGATGTGGTTCCGCGGGCTCGGCTCGAGCGCGATCATGCGCTGCACCTCGGCCTCGTCGAGGATGCGCTCGGACAAGGTGTCCTTGACCTTCGGCAGGCGAAGCGGCCGGCCGACATCCAAGGGTAGGTAGCCGATGCGATGCGCGAAGGTCAGCAGGCTCTTCACGGCGGCCAGCTTTCGCCGCTGCGTCGCCGGTGACATCGCGGCGAGGCTCTCAGCCCAACGCTGCAGGTCACCGAGGGTGAGCTGATGGAGCGCGATGGGGGCCAGGCGGCGGAATGCGGCGACGTCCGCCCGATAGGCGGAGGCGGTCAAAGCTGGCCGGCCGTGAAGCCAGAGCTCGATGCATTGAGGGTCGTTATTTGCAACAGGTGGAGCGACCACGAAGGCCGCGTCGGCAGCAGGAAGCCGCTCGGGCGGGAGAACCTCGAGCGAAGGCATGTGAATTTCCAGAGTTATCGTGGTATTTTTGGACCATGCCGAGCACCGGAAGGGGTAGGGTGCCAGTGCAACATAACCGAAGTTATGTCCTACTCGGCGGCGGCCAAAGTCGCGGTCGTGTCCGAGTTATTGTTGCACTCGCGACGCCCGCGATCAGCCACGAAGCGCGCGGCATCGGCGCGGGCGGCCGCGCCGATGATGCGGCAGATCAGCCCGCCCGAGCAGCGGCCGACGCGGATCGCGCGCAGCGGCGCGGTGCAGGTCAGAACCTCTCGCTGGCCCGCGACGACGGCCGCGTGTTCATCGGTGATGCCCCAACCGACCAGCTCCTCGCCGATCGAAACGCGGAAGGGGCCGAAGGTGGCGGCGGGGTCGAAGCAGATCGGGAAGGCCTCGACCTCCGCGGCCGTTACCTTCCAGACGACGAAATACCGGCCCGCGCACGCGACGACATCACCGCGTTGCAGCTGCTGCTCGGTCATTGAAGGCTCATCATGTGAGGGGGATGCGCATGGACGCGCCGCTACTCTATCTCCCCGGTAGCGGAAAACTGGCGGGATGTGGAGGTTAAGAATCAGAAATGTTTCCGCTCAGCCGAATTCGACGGCGCGGACCGGCTTCCGGCGCACGGGCTCGGCCGCCTTGATCCGGGCCAGCGCTTCCTCGACCAGGTGCCGCTGCGGCCCGACCATGCCGCCAGCCGCGGCGCAAAGCCCAGGCCGGTTAAGGCGGGCGGTGATCATGGCGATGCCCTGGGCGTGCCAGCGTTGGGCCGCCTCGCGGTCGCAGCGCAGGAAGGTCGCGAGCTTGCGCCAGCTATAGACATGCCGGCCGGTGCGGGGGCTGACCAGCGCCCGGCACTGGATCACCCGGCGAAGAACAAACTTGTCCTGCGGGATAAGGGAGACCCAGTTCAGAACCTCGTCCATTTCGGAGATCGCGCGGGCCGAGGGCGTCGCCGGCCGCAGTTCCTCGGGATCGGCGCCGTAGGCCTCCGCGACCTGGCGGACGATCTCTGGCATGTTGCTGCGAAAACCGGCAGGGCGGGTGCCGGTGATGGGGAGCGACAGCAGCGTCTGTCCCGCGTGCTCGAAAGCCGCGACCACATAATCGGCAGTGAATTCACCGGGAATAGGCAGCATCGCGGACGCCTTTGGTTGTTATGCGTACAAAATAGGCGAATGCACGAAGTGCTGGCAAGGTTGTGGATGATTTCCCGGCAACCGACAGCTCGATTTCACGGGGGCCGTTACTCTCTTGCGTGCTTGACCCTAATCGCATATACAATTAGTGATGGGCATCACACGGCACGCTGCGACGTGTGTGATGTTCACGATTAAGCGGCGCAGCCTGGAGTTGATCAGCCTGCGCAAGGCCAATAGCAAGGAGTTCGATACTTATGTCCGGGAAACCTAAGCTGATTCGCCCAAGAGCGGAAGCAGATGCTGCGATTCGGCGTGGCATCGAGCAGGGTCTTGACAATCCGGAGTTAAGCGAAAGTTTCTCCGCCATTGCGCAGTCCGCCTCGGCAGAATTGCGCGGCCGGCATCGTGTCCGCGGACCGCAGAAGGCCCCTATCAAGGTTTCTGTCAGTATTCGGCTGGACAGAGAGCTTGTCGAGCGTCTGCGGGCCTCTGGGCCAGGTTGGCAGAGCAGGGTCAACGAGCTGCTGCGCCGCAGTGCTTGATACAGTGCCGCTGGAGCCTTTGATCACGCTTCGAGTTGCGGCAGAGCGGTAAAACGGATTGGCAACGCGCAAACTTCCGGCAGAAAGGGTGTGACTAATTCGATCTGCCACTTCCAGGTCAAGGGGACTGGAAAGGGCCGCCAGCTAGAAAGCTATATCGCACTTCTGAGAAAAGGATGAGAGCGACTTTGGCGTCGACTTTCTGGACTTTCGTTGCCAATGTGGCTTGAGCCAGGATTGGACGCTAGAATATTTTATTCCGCTGAAGGCTCGTGGGTCTGTACGTGGAATCAAGTGGCAAGCGGATTGGTGATAAAGGGGGCAGTATGCCGATTCCTGCTGAGCATGCTTATCGCTACGTTTATCATTTCTCGCACATCGACAATTTACCCGGATTGCTGCAACATGGCTTCCTTGCCAACAACCATGCACAGTTTCCCGGGAAGCATCGCTCGATTGCATCAGAGGGAATTCAAGGCCGTCGCGCGCGGATGAAAGTTCCGTGCGGTCCGAAGGGATGTGTCCACGATTATGTGCCGCTCTATTTCGGTTCGGTCAGCCCGATGTTGCTGGGCGTGGTGAATGCCAAGAATGTCGATCAGTACGACATTCTCTACTTCGAGTTCCCCATCGCACTGGCGGATCGGGCGGACGCGATTTTCACCAACGCATCGGCTAACACGGCGATTCCACCGGATTTCTTTCACGATGCGGCCCACCTTGCGAAGCTCGACTGGGCTGCGATCGATAGCAAGAAATGGGGCGACCCAGACGAGGAGTATCGTCACCGACGCATGGCCGAACTCCTCATCCACGGACAACTTCCTATTACGGCGGCGGCGCGCTGTGTGGTGTGGAACCAAGCAACTAAGAAACGTGTCGAAGCAATCGTCGGGACCAGGCCATTTCCGCCCATCGAATTTCAAGATCGATGGGCACGTCCCCATTGGTTCCTCAATTTCGCGAGCGGCGGAACGAGCAGCGTGGTCAAGGGCCCCGGCGAGATCGCAGCTCTTTTCAAGGCGGCATGCGCTTACGTGGAGGAGCATGCAGGCGACCATGAAGGCACTGCAAAATTCAATAGTCTGAAGCACCTGCGGGAGGGCCTACGCGCGGATTTCGGATGCCTGCCGCAGACAGCTGAACTGGTCGGACTGCGCTCAGAGAATGGCGTGCATAAGCGCACGGTCGACATCCATACGAAGGAAGTGGTCGAGCAGCTTCTGTCGCTCGGTGAATATGATGCTCTTGACGAGAAGCAGCAGATGCTAGTGGAGATCGCGGCCTATCTGCACGATATCGGTAAGGGGCCACGCTCGCGTTGGGACGGTAACGGCGGCCTGCAGAAGGTCGATCCCGATCATCCGGTAGCAGCGATGCCAATGATGGCCAATATTCTGACCGAGCATGTCGCGATGGTCAGAGCCTCTTCGGCGAGGACATTGATGAAGCTGATATGCTATCATGATCTTGTGGGGGACGTGCTCGGACAGGGGCGCGACGAGCAACAAATCTTCGATGTCGTGGACGATGTGGAGGAACTAAATATGCTGTTCGCCATCGCCAGGGCGGATGTGAGCGCCCTCGTTCCGCGCTGGTGGGAGGAAGACAAGGCAGATGCGCTGTACCAGCGCTGTGTGAAAGCGATCGAAGAGGCATCGGAAGAGTAGATCATGCTTGAGTTTGTAAAAGGTGACATGTTTGATGCCCCCGCGGATATTCGCGTCAACACCGTCAACTGCGTTGGCGTGATGGGTGCTGGCGTCGCTTTAGCATTCAAGCAGCGCTACCCAGACATGTTCAAGGACTATCAACGCGACTGCAAGGACGGCCGCGTCACGCCTGGCACGATGCATATCTGGAAGTCTCTGACCGGAGACTGGATCATCAACTTCCCGACGAAGCGCGACTGGCGCGAACCTTCCCGCTATGAGGATATCGATGCTGGCCTCGACGATCTACGCAGCTACCTGGATGGGGTTGGTCCAGTGACAATCGCGCTTCCCGCGCTGGGTTGCGGGCACGGTGGCCTAGACTGGGATCGTGTGTCGCGGATGATCAGTGACAAATTAGGTGGCATCGATGCCCATGTGCTGGTTTTTGAACCCGCTGCGTCGCGGCGAGTTGCCCACACAGCCACTCAGCTGCCAACCGATGATCAGCGCAAGGATGCTGAGCAGCTTGGGTACAAACTTGTTGAACGTGAAAGGCTGCCCACTCTAGAGGCTCCCGGCCCGCTCTATGTTCTGGGAGGTCCGGAAGCATTGTCCGGGCGGTGGATCGGGCTACTACCCTCCCGCAATCCCGGTGACCGTGAATTGCAGGCCCTGCAAGCGATCGCGGGGGAGCTAGCGCGATCGACCGCCGGTAAGACGGTCGCGCTCCTCCATGGCACCCGCGCCAGCGAGGAAGTCGCCAGTATCTTCATGAATCAGGGCGTTGACGTTGTGATGTTGCTGCCTTTCGGCGTCCTTACTCGCAAGACTTTGGCGAAACAGGCTGGCCGGGAGGGAGCGGGATCGCTGAGCCTCGCATCAGCCGCGCCCGCCAACGAAAAATGGAGCCGCCAGCTTTTTGCGCAGGCGATGGACATGCTGAGACAGAATGCCGAAGCTATCCTTCTATCCGATCCGGAGCCCGAGTGGCTTAAGAGCAAGGGGCTTGCCAAGTGGAGCCAGAAGCCCGTTTCCTATGTCCGCTACGAGACGACGTCAGAAGGCATGCGCGACGCGCTTGGACGCGCTGGCGCGCGACCGATCAGCCGGCGCAGCGAGGACGGCTCGCCAAATATCGATTCTCTTATCGGCAAGGAGGGCGCTGCTGCTCCGGAAAACGGTAGCTCCTCTATCGGATCGGTTGTGTCTGGCGACGTGTCGGCGGCAATTGCTAGCAACGGGCCTCGGGTTAGCCGGGACATCCTAGCGGTGACACTCGACGGAGGCACCGAATTCGCCCGGCGCGAAATCTTCGACATCTTGATGCGGATGACCTCCAGCCAGTTGACCCTTACAGTCGAGCTGTCGGCTGAGAACAACGAAGAAGACCGGCAGCGTTTATTGGATCTAGGGTTCAGTGGCTCGCGCAATCTCTAAGGTCAAAAACTCGACCAACATTTGGGTGCCCTCTCTTCACCTTGGCGATGCCGAGCACTGAGCACGTCCGCGTTCAGGAGCAGTAGAGGCCGGCTTGAGTGGTCGATCAGGGGGCGCACCGACCGGTGGCTGTCAAACTTGCGAGTGACCAGTTCAGGCGCAAACCATCTACGTGCGTCCATCCCGGAACGGCTTGAGTCGGTCGAGAGTCGCCGGGACGTCCGCGGTTGCAAAGGACAGATTGTCCCATTCTTTGCTCCAAATCAGGCAATCCGCTTCCGGTCTAAACCAGACTGGGGAAGAACCTAGCTGCAGCAAGTCGCTACCCGGCGCTCCCAAATGGACTCTCCGCGTTTGGCCTACTTGCCCCGACGCATGACGAGACGTTTCGGGCAGTGCAACATAACAGCAGTTCTGTCCTACTCAATGGAGGCCAGATCTGAGTCATACCCGAGTTACTGTCGCACTCTCCACGCTCGCTCGAGGCGGCGAAGCGCGCGGCATAGGGACAGACCGCGGCGCCGACAATGCGACAGATCAACTCGCCCGAATAGCGGCAGATGTGGATCGCGCGCTGCGGCGCAGTGCGGACAATCAGCTCCCGCTCGCCCACAGCCACGACCGCCTGTTCATGGGTGATGCCCCAGTCGGGCAGCTCCTCGCCGATCGAAACTCTGCACGATCCTAAGGTGGAGGAGGGGGCGAAGCAGATCGGGAAGGTGTCGAGCTCGGCAGTCGCCACGTTCCAGACGATGAAATACCGGCCCGCGCACGCGATGACATCACCACCTTGCTGCTGCTCGTTGATTGAAGGCTCATCTTGTGATGGGAAGCGTATAGACGCGCCGCCAATCTATCTCCCCGAGGCTCAAAAACTGGGGAGATGCGGAGGTTAATAGTCAGAAATATTTCCGCGCCGCCGAATTCGACCGCGCAGACCGGCGTGCGGCGGGGCGGTTCGGCTGCCTTGATTCGGACGAGCGCCTCCTCGAATAGGTGCTGCTGCGGTCCGAGCATGCCGCAGGGCGCGGCGCAAAGCCCCAGCTGGTTGAGATGCGCGGTGGTCATGGCGATCCCCTGAACGTGTCAGCGCTGCGCCGCCTCGTAGTCACACCCCAGGAAGGTTGCCAGCTTCCGCCTGCTATAGAAATGCACGGCCCGTGCACGGGCTGACCGGCTGACCAGCGCCCAGCACTGGATCACCCGGGGAGGACGAATCTGTCCTGCGGGATGAGGGAGACCTAGTTCAGAACCTCGTCCATCTCGGAGATCGCGCTGGCTGAGGGCGTCGCCAGCCGCAGCTCCTCGGGATCGGCGCCATAGGCCTCCGCGACTTGGCGGATGATCTCCGGCATGATGCTCCGAAAGCGGCAGGTCGGGCACCGGAGAGAGAGAGAGAGAGAGAGAAGCGTCTGTCCAGCCCGCCCCAAGGTCGCGACCACATAGTCGGCTACAAATTCAACAACGGCAGGATGCACGCGCCTGCACGCTTGATTTCAGGCTCATATATTAGGCAAATGATTAAATTCTGCGCAATCTCTGGCGCCGCCGAAAAAGTAGGCGAGAAAATCGCCTTCACTTCCTCTGCTTTCTTGGTAACTAGTACCAGCACCGCCATCCTGTCCGATCTTCGCCCGTCTAAAATGCCGCGCTTTGACAACCTCGCGGCTTGTCGATCCACTAAAAGGGCTTGACCATGTTAATTTTTTTCCTCAAAATAGAGGGGTAAAGTTAACATGGTGGTCATATGGGTTTGCCCTCAAAGTGCACTGTCAGGGCTGACGAGGATGATGTTGCGCTACGGCTGATGGAGCATTTCGCGGTAACCCGGGGCGATCTCATCCACGTGGTGCAGATGGCGGTTGGAGCGCGTAGGGACTCAACGGACGATGATCCGGCTACTGCGCCTGGAACTCTGTCGTACATATTTGGAACTCGGCATATCCGCATTCTGTTTCGCGCGAAGAAATGGAAACGGATTAGAGAAAATGGCATCGAGGCCGTTTTCGATGAAAAGAGTGGCAAGCGAATCGTATTCCAAAATGTCGATCTTGCGGCCGATCTTCAATATAACCCGAAGGCGATTTCGAAGAAGAAGGTCGCGTCCAAAGAACTTATTGAGACTGCACAGGGAAATCTCTTTGCTCAGGCTTCAAGCGTTATCTCGGCCAAGCAGGAAAGGGGAGAGGTTTGGTACCTTTGTGTCAGCTGCGACGAGATAACCGGCGTGCGCGCTGAGCTCTCGAGGCCGGTGCCGCTTGAAAACGACCAGTTTGTCGACTTTCATGAACGTATTATTTTTCTGAAGAAGGGAGAATTTGAATCGGTTACGCTGGAGAATGACCTCGACATGCCTAATAACGATTATGACATTAGAATATCACGAAAATAGACGGCTGCGGATAATACTGGATCATGTTCAATCCCTCGCGCTTGACACTCGCCCGCCAGCGGCGAGGCTTAACTAGTCGAGCGCTCGCTGATCTTGCAGGCATTACGGCGGTTACGCTGTCCCGCATAGAGAACGACAAGAATTCCCCCGACCCTGATACCGTGCTCAAACTTGCGGCAGCGCTTGGATTTCCAGAGGCATTCTTCTTTGCCGAAACTTGCGACACCCCCTCCGCTGATGGAGTAAGCTTTCGCAGCCTTAGCTCAATGACAGCGCGTGAGCGAGATGCATCCAAAGCAGCGGCACCTTTCGCCTATCTGCTACAAGATTGGGTGGATGCACGGTTCAATTTGCCAAAATCTCAGATTCTGGATTTATCAACAGAGAGAGATCCAGCTGCGGCCGCTCGTGCCTTGCGCCAACATTGGGCCCTGGGGGAGCAGCCAATCAATCATATGATAAAATTGGTTGAGTCAAAAGGTATTCGGGTATTCTCTCTCGCCGAAGAAACTCTAAATGTGGATGGATATTCTTGTTGGCGAGATGAGACACCCTATATATTCTTGAATACCATGAAATCAGCAGAGCGTAGTCGCTTTGACTGCGCCCATGAGCTGGGGCATCTGGTTCTTCATAGACATGGAGGTCCAGGTCAGGGCAAGCAAGCGGAGTTGGAAGCTCAACAGTTTGCTGCGTCGTTTTTGATGCCAGAGGCAGACGTAAGAGCCAAATTGCCTTTCGTTTCTTCGCTTGATCAAATTGTTCGTGCCAAGAAGCGCTGGGGAGTGGCTGCCTCGGCTTTAGCCTATCGGCTGCATCGGCTGAATATCCTGAGCGATTGGCAATATCGGGGGATAGTTATTGAAATAGGACGACGTGGCTACCGCACGCATGAACCTGACAGCATGCAGCGGGAGGAGTCTACTATCTGGAAAATGGTCTTGGAGAGTCTGTGGCAAGAACGTCTCACTCGCCACGAGATAGCATTGGCACTCTCGCTGCCGGATATTGAAGTAGAGAAACTGCTTTTTGGTCTGCTGCACAAGCCTGAAGTTGAACGTCTCTTGCCTTCCAGTAAGGGTCCTGCCTTACGGGTTGTGGTTTCGACACAGAAAGATTAATGTTCGAAGGTTTTTGAATTCATCTAGTTTTGGTTGATTACCGTATTGGCCACAGAGAGGAGTATTCGAAAGGGCGCTGTCTTAAGGCCGCTAGCTGTCTGCAATATACCAGCTGACAATGAGGGGAAGGCGCCGATCATTCAGCAAGCATGTGCATTCGGACAGAAGTATACCTTGGGCGGGGGCGTTTGATAGAGCAAATTTCTGGTGCTCAGATGGTGAGTCAATCAAAGTGAGAAGAAGTGACCAACTGTGCGTCATGGCTTTCAACTATCAGCGCGGGCATTTTATTAGTCCGCCCGTGCTGTAGCTGCGCGGACTGCCGCTGGCACGGCTGTGTGTCCGGACGGCCCTCGCACTGCATCTTTTGCATTCGGGTGCCTGCTGTTGACAACAGCAGCAGGTGCGCCCGTCATGGGTGCCCTGCTCGGCGTCGCTGCGCTGTCATTGCCAGCTGTAGACTGTGGGCCATTGCCATCAAACACAGAACCGCTAGAGGCTACACCTTTCCCTGGACCCGCGGCGCTGGACGCGTGGGCCGCGGCGTCGCCATAAATCGTCGTATTAGCAGACCGGGGCGGCACTCCAGGAATTAGAATGGCGAGCGCAATCAACGCGATGACGGTGAGGCCATACGCAGTTATCGCGGCATTGCGGGTGCACTCGTAGACGCCCTCGGCTTTGTTCAGAGGCTCGGTGGCCAGCGACTTAAAGTCTTCGGAATCGACGAAGCCATAGAGCTTGGTTTGCCAATTTGCCTGCATCATGCGGAATAGTGCCATGAACCGCGCGTTGGCGAAGAGCACCATGCCGAGGCTAAAAGCCAGGTAAACTGCCAGGCCATAGAGCAGCGCATTAGCGAACCCGGCCTCTCCTGTGCCCAGACTAGCGAGAAGAGAGAAGCGTCCGAGCACGGCGGCGACCACGACGAGCAGGTCGCGCCACAAAGTGCCGGTCAGTTCGCGAGTCTGGGCGACAACGCGGGTGACGTCGTCAGCCAGCGTCTTTCGCAGCTCCTGCAACGATTTGAGGGTTTCCTTACTAGCGTCGCGCACATGCATACGGAACGCCGTCTTGGCCGCTTCGAGCGCACCAGGCGCGCGTTCAGCGAACGTGCTCGCGAACGGACCTTCGCCGGGCCATTCGCGCGCAAGTTCGTAGACGAAAAGCGTATGGCGAGTTTCGGCATCGCGTCCTGAGTTAAATACCCACTCGGCGACTTCGGTGATAATCTTGAAGTCCCGCTTCGCATCGATCGTCTCCAGCGTGGCGCGCAGCTTGCGTCTTCGCGGACCAGTTAGGGCGACTTGGATCTCGCCGTCCTGCCGCCAGATTTCGTCTGCGAGACATAGCAGCAACTGCGGAAGTGCGATGTCGCGCCAGGTCTTGAAGACCGCGTTGATCTGTGTTTCGGCGGCTGTTTGCAAAGCCGCAGCCCCGGTCGCTTGCTCTGTCCCGTTAGCGGCTACCGTCCCAGATTCAGGATCGCGCCTAACTGCATCCTCCCGATCGAGCGCATCTTGTGCGCTAATCGCGTCGGGGACGGCTGCGTCGCGAGTAACTTCCTGCGTGAAAGTTGCCTCCGCCCGCACAGCTGGTGCTCCACCCGTACTTTCATTGCCCAGCGCTTCTTCGGCATCTCCGGCTGGCTGTGGCGGCACAATTAGTAGTAGTGGGCCAACTGACAGAGGGACAATCGCGAGATGGTCGCGCACGATCCGCCTCGGAACTGGCAAGCTGGGCCCATTGTCAGGCGGTGCGTCGGCAACCATCTCGGTCCAAGGTTCAAAGCTGCATTGGACGGTACGGAACGGTTTAAACTTTCCGGCGATGAGAACACGCCGCGCGAGTGCGGCCTTTTCGCGGTCGTCGAATAGAACCTCAAGGCCACGCGCAGTTAGGAAATAGTATGTCGAAGCGGTCGGTGTCTTGATGAAGCTTACGCGCAATTCGCCGTAGCTGGCCGACAGGTTGGACATTACGATGGCTTCGCCAAGCGCGTCGATAGCTTCGAAGGCGCCGTAACCACGGTCACACCACGCGACGGCAATTATCGCCAACTCCGCACGCAAGTCTGCTCCAGGCGTTCCGCGAACGTCCAAGCGATCGAGACGCTCATTCAGCGACCCGTCGCAGGCGGCAAGGGCGCTAGCGCAGGCGTGAACGCGATTCGGTATAGTCATCCTCGACCCTAATTCCGCCGGTTTCAATTACGATACGCTCACCGCCACCCGCAAGGGTCTCGCGCCGGACACGGTTCTCGAATTGCCGGTCGTAAATGACCTCGATTCCCTCGTCCGTCACCATATGCTTACGCCGCGGTCGGGGCACGGCGTTGCGATCAAAATCGAATACCTCATTCTCAATACGCGAGTTGCGCAGTTCCTTGTCGAAGCTCGAGCGAACGGGGGAGTCCTTGGGCAACGGCCCGAACACCGCAGCCAGAAATGGCTCGCGATTGCCTGGATCGAAGCCTGGCTGCGCCTGGAGTGCATCGTAGACGCGACGGTTGAGTTGGCTCATTATAGCTGGGCCGAGGGTGCCAGCATGTTTGAGTGCGGCCTTCTTGGTGATTTCGGCAAGCGTCGTGGTAAGCTGGTCAGGTTGGAACCGGCGCCGTGCGCCTAGAAAACCTGAGAAATAACGGGTGATTTTACTCGGCGCAACACGGTCTCGCACCGAGAGCTCGCCGCCTGCGCCGGTCAAGCGGATGATAGCCGACTTCTGCAATGCATCGGGCGAGCGCACGAAGGTGCTGGTCAGAGCGGCGATAAGCGCGCGACGAACATCGTCCTTCTCCTCTATCGTGTAAGAAAGTACCTCCTCATGATCATATTTGATGATCGCGTAGAGCCGCTCGCCCGCAACATTGAGCACAAACACGAGGAACACTCCGACACTCGCGGCGCCCGAGTGCAGAGTATTAAACAGAGTTGCGAGATCCTTGGTCTCAGAGACGAAGCGGGCTGCGTCTTCCTCAACGCGGAGCAACGATGCGAGCACAGGTGACGCGGCGACGAAGTCGAACATTACGCCATTGGATGCCGCTCGGATACGGTCAACGAAGAACTCGGCATGCTCGCCGGGTTCAATTTCCTCAAGCAGCACGAGATTGGTATCGTCCGGTCCGACGACATGAAAAATCATGCGTTCGATGACGATATCGTTGAGATGATGGGACTCGATCATACAGTCTCTCCCCTAAACTTTAAGGCCTGGCCTGTGTCGAATCACCAGTTAGCCAATAGGGCAATAAATGTTCTCTATATGTTCTTTTATAATTTTGTCAAGAAGTGAATGCCACCAAGTCACATCGAGCAGTTGTCATCCCGGGACAGACATCTGCTTGGCGAACTCCGGTTCTGTTCGTGAATATGTCGGGATAGGGCTGAAAGCTGAAGGGCGGCGTCTGGTCAGAAAAGGTGGGCCTTGGCCCCGGATCCTAAGTGCAAATAGGTTAATGTAGAACCAGTCTTATGCGGTAAGGAAACTTGCGCTTTAGGAGTGGCATCAAGCTCAGAAGGCAATCTGCTCCCGGGGTCTAAAAAAGTCCACCGGACCCACGATTGACCCATCTCGAAGGAAGCTAATTGCACTGTAGAAAAAGACAGGTTCTTCGAGCGGTTGGACCGCCCGCATACTGCCAGTCCTGGCCGCCTCGCATACGGTGCGGAAAACGTTTTCCTCTACGCCAAAGAAAGTGCCGGAAGCATAGTCAAGCCGAAGCGGGTTCTCCGGCAGAAAGGCAATCTTGCCATCGGAAATTTGGATGGGTTGGACTCCGTCCGGGCCAGGGAAGTAGCCCCCAACAAAGCGTCGGCCTTGATATGGCGCCGTGACCAACTCCCAGACCATGCCTGGAATGATAATCTCCTCTGGAACGCGCGTGCCGGTAGTCAGCGCCGTCGATAGAATCGGTTGACGAAGCTTTGCGGCGATGCCTGCGTAGTGGAGCATCTTGACGGTCGCGAAAAGCGCGCCATCATCACGCAGCGGCCCCTCTCCAAGCGTTGTGGGATCTTCAGCAAAAAGCTTCGAACTGACCCTCGGTTTGTTCTCGCAGGAGAACCGCGTCGCGACAATGAAGCCCTTCACGGTTCGCGCCACGTTCGACGCGTCCTTGACAACAACCCGGTCGAATTGCTTCCTCCAGCGCTTGAATTCGGCGCTGTCGAAGGAGATTGTGGAGGTCCGCCCCTTAGCTTCCGCGAGGAAAAGATCGCCTGCCCCTTTCGCGCAGAGATAATCTGGTGCGTCCCCCTTTCGCACGCGCTCAACATGTGCATTGCCAAGGTCCCCTAGCGAGCCGCGATCAAGCACATGTTCCATGTGTGCGAAGTAGGTGATGTCGAGATGCTCATAAAGGAACCAGCGGCAGAAGGCCTGGCCCAACTCGTTAGAGACGTGCCTCTTGTAGGCTGCATGTGTGCCGAAGCCCTGGCCGCAAGCGCGGAAATCCTTCGTGGCCGTAAGGAGTTTCAGGTGGTGAAACTGCGCCGCATCAGGGTCAGGCGGCGGGTTGCCTTGAGTGTCGAGGTAGAAGTGATGAAAGAGCCTTCCCAAGTCAACATCGATCTCATCAGCCAAGGCTGGCGGGCTGGACTGCACGCAAAGTGATGGTGGGAACGAGGGAAAGTCCTTAAGCGCTATTTTGATTGTCCTGTTCACCTTTCCTCCAACCACAGTTCAAAGATCTTTTGGCCGAATGTATGTCCGCCTGTGGGAGAAAGCAAAATTTGCCTGGCAGTCGCCATTAGGCGCAAATCAACCTGAATGATCTCAAAGTTTTACTTCGCCCCCGAAGAACTCATTTCCGACTCGAAAGCCAAGATCAGCCTTAATAGTTCCTTGTTGAATGACTCGTGATCGCTGCCGTGGTGCGCGCGCCGATGGCAGTTGGGGCAAATACCTGCGACGTAATGCGGGTCGTCGGGGCCTCCGTCACTTAGTCTGCGAATGTGATGGGCTTCGAGGTATGGCTTTCCGTTGGCTGTTGAGAACGGAGCAGGACATTTACAAGCTTCACAGGTACCGTTTGCACGAGCAAGAACATAATCTCGAACGTCACAGCTTCTGCGGAACAGGGTGGTAGCGCTTGATCTTTGGATACCTTGCTCAGGTGCCGCCGCCGCTATCGCGCGCTTCCGCAATTCGCTGAGCGTTAATGTTGTACGAGGCTCCACTGCTAGGTCATTCGCTTCAAAGTCTGTTTGGCGGAGGGGGACGAGGCTGAATACGATTGCGTCACGCTCTTTGCCGTTGAAGTCGGGCTGCCTCTCAATTTCCCACCCTGCGCAGACAAACAAACCTTCAAACCTTACTCGCCCTCCTTTTTTTGTTTGACTAAAAAGGAGAAGATCCTTTCCGGACGTCGAGTGATCTCGGATCGCTGCATTACCAGCGATCATACGCATGTCACCAGTTTGCCCCTGCCCAGTGTATCGTAGCGTTCCGTCAGCTTGAAATACGTCCTTGTAGCCGATGATATTGGCACCGTGGCCAGTAAATATAAAAATTCCTGGGCATCTCGCGGGTGTGGATATCCCGCCCTGCTGTTGTCCGCCGTAGGGCTCATGAATGTCCAGACGTCTGACATATGTTTGGTGGATCACGAACGGCCAGTACATTTCAGGATCATGTCGTCATAAGGAGGCGCTGGCAATCCTCGGATGTGCCGTAGCAACTTGGACGAGCGACTTCTTTTGGGGAAATGCCCTTGGTCTCAATGAATGGCAATAATGGGCGCCTAGCCGACACTCGGCAGTTTCCGCATGATGACCGCTTCCTCCCCCCCCCAACGACAGCCGTCCTACGCGATTGCGGTGCGGCAGTTTAGTGGGCACCTCGCGTCCGGTAAGCTTTGCAGCGGGATATATCGCCTCGGCGGGTCGCTGAGATGTCTGCGCCCTGCGGCGTCAATGCGCGTTCCTGCCGCGACTTCAGCCCAGCCGTCAGTTCTGCGACCTTCTCGCCGGTGAGCGCGACTTGTTGCCACGCCCGGCCGACCTCGTCCGCGGTATAGTGGCGCCCGACCGCCAACGCCGCTGCCATCATCAGCGTCACCGCGGCGCAGTCTGCGCAAGGGCAGGGCAGGTGGGGCTGGAGGAGAGCCAGGGTCTCCTCCGGGCTCAGCACCAGGTCAGATAGGTGCGGATTGGGCTGGCGGTCGGGCACCAGGCTCTCCTCAGGCGGCGCTCTGGAAGGCGCTGCGGCCCTCGGTGATATAGGCGCGCCACGTGTCGGCATTCTCGACCTCGCCGGCCAGCCAGCGGCCCATGGATGGCGGGCAGGGGCCATTTCGTTGCTCGAGGTCGACGAAGCGGCGCCACATGGCGTTGTTCTCGCGACGAAGCTCGGCCGTCGCGGGATCTTCCGGCTGCTCGGCCGGGCGGCTGGCGGTGGCCGGCGCGGCAGTCGGCCGCGCCAACAGATCCTCTGAGAGCCGGTCGAAATAGCTGATCGGCGCTAGGCGTGGCGGCTTGGCGCGGCGCAGTGAGGCCATGAACGCCTCCCGCAGCCCGACGGCTGTCGCGCCGCGCTCGAGCCAGCGGCGCGCCGCCTCCCGGTTCCCGGCCTCGCGCTGATGCAGCGCGCCGGCCTCGGCCAGCTCCCGCAGCAAAGCCAAAACGGCTGCCTCTTCTCTCTCTTCAGAAGAACTGTCTTCAGGAGAGAGAGGACGCCCGCGTGAGAGGGTTTCGGCTTGGGTTTCGGTTTCGGTTTCCTGGGTTTCCGATCCGGGCGCTCCAGGCACGCCGCCGGCCAGGGGATAAAGGATGTTCGCCTGGCGCGGGTCCGCCGCATTTTTTCGCGGCCGGCCTCCCTTTTTGCCGTTCTCGCGGGCTGCTTCCGCCCGCCTGTCGCGCAAGCCCAGCCAGTCCGGCAGGGTGAGGGATGTCTCGTCGCGCTCGATGATGCCGCGCTGCGCCAGGGTTTCGAGGTGGGTTTCCAATTCGGTTTCCGAAATGCGTAACCCGAAGGCGACCTCTTTCCAGGAACCGAAAACGAAACCCAAGCGGAGAACGGAAGCATCACCCAGCTGCGCCATCAGCCGCACCAGGCGGATGAAGACCATGGAGGCGGCCGGCCCCGCCAGCAGGAAGCGCGGATGGGTGTCGACGAGGTCGAGCAGCTTTTCGCATGCGCTCTTACGCGCCATGGGAACCTCCAGGCATAGCGGCGGCCGCCCGTGGCGCGAGGCCCGGGCGGCTCATTGTGGGAATGGAGAGGAGCGGGAAGGGCCGGCCGGGGCGCCCAGCGATGGCACTCACGACATGGCCTCCGCCGAAGAAACTGGAGCCGGTAGCGCGGCCTGCCGCGCCGGCACGAAAGCGGTGAGCGCGATCAGGCCGAGGGCATTGGCGATTGTCACATCCGGATCCCGCCGGCCGCTCAGGGTCTCCGAGACGAGAGAGACCGGCACGCCCGTGCGGCGGGACCAGGCCCGCATGCCGCCCGCCTGTTCGCAGGCGTCGAACAGATGGCGCCGGACTGCCTCCGCATCGCGTGCTTCGGCGAAGCGCGGGCTTGGCGGCGGGAGGTCAGGCTTGGTGCTCATACCAGCAGCTCGAGCTGCGGATCCGCCTCGGGGGCATTTGGCTGGCGCACCAGATCCTGCAGGCTGGCGACGAAGCAGACCGCCTCGCCCATAGGCGTGCGCACCTGCATGGCGCCGTCCGGCAACCCGGCCTCCAGCATAAGGATGCAGAGGGTCTCGATCTCCGCCAAGCCGCCGACGGAGAAGCCCATGCACCGCAGCTTGCCGCTGGGCACGAGCACGGCCGGATAGACGGAGATGCTCTCCTCGAGCCGCAGCGCGCGCGGTGGCGGCGCATCCCGGAACAGCGTGATGGTGAACTGACGCCCGTCCATCGGCTACATCCCGAGCGCGCGGCGATAGACATCGAGCAGGGTTTCCTGCTCCTCGACCTCGGCGGGCTCCTGGCGACGGATGCGGATGAGCTGGCGGAGCACCTTCACATCGAAGCCGGCGGATTTGGCTTCGGCGTAGATGTCCTTGATGTTGCCGGCGAGGGCCTTCTTCTCCTCCTCGAGGCGCTCGATCCGCTCGACGATGCTGCGCAGCCGGTCGGCGGCGATATTGCCTTCAGCGGCGGCGTCGGGCCTGCCGGCGGCGCGGCTGACGGATGACGGCGTCATTCCGCCAGTCCCCCAGCCTGATGGTAGCCGAGGAGAAAAAAGGGGAGGCCGCTCCCGTCGGTCAAAAGGCAGCCTCCCCAGGCGCTACGCCAGGCATGCTGCAAACCGCCCTGCAGCCGGGCATCGCCGCCGGCGGGCGATCTCGTGACGCACGGAAAGGGGCGCGTCGATGTCATGCCGATGATCCATCCGTCTCGCGGAGCACCGTCACGGCCTCCTCGAGCTCGGCCAGGAAATCGCTGTCGAGCGCCATCTGCGGCGCCTTCTTCGCGCCGGATGATGCGGCGGCGGCACGGGCGCGCTCCAGGATCACCCAGAGGATGCGGCGGCAGGCCACGAAGGCCCGGCTCTGCCTGCGCACGCCCCTGATGAAACCGCCAGGGACGATGGCGATGTGGACGAGCCCGAGGCGGATCGTGCGCGGCGGGCCGGCATCGTGGCCGAGGCCGCACAATTCAAAATCGATGATCAGCGCGCGTGACATTTCAGCTCCTGCACCATGCGCATGATCTCGTCGGTCAGTTCTTCATTGGCGGCCATGAGCCGGATCAGCTCCGGTCCCTTCGGCGCGTTGCGGCCGCTGAACCAGTTGTCGGCCGTGCGATGCGACGCGCCGGCGATGCGCGCGACGATCTTCCGACCGCAGCGCATCGGCCCGTAGTGCTTCTGAAGCGCCTCGGTGATAATCTCCGTAATATCAAATGCGTTGCTCATGTTGGTATTTCGCAACTTTTGAGTACCCTGTTTGCTTCCCTGCACTGCGCTATTGCTCCATGAATGTTCATGTGCAGGCATCAGAGAGGAGTAAGGGCGAATGAAAGTGGCGTGGCCGACGATCGAAACGGAAACCACGCCTTCGGCCACCCCAATGACGACATGGCAACGTCAAGAAAACGCCGATCTGGGCATCACTCACTATCCCCAGAAGGTTCGCTTACTTCCAAAGGATACAAGTCGGGTCGAAGCTCTCGACGCGAAATGCCCGTGATCCGTTCAACGTCGAGCACGCGCTCGGCTGGAATGCGTCTCCATTGAGATACCGTTCCCCGGCTGAGGCCGATCTCACGCGTAATCTTCGCGCTCATGCCTCGAGTGGCTCGAATCTGCCGTATGGCGTCCATACCCCGACGCTTAGCTCAACTGAGCGAAAGGAGCAAGTGGCATTGCTCAGTGCAGCTGAGTGCGCTCTGGCTCACTGTCCGGATATGGACATTGGTGATCTCATTCGGCAGAAGCGGAAAGAGCTAAGGCTCTCTCAAGCGGCGTTGGCGGAAATGCTCAAGGTTAACAAGAGTGCCGTTGCTCAATGGGAGCTTAACGAAACGCGCCCCACTGAGAGCAACATGAGCGCGTTGAAGCGTATTCTCAACATCGAGGCTGGGCCGCAGCCTGCCGCCGGCGCGCCATATCGAGGCAAGCTCGTTGAGGATCCTGACCTCCTCGCTTGGCTGGACTTCCTGGAGCTCATTCCGAGCGATGAGAGGAGGATCCTCGCGAAGCACATCATGAGAGGCATGGTCCTGCCCGACAAGGCGCAGAAGGGGTGACTTCTGCTGGTGGTAGCTAGTCATAGTCTAGTTCCAAATTGTTGCCGTAAGAATATCGAATCCTTTCAGATGATTGATCACGCTGTCGACCCAGCGTGAATCGTTTCTCAGTAATTTTTGTCAAATACCTCTTTTGATTAGAACGCTCTTCTCGCCGCAACTTGCGAATGGCGGCCGGACCAACAGTTAACGAAGTGTCTCCCTGCTCGGGAATAACTATCATCGGTGACTGAGTGTCAGCTCGCAGCGAGGGTGAGCGCCCAGGTTTCCTGAACCGGTATGGCAGGGCGACCGTGGGCGTGATTCTGGCCAGGAAATCTCAGGTTCCGCAGATGGGGTCTCATTTCCAGCTTTCGCTCAGAGTTGGTCCTGAGCGAAACGCTTAGGCGAGCTGAACTTTTGTGTTGCATGCTTAGCGATTCTGAGCGACCTTGCGCGGGAAGGCGATAACCCTCTCAGCGGTGATACTCATGAACTACTCGGGTCAAGTGCACCAAGTCGGCCGTTTGGGCTTACGCTCTGTGCGGGTGGAGGCTACAGACTGTAGCAGCGACCACCTGATCATGATCGATGATCGTCAGCTGACGTTCTGGGCCGCCGTCGACGATGTGATCCTGCGTCTGAAGGGGAAGGACTGCCCCAGCGCGCTGTGGACCGAGGAACTGGCCAGCATCTATCGGCCAGACCTTTCAGCCGCGGAGGTGGCGCACCAGCTGCTGGCGCGCCGCGGCGCTCCCTTGGACGTGCGGCCCCGCCGCCGGCCGCGCTTCGCGCTCATCCGCTGGCTGATCAGTTCCTATCGAGAATGGGACTTTCAGCGCGCGTTGCGCGAGACAGGCAGGGCGTGATGACCAGCCCGAAGCGGGCGCCGTGGCTCGAAATCTCGCAGCAAGATCTCGGCGCCTTGCGCACGCTCCTGAGAACCGAGACCGCGCGCGTTGAGCAGTGGGTGCGAATGCACGGGAAATGCGCCACCACATCCGCGCTCCAGAACTCAAAAGGATATCTCGCGCAACTGCGCTCTCTTCAGCACGCCGTCGAGACCTCGATCGGCAAGGGGCGATACTGATGCTGCATTTTCCCTGCATCACCGTCTGGCAGCCGTGGGCCTCGCTGATCGCGGCCGGCGCCAAGCCCTATGAGTTTCGGATCTGGCCAGTGCCGCGGGATCATCGCGGCTGCCGCGTCGCCATTCACGCCGGCTCCCGGCTGCCGCGCGGCGATGAGATTCGCGCTCTGATTTATCAGTTGGAGCGCGGCGACATCCGCGACAATCAGCTTGTGCCCGATCTCGCCCTGCCGGTGCTGCGGCAGGCGCTGGCTCTCCCCGCATCACTGCCCAAGACGTCCGTCCTCTGCACGGTGCGGCTCGGAGAGCCGGTTCGCTGCGCGGAGATCGCCCCGGCGGTTGGCGCGCATATGTGGGCCTGGCCGCTGACGGAGATCGCGGCGATCGAGCCCATGACTGTCAAGGGCCGCCAGGGCTTCTGGCGGGTGCGGTTGCCGGAGGCCGCGGCGCCGGCGCCCCGTGAATTATCCGCGTGACGATGCGCAACCCGCTTCTGCCTTTGGTGATTGGTGCGGCGGCGCTGCTCGGCATCGCGGCCGCCATGGCCAGTTGCCAGACCGTGCCGCCCGAACGGGTTGTCGATCTGCGGGCGATCGCCTGCCAGCCGGCTGAGCCACCGGTGAGCCGCCTGGGGTGCGCGCCATGACCCTCCGGCACGACGGGCTGGAAGCCACCGTGGCGCGCCTCTGTGGCACCTGCGCGGCTCGCCGCGGCTGCGCGGTGGAGGGGGCGGCCCGGGTTTACTGGCCAGAGCACCCGCATTTCCCGGCGGCGTGGCAGGAGAGGGAAGGCAGCTGGCGGCGCGCCGCCTATCAGCCGCCGCGCCTGATCGGCGCCGGCCGGATCGACGACCCCACCCAGATTGAGATGTTTCCAGCATGAAGCTCAGACCGGAGAGCGCTCCATGACGATGATCAGCAGCGACGCCAAGCAACTGCTCGCTCGAGAAGACGACCCTCAGCGGTCGGATGCTGATCGCCCTGCCTTTGCGCTGCCGCCAGCCGACAGGGTGCTGCGAGCCGGGGAGGTGGTTGCACGAACCGGCCTCAGCATCGAGACCATTTACCGTCGGATCCGGTCGCGGCAGTTTCCTAATCCAGTGCGACTCGGGCCGGGAGCGGTGGGCTGGCGGGAGACGGCTGTTAATGGGTGGATCGCGAGCCTGCCTGACGTTGAGTTTGAGCATGAGGAGGTCGAGCGGCCGGCGCCGATAAGAGGAAGATCCCCGGGCCGTTAGGGCTCCCGTTCCCGAACAAATGGGAACTTAAGCGCAACAAAGTTGGGGTATGCGCTGGGGGTATCGTTACCCTTTCTCTGTCTAGATAATGCCCGTTGTCAGTTACTTAACGGAATCATTCGCCAGACACCCTGTCCGCCAACCGCGTCGAGCGGAGATTCCATTCATCGCCTCGTCGCGAGAACCCACCGGTCATTAACGCGGTGGCGATCGGCCCGAACGGCGCTGCCAAGTCTTTCGTAGGTCGTGGACCAGTCGTGGAGACTTTATGGAGGTTCCCCTCCCTCGGCGGGCGGCGGGAGTGCCACTCGCCCATCAATAGGCAGTGGCGAGGGGAGGCTGTATAAAGCCTCCCTCTCCTCATGCGCGGAATGTCCATGATCTCCCTACGTCGCCTGGCCGGGCGGGTATCAAAACGAACCACGATGGCCGAAACTGGGCTGGGCCGCGACGAGGGAGGTGTCGGACGTTCCCAGGCGCCCGAGAGCTCGGCGGAAATCACGTCTGTCGCGGCTTTGTTTCAGAAGAGCATGCCTATGCTCGTGCCCTGCTTCAACACGGTCACCTATGTCCGTGTCATGGTCGAACAACTGCAGGCTCTCGGATTGCAAAACATCGTCCTGGTGGATAATGCATCGGAATATCCCCCGATGATGTCTTATCTCAAGGAGATGTCGTCGCATGTGCAGGTTGTCTGGCAGAAAGAAAACAAAGGTCCCCGGAGTATTTTTCAGGACCCGTTGAACCTTTCTCTGTTTCCTCAGTATTTTTGCGTGACCGACCCTGATCTTCTCTTCAATTGGAATCGGCCGCCTGATTTTTTGGCGCAGCTGGTCTTGTTGACCGAGCGGGAGAAGATCGGCAAAGCCGGATTTGCGATCGATATTTCCGACCCAGACTCCCTGCGCGACGACGACTTTTTCGTCGTGGATCAGACCTGGAAGATATGGGAATGGGAAAGCAAGTTTTGGAAGGAAGAGTTGCCCCCCACTCCGAGTGGCGATCCGGTTTACAAGGCAAATATCGATACGACCTTTGCCGTTTACAACAAGGCCTATCTCGACCCCACTGACCATTTCAAAGCGGTCCGCGTGGGTGGAACCTTCACCTGCAAGCATCTGCCCTGGTATAAATCCAATAGGCTTCCGCCAGAAGAAGAAGCCTTCTACCGTAAGGTCGCGACGCACAGCTATTATCTCAGAAGCCAGGAATTGCCACCACCGGAGTAGGCTATACCGAGCAGGCGGCTCTCAAAGTTCATGATTCGCAGAACCGTCACGGTCCAGCGGGGAAGGGACGCCTATCGTCCCCCGGTCGTCACGAGACAGATCCGGGAGGAAGTCCAATGCCGCAACGCAAGGCCCCGCCACTCAAAGAACCTATTTTCCATGAACCTGTCTTCGGTGAAGGCAAGGTCTTGCCCGATCCCACGGGCTTTGAGATCGAGCATCCCTCGGACAATGCGACGTATAAGCAGATCGAGAGCCTGCTGGATCATCTGACGGAAGATTGCAACATCACCGAGGTCGCCAACCGGCCGTGCTGCCTGCTTCATCTGGGAGACGTTGTCTATGATTTCGGCGAATCGAAGTATTACTACGACGAGTTCTATTCGCCCTTCCGCAATTACCCGGCGCCGATCTTCGCGATCCCCGGCAATCACGATTCCTTCGTCGTCCCGGGCACGCCGCCCGAGGAGGCGTCGCTCGAAATCTTCAAGCGGAATTTCTGCGCGGCGGCCCCGGTCATCACCAAGGAAGCGGGCTCCCTGCATCGCACCGCGATGACACAGCCCGGCGTCTATTTCGCGCTCGACATGCCGTTCGTCCGCATCCTCGCGCTGTTCAGCAATGCGCTCGAAGATCCGGGTGTGATCTCGAGCCATAGCGGACAGTGGCCTGCGGTGCCCGATCATCAGCTCGACTTTCTCGAAGCGCAGCTCACCCAGATCCGCGACAGCAAGTATGACGGCGCGGTGTTGATCGCCGTGCATCATCCGCCCTTCAGTTACTGGCCGGAGCCCTCAAAGCTGGGGCAGACCGGCTCCCATGGTTCGAGCACCGACATGCTGCGCGAGATCGACACCATCTGCACCAAGACGGGCGTCTATCCGCACGCCGTCCTCTCCGGTCATGCGCACAACTATCAGCGCTACACGCGCAGCATCGCCTTCGGTGGCAAGGACATTGAGGTACCCTTCATCGTCTGTGGCGACGGCGGGCATCACTTGAATGCGCTCGTGCGGGCGAAGCGCGGTCAGCAGGTGCCGGAGCCGCATTTCGGCGCGCAGGTGCACTATATGGACGTGAAGCCTGCGGTCACGGCGCGCGGCCTGCAGCTCGAGAAATACAACGACCACGGCTATGGCTATCTGCGCATCGATGCGGACAAGCGATCCTTGGGGATCGGCTTTCACATCGTCGATGGCCGCAGCGTCGCACAATCACGCTTCGACAAGGTAACCATTGATCTTGCAACACGTCGCCTGACGGCGAACTGACCGCCTAAAGCATGGTGAAGGACGCCCAAGGCGGAACGTCAGCGCGCCGTGACGAGCGGCGCGCGGATGGCGTTGCGCAAGGTGCGGGAGAGATCCTCGATCGCGTAAGGCTTGCGCAGCAGCGCAAACTCTCCGCTGCCCTCCTGCGCAAGCACGCTGCTGTAGCCCGAGGTGAGCACCACGGGCAGGGTCGGATAGAGGCGCTTGATCTCCTGCGCGAGTTCGAGGCCGCTCATCCCCGGCATCATGACGTCGGAAAAGACGACGTGAAAACGGTCTGCCCCGCGGGCGAGTTCCGCCAAAGCCTCCTGCCCGTCGGCAACGAGAACCGGTAGATACCCCAGTTCCACCAGCGCCTGCATCGCGAAGCTGCCGACATCGGCATTGTCTTCCACGAGCAGAACGCTGGTGTCGTGGCCCTCTTCCAAGACGGCCGCAGGCTCGCTGCGGCCCATATCGGTCGCGGGCGGGGCCGCGCGCGGCAGGTAGAGCGCGAAGGTGGTACCTTCACCGAGCCTGCTGTCCACCGCCACATCGCCGCCGGATTGCTTGGCGAAGCCGATCACCTGCGACAGGCCGAGCCCCGTGCCGCGGCCGACGTCCTTGGTCGTGAAAAACGGCTCGAAGATCTGTTCGAGCTTGTCGGGCGGAATGCCAGTCCCGGTATCGGTCAGGCTGATGACGACGAAGGGGGCGGTGACCGCGGCATGCGCGCGGATGGCGGGCTTCTCCTCCACCGCGCGGACGCTGATGCGGATCTGCCCTAGGCCGTTCATCGCATCGCGCGCATTGGCCGCCATGTTAACCAGGGCGGTATCGAACTGGCTCGGGTCGACGTCGATGAAATACCGCTCCTCCGGCAGGTCCAGGCTCAGGTCGATCTGTGACCCCGCGAGGGTGCGGATCATGTCGGCAATCGCGACGAGGCTGTCGTTGACCGCGAAAACCTCGGGCTTCAGCGACTGTCGGCGCGCGAAGGCGAGCAACTGGGAGGTCACCCGAGCGGCGCGCTCCGCCGTGTCGGAAATCGCGGCGACGTAGCGGCGGCGCCGCTCTTCCGGAAGATTGGAGCGCTTCAGAAGATCGACGGAGGTGCGGATGACGGTGAGGAAGTTGTTGAAGTCGTGCGCCACGCCGCCGGTCAGCAGGCCGATCGCTTCCATCTTTTGCGCCTGCCGCAGGGCCTCTTCGGTCTGCCGCTGCCGTGTCGTTTCCACGCCGATTCCGGTTCGCCGGATCGGCCGCCCTTGCGCATCATGATAGGTGTGGCCGCGCGACAGGACCCAGCGGACCGATCCGTCCGGCTGGCACAGCCGGTATTCGAGTTCCAGATCACCCGGCTGAACCAGGCCGCCGGCCATCGTGGCGGCGAGGGCGCGCTTGTCATCGGGGTGGACGTTGGCGAGGAAGTCAGCGCGGGGCAGGCCGGTGCGGCCTTCCTCCACCGGCAGGGCGTAAAGATCGGCGATGGCGGCGTCATAAAAGAAGCGGTCGATCGTCAAATCGTAGGTCCAGACGCCGACGCCGCCGACGGCAGAGAGCGCGAGCCGGGCGAAGTCCTGCGTATCGCGCAGCGTGGTCTCCCGCTGCCGCTCGGCGGTCACATCGCGTGCCGCGCAGTAGAGAAGTTGGCCGCTCCGCACCGCGGACCAGGACAGGATATGATAGGTTCCGGCATGGTCGCGGAAGCGGTTCTCGAAGGCGCGAACGACGTCGCCGCGATGGAGCCGAAGCCGGAGGGCACGGCTCGCTTCAAAGTCGTCCGGATGCCAGAGCCATTCCAGGGTCTGGCCGGCGAGATCAGCCTGTGTATAGCCGAGGGTATGTTCCCAGGCGGGATTGACGGTCATGACCCGGCCGTCGAGATCGGTGATGCAGAAGAGATCGTGGCTGACCTGCCAGAGTTGGCTGCGGTCCCTGATCTCGTCGGCGAGCACCCCCGTCTGGGCTTCGACTGCGCTCAGCGCGCCGGCCTGCGGACAGTCCTTCCCGTCAGATCCGGGCACGGTCGCGCCCTTGGCCGAAGCCCGTCCGCCCGCAGGTCAAAGCGCCCGCCATCCGCTGCACGACAGTGGCCCGGCAGACGAGATCGTCATGTTCCGAAATGATCGCCAGGATGATCGCACGGGAAGCCCTCATATCTTCTTCTAGGCGCGCCGGCTTCATCTTGCCAGCGTCTTCCTGCGGCAAATCTTAGCCAGTCGATGTCTGGCGATGCATGGCTGGATCACGCAGTTTTGCAGACTATGAGGCGCGGAGATGCTGCCAATCGCGAAATTGTGCGGCACTGAGTAGGGCAAATGTCCCCGGCGCCTTGCGGTTCGGAAAAATTCAATGAAAAATAAGATACTTGCAAGAAGCAGGGAAGTGCGGGGTCGTGACACAGATCTTCAAACTGGTCTACCGCAGCCGGGCGCGATGGCATGCCGATCAGGCGCAGAATGAGGCGGACATCGCCAACATCGTCTCCACCGCGCGGGCCTACAATGCGGTCGCCGGCATAACCGGCGCCTTGCTGGTCAGCGCGACAGGCTATGCTCAGGTGCTGGAAGGAGACTCGGATCTGGTCAAGGCGCTCTACCAGCGCATCGTCCTCGACCCGCGCCACGAGGACGTGGAACTGCTCTATGGGGACTATCATCCGGACCGAGACTTCGAGAACTGGGCCATGGCGGTGGTCACCACCGCGTCCGCCTTCGAGATCGAGTTGACCTCCACGGCGCGGCGCTTCCCCGTGGCGGTGCCGGACAATGCAGACGACATCCGCGGCATGCTGCGGGCGCTCCTTCTGGGCGAAGGCGCGACGGAGCTTCCGGTCCTGCACTGAGCCGGTGCGGGCGGCGCTTCTTGCGTCGATTGCCCCTGAAAATCCGACTGCTCAAACGTTTCATTTACGGTAAGGTGCGGGCGAGGAAACGAATCTCACGCCAAGCACGGGTCGCCCACCATGACGGATCGCTTGTTCCAAGGCAGCCAGTCCGACTGGTTTTCGGCCGGCTCCTGGGATCCGCCCGGCGTGCCGCAAACGGGCGATACGCTGACAATCACCAGCGGCACGGCGCTGATCACCGCAGCCGACGTCGCGAACAACCCGACGATCGATGGTGAGCAGCTGTGGATCGGCAGCACCGATTCCATCACGCCCGCCGGGCTTGCCGTCGACGGCGCGACCTTCGGCCCGCAATTCGCAATGGGCGACGCCGGCGCCGGCTATACCGCACTGAGCTTCTCGGGCGACGTGACCTATGCGGGCAGTATGGATTTCGCGACGTATCAAGGCAGCGTGACCCTCGGCATCGCCGCGGACCAGACGGGCGCGGACACGCTTGCGCTCGCAGGCACCGTCTCTGTCAGCAATGGTGATAACCTCGCTCTTTCGGGTGGCACGCTGGATCTCTCGGGTGCAATCTCGGTCGAAGGCGGAAGTCTCGATGCCGGAAGCACCGCGCTCACGGGCGCCGGCACGATCACGGTCGGGCAGGGCGGCACGGTGGCGGTGGGCGGCGCCACGAGCGGTGTCACCCTCGATTTCGCCGATGCCAGCGGCACGATCGATCTCACGGACCCGCTGGGGTTCACCGGCTCCATCACCAGTTTCGTCACTGGCGACACGATCGACCTGATCGACGCGCCGTCGCTCTCCTGGTCCTACAACTGGAACACCGGGATCCTGGCGGTCTATGGCGGGAATGCCAGCCACTCCAACCCTCTGGTCGCGAAATTCGCGCTTGCAAGCAACACGCCGCTCTCGAGCCAGCAAATCTTCGTCGGCAGCGCTGGAAACGGCGGCTCCCTGATCCTGCTCGCGACCCCGCGGATGTGGAACGGCGGCGGCGGCGATTGGTACCAGACCGGCAACTGGACCACCGAGGCAAGCACGGCTCCCAATTCCTATCCGCTGATCGGCGACACGGCGATCATCACCGCCGGTGCGCCCACCATCACCGCGGCTGATTCTCAGCAGTTCGGCCCGCTGGATAACGAGGTGGTGCAGCTCAGCGGCGATGGCGCTGGGCTCACCCTCATCGAAGGTGCGCTCGGGCCGGACCTCACCCTCAATGCCGCCGCCGCCAATGCCGACATGAGCCTGACCATCGGCGGCACCGTGACGTCCGAGGCGCAGATCAACGTCACGGGGGCGGGCAGCACGCTGAACCTCGCCATCGTGCCGGATGGAACGATTGCAGGAGACCTGTCGATCGGGCTCGACGGCAGCATCGTCATCGGTTCGGAAGCCGCGCTTGCGCTCACGGCCGGACACGTCACCAATGACGGCCAGATCATCGACGATGGCGCGATGACGATCGCCTCGGGGACGACGCTCGACGGCTCCGGCGTGGTCGCGATGGATTACAGCGGCTTGACGCTGACGGTTGCGGGCACGGTGGG
Organism: Acidisoma sp. 7E03; assembly: GCF_054665075.1. Classification (NCBI taxonomy): domain Bacteria; kingdom Pseudomonadati; phylum Pseudomonadota; class Alphaproteobacteria; order Acetobacterales; family Acidocellaceae; genus Acidisoma; species Acidisoma sp. 7E03. Next base: position 209,394 of record NZ_BAAFHE010000008.1, read on the forward strand.
CGCAGGCCAGCAGATCGCCATGTACGAGGACCAGCTGACCATCGCCCAGGGCGCGAGCTTCGCCGGCATCATCGAAGACTTTGGAAACGGCGATACGATCGACCTGCAGGGCGTCGCCGCGGACTACGTGGCCTACGACCAGCAGAGCAGCCAGCTCATCGTGAAGGAGGGTGGCGCCACCGGCCAAGTGGTGGCAAGCCTCACGGTCACCGGTGACTACGGACCGACCGATTTCGCCGTGCAGTCCGACGGGAATGGCGGCGTCTTCATCACCGACACGGTGACCGCCACGTCCCACAACTACTACGCAACCCTGCCCGTGCCGGCCCTGGTTGCGCCCGGCCAGTCGATCAGCCTGCAAGACCTGCTGGTGCGGAGCTTCGGATCGGTTGCTCTGTCACTGCCGAGTGTCGCGCTCTATTCGCAGAGCGCCGCGGACATGCAGTATTTCTCCTACTGGGACCCGAGCGATCCGTCCCTGCCGTACTGGGTCCAGAACGGCACCATCCTCACCCCCGACAATCTCGAGACGATCCAGGCGAGCGACTTCGCAAACGTCTATTACGTCGGCGGCAACGCGATCCAGGCCAATGCGGGGATCGAGATCCCCATTGCCTTCGACAGCGGCACGCCCGTCGGCACGATGGACTACAACATCCAGAACTTCGGTTCGGCCTTCGCGCAACCAAGCCTCGGCGGCGCGCCGACGCCGCAGGACGTGGTCAACGCAGCCTCGGCCTTCGCCGCCGCCTATACCGGCGCCGCCAACACCGAAGATTGCTACAACATCGCCCACGAGGTCGCCGCGGCGGCCGGTGCCACGATGCAAGCCAACACGGGCAGCACCGATCCCGAGGACAACGTCGCCGGGGGCTTCTGGCGCATCGCCTATGCGGCACCCCAGGACGATACTGCCGTCTCCAACTGGTCCACGATGGTGCTGGCCGGCGACATCATGCGCATCGGCTGGGCCAGCAACGGCGGCCCCCATTCCTTCACCATCCTTGCCCCGCTGGACGCGAACGGCTCCATCACCGTCTTCGACAACGTCTATTTCGGCGACGGATACGAGGCGATCGGCATCCATCAGGTGACCTATTGGACCCAGACGGACCCGAACGACATCACCATCTTCCGGCTAGACCCGAACGACCTCTATCTCGTCGACACGACGAAATCCGATGGTACGCTGGTGCAGAATCTCGCCAGCGCCACCACCTTCGGCACGCAGAACAACGATCTCATCATCCCGGCAGGCCCGTCCGGCACCATCAGCTGCGGTGGCGGGACGGACGTCATCGCCGACACGTCGGCGCTCCTGAACGGTGCGACGATCCTCGGCTTCGGGATCGGGGATACGCTCGACTTCACCGATCTCGTCTATAGCGCGACGTCCATTTCCTATGATGAGGCAACCGGCGCGTGTGAGGTGACGTCGGCTGGCTCTGTCGCAGCGGAACTCTTCTTGCCGCTGGGGCTTTCCGGCAACTTCGTCGTCTCCAACGACGGCGGCAGCCTCGGCCTCGACGGCAACACGCTCGGCACGATCTATTCCAGCCTCTTCGTCGGGCCCACGCAGGAAGGCAGCGCGATCACCTTCGTCACCTGTTTCGCAGCCGGCACACGCATCAAGACCGCGCGGGGCGACGTTGCGGTGGAAACACTCGCAGTGGATGACGAAGTGGTCTGCGCCGAGGGTCTGCTGCAGCCCATCGTCTGGATTGGCCGCCGCGTGGTCGACGTCGCGCATCATCCGGAGCCAGAGGCCGTGCTGCCGGTGCGGATCGCAGCCCATGCCTTCGGGCCTGACCTTCCGGTGCGGCCACTCTTTCTCTCGCCCGACCATGCGATCTACGCGGAGGGCGTGCTCATCCCGGTCCGCTACTTGGTCAACGGCCGCACCGTGGCCCGGCAGCCGCAGTCGCGCTTCCCCGAGATCACCTATTTCCATGTGGAGCTACCCGAGCACGCGGTGATCCTCGCGGAAGACCTGCCGGTGGAAAGCTATCTCGATACCGGCAACCGCCACAGCTTCGGCAATGGCGGTGCCGCCGTCGCGCTCTTTCCCGATTTCTCGCCGCTCATCTGGGATGCGCGCGGCTGCGCGCCACTCGTCGTCACCGGACCAGAGCTTGCCCGTGTGCGCGCGCGGCTCGATCGGCAGGCCGAGAGCGCTGCGGCGCGGGGCAAGCGAAGAGCGGTCCGCCGCGTTTAGGCGGGGCGGCCCGCCTCCTCATCGCCCTCCCGGTCCTTCCGCAGGGTGAGAAGCGCGGTCTGCAGCCGGTCCAGCATCTCCGTGAGCTTCGCCACCTCGGATTCGCGCATCTGGTCGATCTTCTGGTGCAACAGCTCGATCTCGAGCTCCGCCTTGAGGTTCACCTCATAGTCGTGCTGCGCCGCCGCGCGGTCGAGATCGGCCTGCCGGTTCTGGCTCATCATGATGATCGGCGCGGTGTACGCGGCCTGGAAGGAGAGCACGAGGTTGAGCAGGATGAAGGGGTAGGGGTCCCAGTGCTTGATCCAGGCGAGGGTGTTCAGGAGCATCCAGATGGCGAGCAGCACGCTCTGGATGATGATGAAGGGCCAGGAGCCGACGACCGCGGTGACGGCATCCGAGACGCGGGCCCCGGTGCTGCGCGCCCCATCCGCCTCGGCAGGCTTGGCATGGCGCGGGCGCGCCCTGAGGCGCGCCAGAAGCTTCAGATCGTCGTCAGGAAGGTGGTGATGAAAACCAAGCATGGATGGGCTCCTGTTTTGCCCATCCTAAGGTCTGGCCATGCGGTGTGGAACGGAAGGCGCGTGACCTGCGCCCCCCGATCGACAAGCCTCAGTTGTGCGCGGCCCGCTCCTTCGCAGCCGCGCTCCGGCGCAGCTCGCAGATGGCGGCGTGAACCTGTTCCCAGTGGTTCTGCATGCGGGGGTCGTCGTGCTGAGCGAGGGTTGCCCGCTCGGCTGCCACGGCCTGCGCCTGCAGTCCAAACCGCTCGATCATCTGCCGTGCGACGACGACGCTATTCTGAAACTCCATCCTGCCCTCCCGATGTTTGTTTCTGGTAGTGTATGCGCCGCCGGCCCCCCCGGGCCAGGGCCGGCGCTACATGGGAGGGCGGCCTCCCTTTCATGACCGATGACGGCGCCGTGGGCTCTCGAAAGCTTGAGAAAAAATTGAGGGAAGCCCGCTGTCATTCCCCGCGGGATACAATAGTAGGACAGTGGGTGAACCGGGCGCCGGGTCCTGCACACCCGCCGAATGGGAGCAGGGTAGGACGTGCAACGGTTTTGGGGCGACAACGGGCACTGGCCCACTGTAGCCGGCAGTCAGATTGGGTCCAGCCTCTCGGTTGAGGCGTCTTGGTTCTCTCGATGCCGCCGGCGCGCCGACGCGGCCCGGAAGGACGCCCCGATCGATGCACGATAATCTGACCGAGCCTATGGCAGCCGCCGGCCTCGCGAAGACGCCCACGGGCATCGTGGGCTTCGACGAGATCACCCTGGGGGGGCTGCCTTCCGGCAGGCCCAGCCTGGTCTGCGGTGCCGCCGGCTGCGGCAAGACGCTGTTTGCCACCACCTTCCTCGTCCATGGCGCCACTCGCTTCGACGAGCCCGGCGTCTTCATGAGCTTCGAGGAACGGGCCGAGGATCTGGCCGCCAACGTCGCGTCGCTCGGCTACGATCTCGACGGGCTGGTGGCGCAGGGCAGGATCGCCATCGACCATGTCCGCGTCGATCCGAGCGAGATCGAGGAGAACGGCGAATACGATCTCGAAGGCTTGTTCCTGCGCCTCGGCTTCGCGGTGGACAGCGTGGGCGCCAAGCGCGTCGTGCTCGATACGATCGAGACCCTGTTCTCCGGCTTCACCGATGCCGCCCTGCTGCGCGCCGAGCTGCGCCGTCTCTTCGGCTGGCTCAAGGATCGGGGCCTCACTGCCGTCATCACAGGTGAGCGCGGCGAGGGGCAGCTGACCCGCCAGGGGTTGGAGGAATACGTCTCCGATTGCGTGATCCTCCTCGACAATCGGGTGGTGGATCAGGTGACGACGCGGCGCATGCGCGTCGTCAAATATCGCGGTTCGGCCCACGGCACGAACGAATATCCCTTCCTCATCGATACCGGCGGCATCAGCGTCCTGCCTGTTACCTCCTCGGGCCTCTATCGTCCCGCGTCGCAGGAGGTCGTCTCCACCGGCGTCTTCGGGGTCGATGCGATGCTCGGGCGCGGTGGCTTCTACCGCGGCTCCAGCATCCTCATTTCGGGCGTCGCGGGCACGGGAAAGACCACCTTCTCCACCCATTTTGCCCATGCCGCCTGCCTGCGGGGTGAGCGCTGCCTGTTCTTCGCCTTCGAGGAAAGCGCCGACGAGATCGCGCGCAACGCCCTGTCTTACGGGCTGGATCTGCGGCGCTGGCTCGATGCCGGTCTGCTGCGCTTCGAGGCTTCGCGGCCAAGTCTTTTTGGTCTGGAAATGCATCTGGCCCGGATGAATCGCGATCTCGAGGAGTTTCGCCCCGAGGTCGTCGTCATCGATCCGATCTCCGCCTTTCGCGGCCCGGATTCCGAGGTCCACGGCACGCTGCTGCGCATGATCGACCTGCTGAAGAGCCGCGGCATCCTGGGCGTTTTCACCAGCCTGCGCAGCGACGGCGGGCTGGTCGATTATGCCGACATGGGCCTCTCCTCGCTGATGGACGGCTGGATCAAGCTCGATAACGACGAGGCGAATGGCGAGCTCAACCGCACGCTGTACATGCTCAAGGCCCGTGGCATGAGCCACTCCAACCAGATCCGTGAATACCGGATCACGGGCGCGGGCATCGAGTTGATCGAGCCCTATATCGGGCCGGAAGGCGTGCTCACCGGCACGGCACGGGTCGCGCAGCGCGCCCGGGAGGAAGCCGCACAGCTTGCCCGCCAGCAGGAGGCTGAGCGTCGCCGGCGGGATCTCGCGCGGCGCCGTGCCGGGATCGAACGGCAGATCGCGGAGCTCCAGGCGGTGCTGACCGACGAGGAGCAGGAAGAATCCCTCCTCCTCGCTGAGCTCGGCAGCCGCGAAGAAGAGCTTCTGCGAGACCGAGAGACGATGGCAGCGATGCGGGGGGCTGCAGAATGACGGACGACGACCAGGCTGACGACGCGATGAACGACGATCCCGAGCACTACCACCTGCGCCTCTACGTCGCGGGGCAGACCAGCAAGTCCCTGGCGGCTCTCTCCAACCTCAAGCGGGTGTGCGAGGAGCATCTCGCCGGTCGCTACGAAATCGAGGTGATCGACCTCATCCAGAACCCCCGCCTCGCGGCAGGGGATCAGATCCTCGCCATCCCGACCCTCGTCCGCAAGCTGCCTACGCCGCTGAAGCGGATCATCGGGGATCTCTCCAACACCGACAAGGTGCTCGTCGGTCTCGACGTGCGAGCCAAGGGCGCCGGCTGATGCCGGGCGGAGACGCGCCGGGAAGGGGTGGCGACGTCGCCGCGATGGCGGCGCGCATCCGGGAGCTCGAGACGCGGCTGCAAGAGAGTGAGGAGACGCTCGAGGCCATTCGGCGCGGCGAAATCGACGCTCTGGTGGTGGCCACGCCGCGGCGCGAGCACGCGGTCTACACCCTGCAGGGCGCGGACCGGCCCTACCGCGTGCTGATCGAGCAGATCCAGGAAGGTGCGCTGACCCTGAACGAGGATGGCGTCATCCTCTACACCAATACGCGTCTGGCGGGGATGCTGCGTTCGGAGCCCGCGAGCCTGGTCGGGCGCGGCCTCGGCTCCATCCTCTCAGGCGAGGATCGCGAGGGCCTCCCCTCCTTTCTGTCCGCTGCGGCACTCGGCGGCGCGCGGCGGGAGTTCACGCTGGTGGCGGCGGATCAGACCTGGGTGCCGGTCTATCTTTCGCTCAGCCCGTTGCCGGGAGAGGGCACGGGGCGCGACAGCCCCTCCATGCTGCTGTGTGGCGTGGTGACCGACCTCACCGAACATAAGCTTCATATCCGTGCCTTGGCCGAGAGCAATGCCCGGCTGAAGGAGCAGATCGCCGAACGCGAGCGGATTGAGGACGCGCTGCGGCAGAGCCAGAAGATGGAGGCGGTCGGGCAGCTGACCGGCGGCCTCGCGCATGATTTCAACAATCTCCTGACCGGCATCACGGCGGGTCTCGAGCTGCTGCAGACGCGCCTCTCCCAGGGGCGGCTGCAGGGAATCGAGCGCTATGTGAGTGTCGCGCAGGACGGCGCGCGCCGGGCCGCGGCGCTCACCCACCGGCTGCTCGCCTTCTCCCGCCGCCAGACCTTGGCACCCAAGGCGACCGACCTCGCCGATCTGGTTGACGGCATGCGCGAGCTGATCCAGCGGAGCGTGGGCCCGGAAATCGCCGTGCGAACGACGGCCGCGGAGGAGGGCGCCCTGCATGTCTTGGTCGATCCCGGGCAGATGGAGAATGCGCTCCTCAACCTCTGCATCAATGCCCGGGACGCCATGCCACAGGGCGGCGACATCCTGATCGACATGCGCCGCGTGCAGGTCGACTCGGCGGCGGCGCAGACCCTGTCTTTGGCGCCCGGCGCCTATGTCGAGCTTCGGGTGCGAGACACCGGCACCGGCATGTCGCCCGAGGTTCTGTCCCGCGCCTTCGATCCCTTTTTCACGACCAAGCCCATCGGCGTCGGCACCGGTCTCGGCTTGTCGATGATCTACGGCTTCGTCCAGCAGTCGGGCGGGCAGGTGCATATCGACTCGGCGCTCGGCCAGGGAACTTGCGTGTCCCTCTATCTGCCCGCGCATGGCGGCGCCGCCGCGGCGGCGCTGGCCCAGGGCGAGCGGGCGGAAGTGCCGCGCGCCGCGGCGGGCGAAGCCGTGCTGGTGGTGGACGACGAGCCGACGGTGCGCATGCTGGTGACGGAGGTGCTGACCGACCTCGGATACAAGGCCCTGGAAGCCGCCGAAGGCACGGGCGCGCTCGCCCTGCTGCAATCCGATCTGCCGATCGATCTCCTCGTCACCGATGTCGGCCTGCCCGGCGGTCTGAACGGCCGCGCGCTCGCCGAAGCCGCGCGCATCGTGCGACCGGACCTCAAAGTGCTCTTCATCACCGGCTATGCCGAGCATTCAGTGCTCAATGCGAGCAATCTCGCGCCCGGCATGCACATCCAGAGCAAGCCCTTCAGTATGGAGACGCTGGCGCGCCGCATCAAAGAGGTGATCGAAGGCGTTTGAGCGGAGCCTGCACGGCTTCCCAGCCGCCCCCGCAACCCCTAGGGTCTCCCGCAAGACGATAAAAAGACAGGGAGATTCGTCATGAACGCGGGATTGAACCCGAGCGACGACGCGCAAGCCATTGCCGAGGCGACGCTCGAATCGGGCCGCTTGCAGGCTGCGGCGATCCTCGCCGCCCAGATTCTTGCCATTCGCGCGGATTACCGCCGAACGGTCGAGGGACAGGCCCAGGACGCGGTGGAGGTTTTCGAGGAGGTTCAGAAGCTTCTCAGCCGGCGGTGAGCAGCGCCGCCCAGCCGGTAGCGGGCTACGACCAGAAAAAGACCTTGCCCGGCAGTCCTCCTGGCCGCTCACCTTTCCCAGTGGCATAGAGCAACGATTGCCAGGTCGAAACGGGAGGGGCGGGTGACTCAGGCGCGCGAGCGGAGGCGAGGGCGGCGGCGGCTGCGCGTCCTCATGGAAATCGGCCGGCACCTTCTGGCCCCGTTGCCGTTGCTTGTTTTCTTGCTCGTGACACTCCGTGTCGCGGCAGCCGATACGCCGCTGCAGCCGCTCGATACGTCGAGCCCGAGCGCCACTTATCAATCCTTCCTGCGGCAGACGGCCCGGACCGAAGCGGAATTCATCGCCTATACGAACCATAAGACCCTGGATGGCGAGCGGCGCCTGGTCTTCACGGCGCGGCGGGCCGGCGACCTCTTCGATCTGTCGGATGCGGCGCCGGCTCTGCGGCAGAAGGCAGGTGCTTCGGCCGCCATGTATCTCGCCGACATCCTCAACCGCTTGCCCGACATCCCACCGGCCAGCATTCCGGGCGCCCCTGGCTGGACCGGCGGCAAGCTGCCCGACAAGTGGCTCATTCCGGGTACCGCGATCACCATCGCGCGGATGGAGAGCGGGCCGCAGAAGGGCGAGTATCTCTTCACCGCGGATACCGTGGCGCAGCTCCCGGCCGATCACGAGCTCATGCAGGATCAGCCGATGCTGCGGCCGAGCAAGGCCGCCAACTGGCGGATGGTGCAGGTCAACATCACCGGGCCGCTGATCCCGGCCTCCCTGATTGCCGCACTGCCGCGATGGTCTCTGAACACCGTGCTGGGGACGCCGCTCTGGAAGATCGCGGCGACCTTGATCGCCTTTGGCGTGGTCCTGTGCCTCGCCGCCCTCTGGCTCCTGGTCACGCGGCGCTGGGGCCGCGGCCATAGCCGATTCCGCCGTGCCGCCGCCGGCTTGGTGGCGCCGCTCGGGCTCTTCCTGCTCTACATGATCTTCATCCTGCTGGTGCGGTCCCAGCTCAACCTCTCCGGCACCTTCGCCGTGGCGGAGGTCTTCTTTTCCGTTCTGCTGCTCTATCTCATCGCCGCTTGGGCGGCCTGGCGCCTCTGCTTCCTGCTTGCGGAAGCCGTCATCGCCTCGCCCCGCATCCCGGACAACAGCTACGACTCGCACCTCTTGCGGCTCTGCGCGCGGCTCGGCGGCTTCGCCGCCGTCGCGGTTCTGCTGCTCTACGGTGCCAATCAGATCGGCATTCCCGCCCTCGGCCTCGTCGCCGGCCTCGGCGTCGGCGGCATTGCGGTGGCGCTCGCCTCGCAGTCGACGGTCGAGAACCTCATCGGCGGTTTTTCGATCTTCGCGGACCGGCCCTTCCGCGTCGGAGACTTCATCCAATACGGCCCGCAATCGGGCGTGGTGGAATCGATCGGTCCGCGTTCGAGCCGGATCCGGGAACTCGACGGCACGCTCACCACCGTGCCGAATGGCGATCTGGCCCGGATGCACGTCAACAACGCGTCGATGCGCTCCAAGTGCCTCTTCCGCCATGACATCACGTTGCGCGCCGATACCTCCTCCGAACAGTGCCAGGCGGTGCTGGACGGGCTGCGGCGACTGTTGACGGACCATCCGCAGGTGGAGAAGCGGCCGGGCTTCCCGCGCGTCGCGCTGACAAGCCTTGGCGGGTCGGCTATCACCGTGCAGTTGCAGGCGCATGTCTTGACGACGGATTACGCCTTCTTCCTCGAGGTTCAGGAGGCGCTGCTGTTCGGCGTGATGCAGTGCGTGGCAGAGGCCGGCGCGAGCTTCGCCGCGGCCGGATAGGGCAGGGTTCGCGGACCCCGCCTGTCCCAGGCTTGCCGAGATGGGTTGCCAATACAGGGGGTGCGACGACATAAGCCCATTGGGCCCCCGCATGTGGTGGCACGAGCGGCGGGGGGCCGTGTGACCTACTTCAGTGCCTTGCTCGTCGTTGTCGCGGCCTTTCTGGTGCCGGCTGTCGCCAGCTACCTGATCTCGCGCCGGACGCATCACGAAAGCCGCCGGCAGTTCCACGAAGTCGGCATCGCCGTCTTTCTGCAGATGGGCGTCATTCTCGCCGTCATCATTGCCTTCGTCTTCACCAATGTCTGGGATCAGTTCAACGACGCGTCCAACGCGGTGGACCGCGAAGCGCTGGACTTGCAGAACATGGCCGATCGCTCGGCCTATCTGCCGCCCGAGGCCGCTGCCGCCGTGCGCCAGGCGCTCGCCCGCTACGTGCAGAGCGAGGTGGAGAGCGAATGGCCGGCCATGGCGCGGCGCCAGATCAGCCCGCAGACGACAGATGCCTTCACCCATCTGTTCGCCGCGGTGGCCGCGGTACCCCTCAGCGACGCCCTGGTCGTCGGCACCCGGGAAAGCCTGCTGCACCTCACCAGCGACGTGCGCGACCAGCGGCAGTTGCGGCTGTTTCAGCTGGAAACCAATGTGCCGCCCTGGGTCTGGGGCTTGCTGATCGGCTTCTCAGGCGTGCTCGTGCTCTTCGTGATGGCGAGCGGCGTCGGCCATCACGGCGTGCAGTCGGTCCTGGTCGGCATCTTCGCCGCCTTCCTCGCCACCATCCTGGTGACCATTCATCTGCTGGACTACCCCTTCGAGGGCAGCATCCGCATCGCGCCGGAAACATTGGTGAACACGCTGGCGCATGTCAACGACATCCCGATCGTCCCGCTCCGCTCTCCGCAAGCTGCGGATACGTCAAAACGCCCTTGATCCCCGCTATGTGCTCTCCGAGAAGAGAGCGCTCTGTCTGTGCCCGGCCGAAGTGGCCTGGCGCGGCTGTGTGCAGGAGAGCCCTGGTCTCATGGATCGGTTTCACGCTGTCTTCTGTGCCTACCGAGCCTCCGATGTTGGGCGCTCTCTCTGGTTTATCCGGCAGTTGCGCCAGTTCATTCCCCAGATCTCTATCTTGGCCGTCTCCACCGGGGGCGGCAGGATCTTGGAGCAGGCAGGTGCCGAAGCTGAGCTGTTCGACGCGGTGCTGGCGGATGACAACCGCCGAATGGAATTCGGCGCTTATCAGACGGGATTAGACCATATCGTCCAGTTGGGCGAGCTGGGCCGGTCCCGAGGTGTTTTCTTCCTCAACGATACGATCGGCCGGAAGGATTGGGATCACAATGTCTGTCTGACCTACGCCGCCTTTGCGGCTTCCCTCACCGGGCGCCTTCCTGTCCTCTTCGGCACGGTTGACCGCTATGGTCCTGGGGTGACGCTTTGCATCGCCGGCCTGCCGGTCTCCCGTTGGGTTTCGACGTGTCTCTTCTTCGCGGATCGGAACTTGCTCCAGGCTGTGGGCCAGCGCATCGCCTACGACCTAGTGCCGGAACTCGACAATCGCCAGCAGGGCGATACGGGTGATGCGTTGGAGACTCGGTTCTTCGAGGGACTCGACATCACGGTCGCCGAACGGCTGGGCGATTGGCTCTTCCGCGGTGGGTGGTATCGGAGCGGGGCCCTACTGCCCGAGAATTACGTGTTCTTTCGCGCCAAACTGCGTTCCATCCTGAACGAGATGTATCTCAGCGCCCTGGCTGAAAAGCAGCAGGCCATCAGCTCCGCCGGCCACTACCTTGCCTTCCTGCGCAAGTCGGACGAACTCCGCCGGCTTGGGAGTTGAGCAGGAGCCCTAGGCGCTCTTAGTCGGAATTTTCACCTAGTCGTTCTTCTTTGTCGCTACGGCACAGCCGCTGCCGTCTCTGATCACAACCTTCATTTGAACAGGTAGCGCTATGAAGCACGTGCAAATTTATTGACATGGCCAGAAATCCTACTTAATAAGTAGGGATTATCTCTGACGGACATCACGGAGTTGGATGGCCATGAAACGTGCGGAGCGACTGACGACGGTAGCCGGGGTGCAGAATTTCGTGCTGACCCTGTGGTCGGAAGAGGCGGAAGCCAGGGGAACACCGGCTGTCTATCTGCCGATCGATCCGGAAGACGCTCGGCAGCTCCTGGGTTCGCTCGATCGTTGGCTCGCCGACATCGAACGGAAGAACTAAGCTTCAGCCGGGGGAGCGATCCGGGCGATGATCGCTTCACGCGCCGCCCGACCGGTGGCGAGCACCTGCCGCGCCGCCGCAAGAACTGTGGCGGGCGCATCCTCGGGCCGCCCGGCCGAAAAGGGCGGTGCAGGGGCATATTCCAGGGTGAGCTGGATGCGCTCAGCTTCCGCCTGGCCATAAAGCTCGGCGATCACCGACAAGCCGAAATCAATGCCACTGGTGACCCCGCCTGCTGTGATGAGCGTGCCGTCGCGCACCACCCGGCCGCTATCCGGAATCGCGCCGAAGGCCGGCAGAAAATCCCGTGCATTCCAATGCGTCGCTACCCGCCGGCCGGCGATGAGCCCAGCCGCCCCCAGCACCAGTGCGCCGGTGCAGACGGAGGTGAGGAAGCGGGTGGCGGGGGCCTTGGCACGCAGGAAGGCAAGAGTCTCCGCGTCCTCCAGCAGCGCGTTGACGCCGGCGCCGCCCGGGACGCACAGCAGGTCGAGGGGCGGGGCCTCGGCGAAGCTGGCCGTCGGGTGCAGAACCAGGCCGGTTGAGGCGGTCACCGGCTCGGTCGTCTTCCACAGCAGATGCACCGCCGCGTCCGTCGCCGAGGCAAAGACCTCGTAGGGGCCCGTGAGATCGAGCTGCTGCACGCCGGGAAAGACGAGAATGCCGAAGCTGAGTGTCACGTCACGGCCTCCTGTTGAGGTGGCCATGCTGCCGCAGCCTCGGCCATTCCGCCAGAGCGCTTAGGCCTCGTCCTTCTTCTCGCTCAGCAGGTCGAGCTTTGCGCGCGCCCCGTCCGAGAGATGGATGGCGGAGGCTTCGAGATTTTCCCGCAAATGGCCGAGCGAGCTGGTGCCTGGAATGAGCAGGATATTCGGCGAACGCTGCAGCAGCCAGGCGATCGCCACCTGCATCGGCGTCGCCGCTGCGTGTTCGGCCACCTCCGTCAGGATGCTCGACTGCAGGGGCGTGAAGCCGCCCAGCGGGAAATAGGGTACGTAGGGGATGCCCTCGGCCGCGAGTTGCTCGATCATCGCCTCGTCGCCGCGATTGGCGAGGTTGTAGAAGTTCTGCACGCAGACAATCGGTGTGATGCTGCGCGCTTCCGCAAGCTGCGTCGGCGTCACGTGGCTCACGCCGATGTGGCGGATGAGACCTTGTGCCTTCAGCTCCGCCAGCGTCTCGATCTGTTCGGCGATCGAACCTTCGGCCGGGGTGTGCAGCCCGTGCATGCTGCGGAAGTTGACGACCTCCAGCTGCTCCAGGCCGAGACTGCGGAGATTGTCATGCACCGCCTGCGTCAATTCCTCCTTGGACAGGGCGGGCAGCCATGCGCCGTCCGAACCGCGCTTTGCCGCAACCTTGGTGACGATCACCAGATCCTCCGGATAGGGGTGCAGCGCTTCGCGGATGATCTCGTTGGTAACGTGCGGCCCGTAGAAGTCGGAGGTGTCGATGTGGTTGACGCCCTGGGCCACCGCCTCCCGCAGCACGGCGACGGCCACCGCGCGGTCCTTCGGCGGGCCGAAGACGTGGGGACCGGCCAGCTGCATGGCGCCGTAGCCCAGCCGGCGCACGGTGCTGTCGCCCAGGGTGTAAGTGCCGGCACTGTCGATCATCGTCATGGTGGTCTCCTCTCTGTGTGACCAGAAGATAGGGTCTGCACCAGCGCACGATAACCAGCTACAATCCGAACAGCTTGTGCGGAGAGCCGAACAATGGCGGTCGAGCTCGACGATCTAAACGCCTTTCTGGCGGTGGCGCGGACCGGCGGTTTCCGAGATGCGGCACGGATCACGGGAGCCAGCGCCTCCGGCCTCAGCGAGGCGGTGAGCCGGCTGGAAGCGCGCCTCGGGCTTCGCCTCTTCCATCGCACGACCCGCAGCGTCCGTCCCACCGAAGCGGGCGCACGGCTGGTCGAGCGGCTGGCTCCGGCCTTGGCGGAGGTCGAATCCGCCCTCGACATCGTGAACGGCTTTCGCGAGAAGCCTGCCGGTACGCTCCGCCTCAACGTGCCGGTGGTGGCGGCCCGGCTGATCCTGCCGCGCATCGTCCCCGGCTTCCTCGCGGCCTATCCCGACATCCGGCTGGAGATCATGGCGGAAGACGGCTTCGTGGACATGCTGGCCGCCGGTTTCGATGCCGGCATCCGCTACGATGAGCGGCTGGAGCAGGACATGATCGCGGTGCCCATCGGCCCGCGCGTGCAGCGCTTCGCTCTGGCCGCGTCACCCGCCTATCTCGCTCGGCGAGGTGTGCCGGCGCATCCGCGCGACCTGCTCGGCCATGCCTGCCTGCCGGGGCGCCTGACTCGGGGTGGCGTCGTCACCTGGGAATTCGAGCGGGCAGGCGAGGTGGTGAAGCTCGATCCAACAGGGCCGCTGATCGTCAATCTCGGCGGGGCTGTGGAACTTTCGGTGTCGGCGGCACTCAGCGGCGCCGGCATCATCTATCTCTTCGAAGAGTGGTTGCAGCCGTATATCGACAGCGGCGCCCTGGTGCCCATTCTGCCCGAGTGGTGGCTCTCCTTCCCGGGGCCGTTTCTCTACTACCCCGGGCGGCGGCTGGTTCCGGCGCCGCTCCGCGCCTTCATCGACCATCTGAAGGTGGCGGGCTAACCGCCTTGCGTCAGCCCTTGCCGCGCGGGCGGGCGGCGGTGCGGCCGGGTTCGGCCGGGGGCTCCGGCGCGGCGAGGGCGCCGAGCACCGCCTCCCAGGCGTCCCAGGCGGCGACGTCGAAGGCCGCCACCGCTTCGTCCTCGTCCATCTTGGTTTCGGCCAGGCTCGCGACCAACTGGTCGATGCGCCGCATCAGCGCGCTTTCGAATTTCTGGCGAGACCGGCCGCGCATCGATTCCCCGAAGGCCACGCCGGCCTGGCGGCAATCATCGATGGAAAGGGGCGGGGAAGGGGAAAGGCTCTGCGTCATCGTCCGCGGGGTCTGTACGAGGGTCCTCACCATAGGCCCGAAAAAGAGGCGACAGCCAGCGGGACTTGCCCGCTGGCCCTGTCACGATTTCACTGGCTGGCGATGGCCCATTCGCCATCCGGCTTCTGGCACCAAGTCAGCTTGTAGGGCATTCCGTCGGTGCTGACGCCGGTGTGGAAGGTGTAGCCGAACTCCCGGCACTGCAGCCCATGGCTTTCGAACTGCTTCTTGAAGGTCACGGTGCCCGAATGCTTCGTCTTCGGGTTGGTCCAGGACTCTTCCTGCGGGCCGTCCGGGCCGAGCTTGCCGGCCTCGGTGCGGAGGATCGTCATGTCGCTATTGGTCAGCCGTCGGGGCAGATAGCTCTGCATCACCTGGGCCGCGGCCGGCGCGGGCAGAAGGCCGGGCACGATGCCACCCAAGGCGACGGCCGCCGCCAGAAGGATCAGAGACTTGCGCGACATGGAGAGCTCCCGCTTCGCCAGTGGAATGGTCTCTCTCGCTTATCGCGCAACCCCGCCCTCCGCAACCGCGGCCGCGAGCTTGCCGAGCAGACGGGCGTGGCTGCGCGCGCCGCCCCGGAAGCAGGCGATGTCGAATTTCTCGTTGGGGCTGTGCACCTGGTCATCGTCGAGGCCGAAACCCATCAGGATGGTGTCAAGGCCAAGCGCGATCTTGAAGGTGCCGACGACGGGGATGGAGCCGCCCGATCCCATGAGCACCGGCTCGCGCCCGTATTCCTCGCGCAGCGCCGCCTGCGCCGCCGGCACGAAGGGATTGTCCATGGCAACTTCCACCGCCGGGTTCAGCCCATATTCCTGCAGGCTAAGGCGGGCGCCTGGCGGCGTGCGATCGGCCAGGAAGCGCTCGAAACCGGCGAGCACGCGCGCCGGGTCCTGCCGGCCGACGAGCCGGAAGGAGACTTTGGCATGGGCGTGGGAGGCGATGACCGTCTTGGCACCTTCGCCCGTATAGCCGCCCCAGATGCCGTTGATGTCCGCGGTCGGCCGCGCCCAGACCCGCTCCAGCACCGGCCGGCCCGTTTCGCCGGCCCCATGCGTCAGACCGATCGCCGCCAGCATCTCGCTCTCGTCGACGCCGAGCGATGCCCATTGGGCGGCGAGTGCCGGGGGCAGTTCGTCCACGCCATCGTAGAATCCCGGGATCTGCACGCGGCCCTGTTCATCATGCAGATCGCCCAGGATGCGCGTCAGCGCGTTGATCGGGTTGAGCGCGGCGCCGCCGAACATGCCGGAATGCAGATCCTTGTCCGGCCCGATCAGATCGACCTGGGTGTAGACGAGGCCGCGCAGCCGGGTGGTCAGCGCCGGGGTCTCGCGGTCCCACATGTCGGTGTCGCTGACGAGCGCGATGTCGGCTGCGAGCAGATCCTTGTGGCCGTCGATGAAGGCTTCCAGATTGGCCGACCCCACCTCTTCCTCGCCTTCCAGCAGCAGGGTGATGCGGATGGGCAGGCTGCCCGTCGCCTGATGCCAGGCGCGGCAGGCCCAGAGGAAGGTCATGACCTGACCCTTGTCGTCCACCGCGCCGCGGGCGACGACCCGGCGGCCCTTCGGCCCGTCCACGATCGTGGGCGTGAAGGGAGGGCTGGTCCACAGCTCCAGCGGATCCGCCGGCTGCACGTCGTAATGGCCGTAGAAGAGGACATGCGGGACACGACGGTCGGCGGGCCCCGGATAATGACCGGTGACGATCGGATGCCCCGCCGTCTCGTGCAACTGCATCGTGAAGCCGACGGCTGCGAATTCGCGCAGCAGCCAGTCCGCCGCCCGTCTGCAATCCGCCGCATGGGCCGGTTGGGCGCTGACGCTCGGGATGGAGAGGAAGTCGCACAGGCTGGCCTCGGCCTCGGCTTCCGTCGCCTTCAAGCGGGCCAGCACGGCCTCGGTCTGGTTGGGGGCTGCGGTCACGTCTTCTCTCCTTGGGTCGGCACGCCATAGGCTGCGAGGAAGACCGCAATAGCACCCTGGACGACACGTTCAACCTCGGCCGGTGTCGGCTCGGCCAGGCGCAGCCGGGCGCGCATCACCAGCTTGGTCTGACAGAGGGCGACGAATTGTTCTGCCGCAAAGTCGGCATCCACGATGGTGAAATGGCCAGCCTCGGTCTGCTGTCGCAGCCAGCCCGCGAGGTAGGTGAGGGCGCGCTGGGGGCCCGCCTCGTAGAAGATCCGGGCGAGTTCGGGGAACTTTTCGGCTTCCGACATCACCATGGTGTGAATGGCGCGGCGGAAGGGCGAAACCATCATCTCGACGATGGTGAGCCCGAGGCTGCGCAGCGTCGTCTCCGCGCTGTCCAGGCTTTGCGCATCGGGCAGGAGGTGCCGGAAGGCGCTGTCACAGGAAGTGGAGATCACGCCGTGGAAGAGCGCCGCCTTGCTCGGGAAATAGTTGTAAAGCGTGCCTTTGGAAACGCCGACTTCGCGGGCGATGCGCGCCATGCTCGCGCCTTCGTAGCCGTCGCGGGCGAAGACGCGTCCGGCGCCGTCGAGGATCGCCTGGCGCCGCTCGGGCGACAGCGCCTCGGCCGGCGCATCTGCGTCCGTCGCATTGGTGTTATCGGTCCCGCTCACGCTCTCTCCCCGCCTCGGCAGGTTTGACAATGCCGGTCCCGCTCCTATCATACAAGCAGCTAACCGAACCGTTCGGTCATAGCGCGTGGCAGGAGCGGCATCGTTGGCCAAGACCTTGAGACAAGCCCTGACGAAGGCCCGGGCCGGTTTGACATGGTCTGCCGCGACCGCAAGCCTGGTCATGATGGCTGGCTGCGCGGTCGGGCCGGACTTCAAGAAGCCGACGCCGCCCTATGACCCCGCATCCTTTCTGACGGGACGCAGCGTGGGCCAGGGCGTCAGCCAGCCGGATGCGGCGCCCATCGAAGTCTCTTGGTGGAAGAGCTTCAACGATCCCGAACTCAATTCGCTGATCCAGCGCGCCATCGCCCAGAATCTCGACGTGAAGACCGCGACGATCCGGCTGGCGGAAGCCCGCGCCAATGCGGGCGTCACCGCCTCCGCCTTCTTCCCGAGCGTAAACGGCAATGCGACGGCGGCCGACATCAAGCTCTCCGACAAGGGCGGCTCGCTTTTCGGTGGTGGCAGTTCCTCCTCGTCCTCGGGCGGCGGATCGGGTTCTTCGAGCATCAGCCCGATGTCGATCTATCAATACGGGTTCGACGCGACCTGGACACTCGACATCTTCGGCAAGGTGCGGCGTCAGGTGGAAGCGGGCAATGCCGCGATCCAGGCGTCAGAAATCGACCGCCGCGGCGTGCTGATCCAGATGATGGCGGAGGTCGCGCGTGACTACGTGCAGCTGCGCAACGCGCAGATGCAGCTGCGCATCGCCGAGGACAACGTGAACACCGCGCAGAAGCTGTTGACGCTGACGCGCCAGCGCGCGGTCGCGGGCCTCACCGACCAGCTCGACGTTGCGCAGGAACAGGCACAGCTCACCACGACGGAAGCAACGGTGCCGCAGGCCCAGCAGCAGGTGGCGCAGTATATCAACGCGCTCAGCATGCTGCTGGCCCTGCCGCCGCGCGCGCTGCAGTCCGAACTCATCACGCCCGAGGCTGTGCCGCCGACGCCGGCCGTCATTCCGGTGGGCCTGCCCTCCGATCTGCTGCGCCGCCGCCCCGACATCATGGAGGCGGAGGCCAATCTGCATCAGGCGACCGCGAATATCGGCGTCTCGGTCGCGAGCTTCTTCCCGAGCTTCAATCTGCTTGGCGTTTTCGGTATCGAATCGAACGCGACGCAGGATCTCTTCACCACCGCGGCGCGCACCTACATCCTGGGCGGCATGGTACAGGTGCCCATCTTCCAGGGCGGCAAGCTGGTCGAGCAGCTGCATCTGGCAAAGGAGCGGCAGAAGGAGGCCATGGTCTCCTACGACAAGACCGTTCTGCAAGCCTTCGAGGACGTTGACAACGCGCTCACCGACTACGATCAGGAGCAGCAGCGCCGCGTGCTGCTGACCAAGGCCGTCGCCGCCAATCAGCACGCCTTCGATCTGGCGCGGGATCGCTACACCCAGGGGATCGCAACCTATATCGACGTGCTCAACGCGCAGCAGAACGTGCTGACCAGTCAACGCCAGTTGCAGGACAGCATCGCGGCCGTCTCGACCGATCTCGTCTCTCTCTATCTCGCGCTCGGCGGCGGCTGGGAGGACACCTTCCCGACGCCTGCGAACGAGGCCGAGCCCAATGCCTCGATCGGCCAGACGATCAAGACGGCGGTGACCGGCGGCAACGCGAGCTGAGGCAGCGGCGCTGGCCAGTCAGGCGCCGGCCAGCAGCACCAGGCCCATGATCGCGAGAAGAGCCAGCATCAGCCGGCGGTAGAGATGCGCGCCCGTATGGGCGAAGCTATGGGCGCCGAGCCAGAGCGCGCCCCCATAGATTGGGGCGAGGCCAAGCGCGAGCAGCAGGCGTCCTGACGTCACCATGCCAGCCGCGGCGTAACCCGCGCCCAGGATCAGGCTTTCCAGCGTCATGAAGACCGTCGCATTGGCCCGGGTGGTGACGGCGCCATCCTGCCGGCCGAGGAGATAGATCATCGCGGGCGGCCCGAATATCCCCGAGAGGCCGCCGACGAGCCCGGCGGCCGCGCCGGCGGTAAGGCTTTGGGGCCAGCCGCCGGCGAAGCGCCATCCCGGCCGCACGCTGAGCGCGCCGACGGCGGCCAGCGACAGCGTGCCGATCGCGGCCTGGGTAAGGTGCGGCGGCATGTGCAGCAGCAGGATCAGGCCGCAGGGGCTGGAGAGCAAAGCGCCGAGTGCCATGGGGCGGAGCACGCCTGCATCGCCGTGCTGCAGCGCCCGCCCGACGAGGGGCAGTGCGGGCAGGAGATCGATGAGAAACAGGGTGACGAGCGCCGTGCGCAGATCGAAGGCGAGCGTCATCAGCGGCACGTAGAGCAGGGCGGTGCCGAAGGCCGCATAGCCGCGGGAAAAGCCCGCGAGGGCGGCGGCGCATCCGGCGCAGATCCAGGACAGCACGGCATCTCTCCAGGTGATGCCGTTTCCTTCCATTCCCGCGCGCCCGCGTGCAGGCGGGAAATCATGCTATCAGCTGAAGTGACGGGCAGAATGAGGCCAGGCATGCAGGACGAGGCGCGGCGGCGGGAGCTGGCAGGGTTCATCCGCCATCGTCGTGGGCTCGTCGCACCCGAAGCGCTGGGCTTTCGCGGTGGCCGTGGGCGCCGCACGCCCGGTCTGCGACGAGAGGAACTGGCAGCCGCGGCGGGCGTCGGCCTCACCTGGTTCACGGCCCTCGAACAGGCGAAGCCCATTCGCGTGTCAGCCGCCGTGCTGGACAATCTGGCCCGCGCACTGGGGCTTACGGAGGTCGAGCGGCGCCATCTCTTCGCGCTCGCCCACCATCGCCCGCCGCCGCTGCACGCCGGGCAGGCCGGGGCTTCGGACCCGACCAGGCTGCAGGCGGTGCTGGATGCCATCAGCCTTCCCGCCTACGCGCGAGATGCGCTGTTCACCGTGCGCGGCTGGAACGCCGCCAATACCCGGACGTTCGGAGACTTCGCGCGTATCCCCGAGGGCGAGCGCAATGTGCTGCGGCTGCTCTTCACCCGCGGCTACCACCGGCGCAGCATGCCGGGGTGGGAGGCGGACGCGCGAGCCCTGGTCGCCAATTTCCGCCTCAACGCCGCCGAAGCGATCGATCCCGCGCCCTTCCGTCGTCTCGCGGCGGAGCTTGCGGCCGACAGCCCGGCCTTCCGTCGGCTATGGGAGGATCAGGTGGTCGGCGAGATCGGCGAGGGTGTCACGCGGTTTCTTTCACCGCGCCTGGGTCTCTGCACCTTCCGCCACCAGCGGCTGGACATGCCGGCCATGCCCGGCATCAGCCTCGTGCTGTTCCTGCCGGCCGAAGGCTGAGCCGCCCTTCACCCCATCATGAGCAGACGCGCGGCGGTGACCCACATCGTCGCCGCGATCAGCACCTCGACCACCGCCCAGACCCGTGGGCGGGCGAGAAGCGGGCGCAGCCAGGCCGCGCCATGGCCGAGGGCAAGGAAGAAGAGCAGGGAGGCGGTCATCGCGCCGGCCGCGAAACTGCCGCGCGCGCCAGGGAACTGCGCCGCAATGCTGCCCAGCAGCACCACCGTGTCGAGATAGACGTGCGGGTTCAACCAAGTGAGGCCAAGGCAGGTGAGCAGCGTGCGGGGCAGGGACGCGGCGGCGCCTTCGGCGGCGGCCAGCGCGCCTGGCCGGCGCAAGGCCGAAATCAGGCTGCGCAGGCCATACCAGATCAGGAAGGCGGCACCGCCATAGCGCAGCATCGGCGCGAAGGCGGGCAGCGCCGCCGCCACCTGCCGGAAGGCGAGCACGCCGACGACGATGAGCACGGCATCGGAGGCGGCGCAGATCAGCGTCACCGGCCAGACGTGGCGGCCGAGCAGCCCTTGGCGCAGCACGAAGGCGTTCTGCGCGCCGATGGCGATGATGAGGCTGAGGCCCATGGCGAGGCCGGTGGCGAAGACGGGGAGGGAGAGCATGGCACAGGCTTTCGTCGCAGGAGGCTGTTGCCCACTCCATCGCCGGTGGCACAGAATAAGACCAGTTAAGGAATCTAATTCAGATTAAGCGAGACTAAGTCATGATCGACTATGCCGCCCTCCGTGCGGTCGCGGCCGTGGTGCAAAGCGGCAGCTTCGAGCGTGCGGCCGCTCTCCTCAACGTCACGCCCTCCGCGGTGTCCCAGCGGGTCAAGGCGCTGGAGGACCGCCTCGGCTTCTTCCTGATCCGCCGTGGCGCCCCCTGCACCGCGACGGAGAAGGGCGAATGGCTATGCCGGCATCTGGAGCAGGTCGGCTTGCTGGAGGCGGAACTGCTGCGCCAGTTGCCGGCCCACGGCGGCGGGGCGGCCGAGGGCGGCCGCGTCACGCTCCACGTCGCCACCAATGCGGACAGCCTCGCCACCTGGTTCATCGCGGCCGCAGCGGCCTTCACTGCAGAGACCGGCCATCTGCTCGACGTCGCCGTGGACGACGAAGGGCAGACGGCGGATTGGCTGGCCCATGGCCGTGTCGTCGCTGCCGTCACCAGCCGGGAGAAGCCCATTCCCGGCTGCCGCCGCGTCGCCCTCGGGCGCTTGCGCTACGGCGCCATGGCGAGCCCCGACTTCGTCACGCGGCATTTCGCGCAAGGTCTGACGGAGGCGGCCTTCGCCCACGCGCCCGTGCTCGTCTACAGCCGGCATGACGCCCTGCAGACACGCTGGCTGCGCGAGACGCTGGGCATGGCCCCGCTCTGCCCGACGCATTGGCTACCCTCCACTCACGCCTTTCTCGACGGCGCCCT
Source organism: Acidisoma sp. 7E03 (assembly GCF_054665075.1). Lineage (NCBI taxonomy): Bacteria > Pseudomonadati > Pseudomonadota > Alphaproteobacteria > Acetobacterales > Acidocellaceae > Acidisoma > Acidisoma sp. 7E03. Next base: position 231,184 of record NZ_BAAFHE010000008.1, read on the forward strand.
TGCCGGTATGGGCTGGTGCATGAACCCGCTGTCGCTGGCCGAGCCCCATCTCGCGGCCGGACGCTTGGTGGACCTCGCCCCCGCCCATCCGCTGGACGTGCCGCTCTATTGGCAGGTCAATCGGCTCGCCGCTGATCTGCTGGCCCCGCTCACCCGCGCCGTGGAACGGGCCGCCGCCCGCGGCCTGGTGCGCTGAGACACGCCATCGACAGGCCGGTGACCAGGCGGCATTTTGCCCGCCTGCGCCGGTACGGGCGCCGGAGGGGAGAGACGAGACGATGCAGGCAGCACGGCTGGAAGAGATCGGCGCCATGGCGCTGCGGGGCGTGCCCGCACCCGTACCCGGGCGCGGCGAAATCCTGGTCAAGGTTCTGGCCGCCGGCATCTGCGGCTCGGACCGGCACATGCTGCACGGGGAATATCCGACGGCGCGGCCCGTCACCCTCGGCCATGAATTCTGCGGCCTGGTCGAAGCGGTCGGGCCGGAAGTGACGCGCTTTTCGGGCGGCGAGTTGGTGACGATCGATCCCAACATCGCTTGCGGCCATTGCCCGGCCTGCCGCCGAGCGCAGCCGAATCTTTGCGTGCGGCTGACCGCGATCGGCGTCACGCGGGATGGCGGCTTCGCGGAGCACGCGGCGGTGCCGGAGGCGCAGGCCTATGTTCTGCCCTCGGGACTCGACCCCGTGCACGGCGCCTTCTCGGAGCCGCTCGCCTGCTGCCTGCACGCCATCGACAAGGCCGCGATCCGGCCGGGCGGGAGCGTCGCGATCCTCGGCGGCGGGGTTATCGGCCTGCTGATGGTGCAGCTCGCGCGGCGCGCCGGCGCCGGGCGCATTATCCTCGTCACCCGCCAGGCGGCGCGGCGGCAGATGGCGCTGTCCATGGGGGCGACGGAAGCGCTGGACCCGACGGCGACCGATACCGTCGCCGAAGTGCGGGCGCTGACGGGTGGCGGCGTGGATGTCGCCATCGAATGCGCGGGCGTTCCGGAGACCTTCCAGACTGGCATTGCGATGACGCGGCGCGGCGGCACCTTCGTGCTTTTCGGCGTGACGCCGGCGGGGCTCGAAGTTCCGCTGACGCCCTTCGACCTCCTGGTCAATGAAGTGACGATCCGCCCGGCCTATCTCAACCCCTTCACCCACGAACGTGCAGCGGCGCTGGTGGCGAGCGGCACGCTGGACCTCGACCGTTTGGTGACGCGCAGCATCGGCCTCGCCGAGGTGCCCGATGTCGTCGCCGGCGCGCCCGAGCGCGGTGAGATCAAGGTGATCGTGCGTCCGTAAGACCCTAAAATCGTCATGCCTGGCCTTGCGGCGGGCATCGACCCGTCGGGGCGCCGCAACCGTGACCCAAGCGGGGATGACGGGATGTCACCCCGAATGTGGGCGATCAACCCGTGATTGGACGAGGCGCTGACCGCCCCCTAATCGGCCTCGGCGCCTGGCGGTGGGCCGGCGGCCTCGACTGGGGCCAGGATCGCCGCACAGGCGGCGGGGATCGCCGGCGGTTTGCCGCCCGGCTTGGACGGCGGGGGCGTCCGCACGCTGCCGTCGGCTGCGAACCACCAGGCAAGACTCGCATCGCAACCGTCTCCGGCCGGAATAGGCGCTTGGTTCACACAGTCCGGCTGGCCCGGCGGGCAGGCGAAATGCAGGTGCATGTGGCCGCGATGCCCCCACCAGGGCCGCACCTTGTGCAGCCAGCTGCGATCGCCCGTCACCGTCTGGCATAGCTGGCGCTTGATGACGGGATTGACGAGCAGACGGTCCAGCCCCGGCAGCTGCGTCGCGAGATAGATCAGCGTCACCGTCCGGGCGGACCACTGGCTGGGGTCCACCCGGCTCGCGCCGTAGGGCACGATCGGCGGCGGCTCCAGCGTGTTGAGTGCGCTCTGCGGCAGCGCCGGCTTCTGGTCAGTGTCGAGATAGACGTCCACGTCCACGCCACGCTGATGCGCCACATGGCCGCCCGCGAGCGGGCCGCCGCGCGGCCCCGAGAGATCGCCGACATAGAGTTCCGGCAGCCCGTCCGCGCGCGCCCAGGCGGCCAGCGTCTCCACCCCGCGCACCGTCTCCGGCGCGCCCCAGAAGCTGCTGATCGGCGCGCGGATGGTGGTGTAGCCAGGCCCGGCCGCCGGCAGCGGCACCGCACCCGCAATGCAGCCGGTGCCAGCGCCGATGATGCGCAGGGGACCCGGCGCCGGCCCCACCCCATGCTGGGTCGACCAACTCGCCTGGGCGTGGGCGGCGAGCGGCAGAAGACTGAAGGAGACAGCGGCGAAGGCCGGCAGCAGGCGGTGCAGAGGCATCAGAAAACCCGGTCGAAAATCGTGATGACGTCGCCTGGGGCCAGGCGATCCTCGGGCCTGGTCAAGCCCTTATGCGTGCCCGTCTCGTCGGTGCGCACCACCGCTTCATAGCCCTTCACCGCCCGGTAGGTATAGCCGCCGGCCAGCGAGACAGCGGCGATCACCGTCATGTCCGGCTCATAGGGGTATTGGCCGGGGCGGGCGACCTCGCCCAGGATGAAGATCGGGCGGTAGGTTGCGACCTCCACCGCGACCGACGGATCGCGCATCATGCCGCGCGCGCTGAGCCGCTCGGCAATCGCCTGGGCGAGGGCGCTCGGTGTCCGCCCTTCGGCGCGCAGGCTGCCGGCGAGGGGCAGCGCGATCTGCCCATCATCGCCGATGGCATAGACGTCCGACAGCTCCTTATCCCCATAGACGGCGACACGCACGCGGTCGCCAGGTCCCAGCCGATAGCTGCTGCTTTGCGCCGGCGGCGGCAGCGGAGGCAGGTCGCTGCCCAACGGCGCGCAGGCGGCCAGCGGCAGCAGAAGCAACAGGGCCAGCCGCAGGGCGTGCATGCATTTCCTCGGCGCAATGCGGGACAACGAACAGTTTATAAATGCTATCCGTTATGATACTGTATCGAAATCATTTCTTAAGAGGGATGTCCTTCGTGCTGGATGACGCGCAGGGGCGTCTGCAGCTCGGCCGCGCGGGCGGGTTGACGGACGGCGAGCCGGGCTTCGCGCAGCGCCCACTGCGCGCGGCGGACCGGCAGGGGGCGCCGCTCGACTGGCTCTGCGGCGTGCTGGCCCGGCAGCTCTGGGCGTTGCTGCTGCCCGCGCTGCTGGCCCCGGCTCTAGGCGCCCTCGCCATCACCCGCATGCCGACCCTCTACACGGCGACGGGGACCATCCTCTACGACCCCGCGGGCTACGCGCCCGAGGTTCTGCAGTCGATCCTGAAGACCGACCCGACGACGGACACGGTGGTGGCGAGCCAGGCCGCGATCCTCGGCAGCCTCGGCATCGCGAGCCGTGTGGCCGACGTGCTTGATCTTTCCCAGGCGCCCGGCTTCACCCCGCCGCTCGGCCTGAGCCCCGGGGCGCGCCAGGGCTGGCTGGATGCAACCGTGATGAAGGCCATCGCCGTCGCGCCAGTGGGTGCCTCCCGCGTCTTCGCCGTCTCCTTCACGGCGCGGGACCCGGCGCTCGCGGCGCAGGCCGCCAACCGCATCATGGCGCTCTATCTCGCCGATCAGCTGACCGCCAAGACCGCAGCCCTGGCCGCGGCCGACGCCTGGATGGCCAAGCGTGCCGCCGAACTGCGTGCCAAGGTGACGGCGCAGGAGGCGGCGATCGCCCGCTATCAGGAGGAGAACGGCCTCGTTGCCGGCGTGCAGGCCCGCATCGGCACGGAGGAGATTTCCGCCCTCGGCGAACAGCTCATGCGGGCGGAAAACGATCTGGCGGCGGCGCGGGCGCGCCGGCAGGTGGCGCGGGGTGGGGCGGGCAGCCTGCCGGAAGGGTTGATCTCGATGCGCCTGGCGGAGGCCGAGGCTTCGGCCAAGCTCGACGCGGCGCTGGCCCGTCTCGGTCCCAACCATCCCGAGGTGCGGGCACTGCGCGAGCAGATGGCGGCGTTGCGCGCGGCCGCGGGCACGGAACTCGCCGCCGTCCGCGCCGGCGTCTCGGACGATGCGGATGCGGCGGCGGGCCGGCTCGACTCGCTGCGCCGCAACCTCGCGCTGCTCAAGGCCGAGGCGGCGCGGGAGGCCGCGGCCGAGGTGCCGCTCGCCGCCATGCGCCAGGATGCCGAGGCGACGCGCGGCCTGCTGCAGGCGCTGCTCTCCCGCATGGACCAGACGGCGCAGCAGGCGGCGATCCAGACGCCGGATGCCCGCATTCTCTCGCGCGCCGAGCCGCCGGTGCGGCCGTCTTCGCCGCGCACGGCCCTTCTCTTGGCGGCAAGCCTGCTCGCCGGGCTCGTCGCCGGCGCCGGCCTTGCCTGGGCGCGGGAGGCCGGCGGCCGCGGCTTTCGTACCGAGGCCGAACTGCGCATGGGCCTCGGCCTCGAAACCCTCGGCGCCGTCCCCCAGCTCGCCCTGCGCGGCCAGGCGCTGCAGGCGGAATGGCTGCGCGATGGCGGGCCCGCGGCCAATGCGCTCGATCAGCTCCGCGGCCGTCTGCGCCAGGCGCTCGGCGATCCGCGCATCGTCATGGTGACCTCGAGCCGACCGGGCGAAGGCAAGTCCACCCTGGCCCTGGCGCTCGCCCGGCGTGCGGCGCGGGGTGGGGAGCGCGTCCTGCTGATCGACGCCGACCGTCTGCGCCCGCGGCTCAGCGCGCTGCTGGGGGCGGCCGAGAGCGCGGGCTTCGCCGAACTGCTCATCGGCAGCGCCCAAGGGTCGGCTCTGATCCGGCGCGACGTGCTGGCCCCCCTCGATCTGCTGCCGGCGGGCGAAGGCCCGGGCGGCCCGCCGGTGCCGGCGCGGCTCGCGGCCGCCGTTCAGGCGGCCGGCTGGCGCCAGCGCTACGACCTCGTGCTGATCGATGCGCCGCCGCTGCTCGCGGGGGCCGATGCGCTGATGCTCGCGGAGATCGCTGACGGCATCCTTCTATGCCTGCGGTGGTGCCGCACGCCCCGGCGGCTCGGCCTGCATGCGCGCGATCTGCTGGGAGGCCACGCCGCGCGGACCGCCGCCGTGCTGACTGGTTTGCGCCCCTCCGCCCGCGCGCTCCGCGGTTTCCCCGAGGCCGAAATGGCGGCGGCCTATGCCGCCTATCGCCGCCCTTGACCTGTCCCCCTGCGCCTAGCGCCAGAGCGGGCGGGGCGGGGCCGGGCGCATGACCAGCGCATGCGCGGCGACGGGGCCGAGAACGCCGGCGGCCAGCAGAAGAGGGGCGAAGAGCGGGAACCATCCCGCCTCCCACGGCAGCAGCAGCATCAGAACGGCCTTGGCAAGACCAATGAAGATCGTGTTGAGCAGGTAGATCGCGAATACGTGCGGGCCGAGACGGTCGAGCGCCGGCAGCAGCGCCGCGGGCACCCGCCTCACCGCCGCATGGAGCGCGGGCAAGGCAAGCGCCCCTGCCGCGAGCAGCAGAGGCGGGCGGGGTAGGTGGTTGAGCAGTCCCTCAAGTGCGAGCAGCACCAGCACGCCGCATCCGACCACGAAGAGCGGGAGGAGCACGGGCCGCGCACGGTCGAGGAAGGCGCACCACGTGCCGTCATGGCGTTCCGCCAGCACGCCGGCGACGTAGAAGGGCAGGTAGAGCGGCAGTCGGTCGGCGAAGAGATGCGGCGGCAAAGGCAGCGGCATCAGCGCGAGCGTGAGCAGCAGCAGCACCGCCGGGCGGCCGCCGAGCAGGGCGAGAAGCGGGGGCACCGCCGCCGCATAGGCGTAGAGCACCAGGAGATACCAGACGGACTGTGCCGGGCTATCTGCCGTGTTCCACAGCAGGTCGCGCAGCCCGGCGGCGAAGGAGGCCGGGGGATGATCGACGTAGAGGAATCCTGCAGCGAGGCATTTGCCGGCGAGGACGGCGAGGCCGAAGAGCGCCGCCGGCAGCAGCCAATGCCGCGCCCGCCGGCCGAGCATCGCGGCCCAGGCGCCGCCGCCGAGCGTCGCCGCGCCTGACCAGCCGGCGGCATAGCCGCTGAGATAGAAGAGAAGGGGGATGTGGAAGATGTAGAGCGCGGCGCGCAGCGGTTCGTACCAGGCCGCACCCCAGCCGGCGCCGCTCGGGTCCTCCCGCGCCACGAGATGGCCGAGCACCACCAGGAGCACGCCCAGCGTCTTTCCACGGTCCAAATCGCGCCGCCGCCATTGGCCTTCCTTCATGACGTGGTAATATCGAAATCGCAACGAAATGGCCAGATGCCATGCGACGAGAGGCTTGCGGCATCGCGACCGCCTGGCTGACCGCGCTGGGATGCGCAGCGGGCGTGCCGGCGCGCGCCCAACTCATCGACAGTGCCTATCCGCGCGACGTGCCGGGCTTCGATACGGCGCGCGGCGTCTCCGTCACCTCCCGCATCCAGCAGGACGTGGCCTGGAGCCAGATTCCGCTCGGCGCCGGCCTGCTGCATCCCGAAGTGTCGGAAAGCCTGTCCTATGACAGCGCCATCCTCGCCGGCCAAAAGCCGAGCTGGATCCTGGCGACGCGACCATCCGTCACTTATACCTCGGTCGATCCGGCCCGCGGCGGCGCGGTCGGCGCCACGCTTTCGGCGGACAGCGAGCGCTACGCGCAGGCACCCGACCAGTCCTATACCGACTGGACGGCGGCGCTCGGCGCCGTCACCGACATCGCGAATTGCAAGGTCACCGCGGGTTACGCCCATCTCGCCCTGCACCAGAACGACAATGCGCTGGATGCCGCGGCCTATGACCAGCCACTCGCCTATTCCGTGGACGTCCTACGGCTCTCCGCCGAGACGCGGCCCTCGCGCCTTACCCTGCAGCCGAGCGCCGATCTGCTGCGTTTCACCTTCGGCTCGACCACCATCGGCGGGCTACCGGCGCCGCAATCCTATCGCGACCGGCTGGTGGGGCAGCTCGGGCTCCGCCTCGATTACGGGCTGTTCGGCGATGGCGACCCCAACCAACTCGAAATTGTCCTGCGCGCCGGCGGTGCCCATTACCCGAACGGAACGCTGACGCAGCCGGTGCGGGATTGGGTGGGCGGCACGCTGCTCGTTGGCATCGAGCATGATCTGGACGGGCTCTGGGGCTGGCGCATCGCCCTCGGCGTCGGTGGCCGTGCCTTCGCCCTTGGCTATCAGGACGAGGTGGTGCCCCTCGGGGAAGCCGCCATCACCTGGCAGCCGAGCGAACGCACCACCTGGCATGGCGTGGTTTACAGGCGGATCGAAGACGCCGCGAATGCGGGCATCGGCGCCTATGTCGCGACCGTCGCCGGCATCGCCGTGGATCACGAGGTGCAGCGTCATCTCATCCTGCATCTCGGCGCCGATCTCGAACGCGCGGATTACGCGGGCGGCACGCACCAGACGATCGCGACCGGGCGCTTCGGCCTGCTCTGGTTGATGAGCCGCAGCTTGCGCGTCGATGTGAGTGTGAGCTTGAGCGATCATCATGCCAGCGCCGGGCCGAATTTCGGGGAGGATGCCGTGCTCATCGGCGTCAGCGCCGGGCTATGAGCGGCCGCGGCCGGCGCTTCCTCGGGCTCGACCTGCTGGACGAAGGCCCGGAAGCGGTGGCCGCCCGCCTGGCCGCGCGCCCGCCCCAGGCACCCTTCGCCTATCTCGTCACGCCGAACGCCGATCATTTCGTGCGGCTCGCCCGTCATCCGGAGCTGCGGCCGCTCTACGACGCGGCGGCTTGGCGCACGCTCGATTCGCGGGCGATCGCGCACGCGGCCCGGTGGCTCGGTCTGGCGCCGCCCCGGCCCGCGCCCGGGGCGGACATTCTGGCGGTGCTGCTCGACCGCCACATGCGGCCGGGGGACCGGCTGACCGTCCTCGGCCTCTGCCCTGAGGGCGTGGCTGTTCTGCGCCAGCGTCTGCCCGGTGTCGCCATCGCGCACCATTTGCCGCCCATGGGCCTGGCCCAGGACCCTGCCGCCTTCGAGCGCGCACGCGCCTTCGCGCAGGCGCATCCCGCCCGCTTCACCCTCTTCGCTCTCGGGTCACCGCTGCAGGAAAGCCTCGCCCTGGCTACGATCTCGGCCGGAGGCGCCACCGGCACCGGGCTTTGCATCGGCGCCGGCCTTGCCTTCTGGACAGGCATTACGCGGCGGGCGCCGCCCTGGCTGCGGCAGGCGGGCCTGGAATGGGCATTCCGTCTTGTGATGGAACCGGAACGCCTTTCGCACCGATACCTGGTTGAAGACCTCGCCATTCTGCGCTTTCTGCTCGCCGAGAGGACGCAAAAGCGTGGGTAGCCGGGCATCCGCTGGCCCGCTGGGGCGGCCGTGTAGTACAAGTTTTGCATCACCACGCTGCCACGCCCGAAAGCGTGACGACTGATGCGGTTAACGCAACAACAAAAAGGATAGTTCGGTGGCCACTGAGAAGGCGCAGAACGTTCAGGACGTGTTCCTGAACCATGTGCGAAAGAACAAGACGCCGGTGACGGTGTTTCTGGTGAACGGGGTCAAGCTCCAGGGGATCATCACCTGGTTCGACAACTTCTCCGTCCTCCTGCGTCGGGATGGACATACCCAGCTCGTCTATAAGCATGCGATCAGCACCGTGATGCCGGGCGCGCCGATCCAGCTCTTCGACGCTGCCAAGGCCGAGGGTGCCCCCACGCGGGAGGTCCTGACGGTCACGACGGCATGACCGAGAAGGAGATGGGCGGCGCGCCGACGCGCGCAGCCGTCATCCTGCCTTGGGAACGGGAGGAGGTCTCCGACAGCCGCCGTTCCGCCGAGGCCAGGCTTGCCGAGGCGATGGGCCTCGCGGCGTCCATCGGCCTCGTGATCGTGCATTCGGCCATCCTGCCGCTGCGTCGCCGCCGTCCGTCCGCCCTGCTGGGCGAGGGCCAGGTCGAGATGGTGCGGGCGGATCTGAAGGCTCACGAGGTCGGCCTCGTGGTCATGGACACGGCGCTGACCCCGGTGCAGCAGCGCAATCTGGAAAAGGAATGGGGCTGCAAGGTCATCGACCGCACCGGCCTCATCCTCGACATTTTCGGCGAGCGCGCGCGCACCAAGGAAGGCGCGCTGCAGGTGGAACTCGCCCATCTCGACTACCAGCGCTCCCGCCTGGTGCGGTCCTGGACCCACTTGGAGCGGCAGCGCGGCGGCTTCGGCTTCCTCGGCGGCCCGGGTGAGACGCAGATCGAGGCGGACCGGCGCATGATCGCGGTCCGCATGGCGCGCCTCAAGCGCGAGATCGAGGAGGTGCGGCGCACGCGCAGCCTGCATCGGGAGGCGCGCAAGCGCACGCCGTACCCGATCATCGCCCTCGTCGGCTACACCAATGCCGGCAAGTCCACGCTCTTCAACGCGCTGACTGGTGCGACGGTGCATGCGCAGGACCAGCTCTTCGCGACGCTGGACCCGACGATGCGGCATATCGCGCTGCCCTCCGGCCGGCCCGCGATCCTGTCCGATACGGTGGGCTTCATCAGCGAGCTGCCGACGGAACTCGTCGCCGCCTTCCGCGCGACGCTGGAAGAGGTGGCGGAGGCCGACGTCATCCTGCATGTGCGGGACATCGCGCACCCCGACACGGCCGCCCAGAAGGCGGACGTGCTCGGCGTGCTCAACGCCATGGTGCGGGACGGTGCGCTGGACGCCGATTGGCCGAAGCGCACCATCGACGTGTTGAACAAGGCGGATCTGCTGGGCGGCACCGCGGCGGTGCCGGGGCAGGTGGAAGGCGGCACCGCCGTCCCCATCTCTGCTTTGAGCGGGGAGGGGCTGGACGCCCTGCGGGCGGCGATCGACGAGCGGCTGGCGAGTGCCAAGGAAGTCGCCTCCTTCGACATCGCGCCCTCCGACGGCGCGCGGCTCGCCTGGCTGTATCGCCATGGCGAGGTGCTCTCCCGCGAGGACCAGGAGGAGGCGATCCGCGTGACCGTGCGTATGCTGCCCGAGGATCGGGCGCGATTCGAGGCGATGGTATGACGGGACTGACCGAGGCCGAGCTGCGGGCCGTTTGGGGGGTGATGCGGGAGGCCGGGCGGCAGGAGATCCTGCCGCGCTTCCGCCAATTCGACACCTGCGGGGTGCGCACGAAATCCGGCCCACTCGATCTGGTGACGGATGCGGATGAGGCGGCCGAACGCGCCATCACCGCGGGGCTGCTGAGCCTCTTTCCTGGGGCCCTCATCGTGGGGGAGGAGGCGACGGCCGCCGATCCCACGCTTCTCCGCCGAATCGGGGATGCCGATCTCTCCTTCGTGGTGGACCCGATCGACGGGACGGCGAATTTCGCCGCGGGCCTGCCGCTCTTCGGCGTGATGGCAGCGGCGATCGTGCGTGGAACGGTCGTCGCCAGCGTCATCCATGACCCGATCGGGGATGATGCGGCGCTGGCGCTGCGCGATGGCGGCGCCTGGATGGAGGAACCCTCTGGCCGGCGCTTCGCGCTGCGCGTCGCCGAGCCTGCGCCGCTGGAGCGGATGACTGGCGCCATCAACTGGCGCTACATGGCCGAGCCCGGACGCTCGCGCCTGCTTTCCCAGCTTCCGCGCTTCGCGACGAGTTGGGACTATCGCAACGCGGCCCATGAATACCGGCTGCTGGCGCAGGGCTTCGCCCATGTCGGGCTTTTCGCCCGCATGATGCCCTGGGACCATGCGCCGGGCTGGCTCATCCATCGCGAGGCCGGCGGCTATGCCGCGCGGATGGACGGCACGCCCTATACGCCGACCGAGACCGACGGCGGCCTCATCCTCGCGCCCGACCGGGAGAGCTGGGAGGTGGTGCGCGGCCTGGTGGGGTGACCCAGCACGGCCGCGCGCGCTCAGCTTCCGCCTTCCGTATCTTCCAGACCTTTGAGGAGGACGCTCAGCTCATAGAGCAGCGCGTCGGCCCATTGCTCTACGGACCAATCGGTGCGGCCGGGCTGCATCGGCGCGGAAACTTGTAGGATCAACCGACCGAGGGAGCCGGAGACGGAGATGATGTGGTCATCAAGGCGATAGGACAGGAGACGAAACATCGTGAGCTCGCATTGATGACGCAGAGCCGGAACCCAGGGCCAGATCTCGGGCGCGGACGCATCGCGACGTATCGTGAGGAGCGGCTTTTGCGGAAATCGAACCTGAAGATGAAACTCTGCTTCGTCACCAGTTGTCGTTATTAAATCTAAAGCAGTGGTCCGTTGTTTTACTATTCAACAACTGGATGTTAACTTAGGGTTGGGACTCATAACCAGTAGCTGACGACCGCCGCGATGCAGACAGCGGCGTGGAAGTTTGTGGCGAGCCGGTCGTAGCGTGTGGCGA